>NC_022997.1:348750-697500 GCF_000503895.1 Hyphomicrobium nitrativorans NL23
CCACGCGTTCGAGATTCGCGCCGGGCGCCATCCCGTGGTGGAGCAGGCCTTGAAGCGCGCACGCGGCGGGCCGTTCGTCGCCAACGATTGCGTGCTCGGGCGCACCGAAACCGTACCGCTCCCGCCCGGCTTCGACGAGATGCCGGATGCGCGGATCTGGCTCGTTACCGGGCCCAACATGGCGGGTAAATCCACGTTCCTGCGCCAGAACGCGCTGATCGCCGTGCTCGCGCAGATGGGCTCGTTCGTACCCGCAGCCGAGGCCCATATCGGTGTGGTCGATCGCCTCTTCAGCCGCGTCGGCGCTGCCGACGATCTCGCACGCGGGCGATCCACGTTTATGGTCGAGATGGTCGAAACGGCCGCCATCCTGAACCAAGCCACGGCCCGCTCGCTCGTCGTGCTCGACGAGATCGGACGCGGGACGGCGACCTTCGACGGGCTCTCCATCGCGTGGGCGGCCGTCGAATACCTGCATGAGGAGACGCAGGCGCGGGTGCTGTTCGCGACCCACTATCACGAGCTGACGGCGCTGGCCGGGCGGCTCGCGTCGGTCGCCAACGTCACCATGGACGTCAAGGAATGGCGCGACGAGATCGTGTTCCTTCACCGCGTGAAGGCGGGGGCCGCCGACCGCTCCTACGGCATCCAGGTGGCCAAGCTCGCCGGGCTGCCGCCGCCCGTCATCGAGCGCGCACGCGAGGTGCTGGCGCTTCTCGAAACGTCGGACCGCAAGCGCGGGTCGAAGAATGGGCCGCTCGAAGAGCTGCCACTGTTCGCCGCCGCCCGCCCCCAAAGCGTGCTTCAGGCCCGCGGGCCAGGACCGCTCGAAACCGCGCTCGATGCGCTTAACCCTGACGAGTTGACGCCGCGCGCCGCTCTCGATGCGCTTTATCGCCTGAAACGTATTCGCTCGGACGAGCCGGGCTGACGGTTCTCCTCAGCCCTCCATATCAATGATCGGCGGAAACATCTTAGAATAGGCCCATGGATACGCCCCGCCTTCCGCCCGCGCCGTACTTCGACCCCCAGGAGTTGCGCCAGACGCTCACCGGGCTCTTACAAGAGCGTGGTGGAGACCCCGCCGAGGCGCGGCCTGCCATCGTCGAGCGGCTCAAGACGCTCGTCAAAGCCGCCCGCGGAACGGCCCGCCTCCAGCTCGAAGCCGACGGAAACGGGCGGCGGTGCGCCAGGGGCCTCGCGCGCTTTCAGGACGAACTGGTCCGGCTGATCTACGATTACACCGTCGCGCACGTGTACCGGGCGACCAACCCTTCCGACGCCGAGCGCATGGCGGTGGTCGCGACCGGCGGCTATGGACGCGAGTTGCTGGCCCCCGGATCCGACATCGATCTGCTGTTTCTTTTGCCCTACAAGCAAACGCCCTGGGGAGAGAGCGTCGCGGAGTACATCCTCTACGTCTTGTGGGATCTCGGTTTCAAAGTGGGCCACGCGACGCGCACCGTCGATCAGTGCGTCAAGCTCGCCCTCCAGGATACGACGATCCGCACGTCTCTGCTCGACATGTGGCTCATCCACGGCGACGCCGAACTTTACGCAGAACTCGAACGCCGCTTCCGCGACGATGTGATCAAGGGATCGGAACGCGCGTTCGTCGATGCCAAACTTGCCGAACGCAGCGAGCGCCACCGCCGCGCGGGCGAAAGCCGGTACAAAGTCGAGCCCAACATCAAGGACGGCAAGGGCGGCCTGCGCGATCTGCACACGCTGCACTGGCTTTCCAAGTATCTCACCGGCCACGACGTGGGGCCGAAAACGGTGGCGATGGGGATCTTCACCAACGAGGAGGCCGCAACGTTCCGGAAGTGCGAGAACTTCCTTTGGACCGTGCGCTGCTTCCTCCATTTCTACACCGGCCGGCCGGAGGAGCTGCTGTCGTTCGACATCCAGCCGATGCTGGCCGAACGGCTCGGATACCGCGACAAAGGCGGCTTGCGCGCCGTCGAGCGTTTCATGAAGCATTACTTTCTCGTCGCGAAGCAGGTCGGCGACCTGACCACCATCCTCTGCGCCGCGCTCGAAATGCAGCAGCTCAAGAGCACGCCGGTGCTCGAAGGCCTGTTGAGCCCGCTGACGTGGAAGATGCGCCGGCAGATCCGCGACACCACAGATTTCCGCATCGACAACGGCCGTCTCAATATCGCCGACAAAGATACGTTCAAGCGCGATCCCCTGAACCTGATCCGCTTCTTCGCGCAGGCGGAGAATACGAGCGCCTTTTTGCATCCCAACGCGATCCGTCAGCTGCGGCGCTCCTATCGGCTGATCGACGACACTCTACGCAACGACCCGGAAGCCAACCGCATCTTTCTTTCGCTTCTCACGGGCCGCGTGAACCCGGAAGCGACGCTCCGGCGCATGAACGAAACCGGCGTGCTCGGCCGTTTCATTCCCGAGTTCGGCCATGTCGTCGCGATGATGCAGTTCAACATGTATCATCACTACACGGTCGACGAGCATCTCATCCGCACCGTCGGCATGTTGACGGACATCGAGCGCGGAAAGTCATCGGACGAGCTTCCGCTGTCGACCGAATTGATCAAGACGATCCAGAACCGGCGCGTGCTCTACGTGGCTGCTTTCCTGCACGACATCGGCAAGGGGCGTGTCGAAGATCACTCGCTCGTCGGCGCCGAGATCGCGCGCACGCTGTGTCCGCGCCTCGGGCTCTCGGCTGCGGAGACGGACACGGTCGTCTGGCTCATCGAGCAGCATCTCACCATGAGCAACATCGCCCAGAGCCGCGACATCTCGGACCCCAAGACGGTGCGTGACTTCGCAGACATCGTGCAGAGCCCCGAACGGCTCAAGCTGCTTTTGATCCTGACCAGCGCAGATATCCGCGCGGTCGGGCCGGGCGTCTGGAACGGCTGGAAGGGCCAGCTTTTGCGCACGCTCTATCACGAGACGGAGCCGGTTCTTTCAGGCGGACACACGAAGATCCCGCGCAGCCAGATCGTGGCCGACGCCCAGGCGGAGCTACGCACCGCGCTTTCCGACTGGAACCCGGCAGCCATCGACCGCTTCATCGATCGGCACTATCCCGACTACTGGATGCGCACGGAGCCGCGCCGGCAGATCGATCACGCGCGCCTGCTCGACCGGGCAGAACGCGAGGGCAAAAAATTCGCGACCGATCACGTCACGGATGCGTTCTCGGCCATCACCGAGCTTACGGTGTTCGCGCCCAACCATCCGCGTCTGCTGTCTCAGTTCGCAGGCGCGTGTGCCGCCAACGGCGCGAACATCGTCGGCGCGCATGTGACGACCACCCGCGACGGCTTTGCGCTCGACACCTTCCTGCTCGCGCGTGAGCTTGACGAGGACGACGACGAGCATCGCCGTGCCGAGCGGGTCGCGGATACCATCGGGCGCGTTCTGCGCGGGGAGGCGTGGATTCCAACGCTGCTCGAACAGCGCCGCCCCGCGCCGCCGCGCGTCGAAGCGTTCACGGTCGAACCCGAGGTCATCATCAACAATTCGCTGTCGGACGCCTTTACGGTCATCGAGGTCACGGGGCGCGACCGCACGGGTCTGCTCTACGAGCTGACGACGGCCCTCTCGGATCTTTCGCTCGACATCACGTCCGCTCACATCACGACCTTCGGCGAGAAGGCCGTGGACGTGTTCTACGTCACCGATCTCACGAACAAGAAGATCGACAGCGAGACACGCCAGAAATCCATCCGCGAACGACTGACCGAGATCCTGTAGGGGCCGCAGACGCAGGACGCGTAGCGGCTTGCCCGCTGCAGCCTGCGGCCTGTCAGTGCGCCGCCTCCCAGTTCGCGGCCGCCTTGGCATCGACGCGGATCGGCACCGAGAAGTGCACCGCGGGCTCCACGGCCTTCTCCATCACGCGGCGCGCAACCGAGATCAGGCGCTCGGCCTCCGTCTCCGCGACTTCGAAGATCAATTCGTCGTGCACCTGGAGCAGCATCCGCGCGGTTGCGAGCTTCGCCTCGTCGAGCGCCGGGCCCATGCGGATCATGGCGCGGCGGATGATGTCAGCCGCCGAGCCCTGGATCGGCGCGTTGATCGCGGCGCGTTCCAGGAAGCCGCGCATGGACGGGTTCTTGGTGTTGATCTCCGGATAGTGGATGCGCCGGCCGAAGATCGTCTCGACGTAGCCCGTGTCGTGCACCTGCTTCTTCGTGGCGTCCATGTAATCGCGGATGCCCGGGAAGCGCTCGAAGTAGGTCTTGATGTAAGCGCTGGCCTCGTCGCGGCCGATGCCGAGCTGGTTGGCGAGACCGAACGCCGAGATGCCGTAGATGATGCCGAAGTTGATCGCCTTGGCGCGGCGCCGCACCTCCGGCGGCATGCCTGCAATCGGCACGCCGAACATCTCGGACGCCGTCATCGCGTGAATGTCGAGACCGTCGGCGAACGCTTTCTTGAGTTGGGGAATGTCCGCGATGTGCGCCAGCACGCGCAGCTCGATCTGCGAATAGTCTGCGGAGACCAGAACCTTGCCCTTCTCGGCAACGAAGGCGGTGCGGATCTCGCGACCTTCCTTGGTGCGGATGGGGATGTTCTGCAGGTTGGGATCGGACGATGCCAGCCGGCCCGTCGTCGTGGACGCCAGCGCATAGCTCGTGTGGATGCGGCCCGTCTCTTCCTGGATGAATGCGGGCAACGCATCGGTATAGGTCGAGCGCAGCTTCGAGAGCTGGCGCCATTCGAGCATCTTGTTGATCAGGAGGCGCGAATCCTCCGGCAGATCCTCGCGGGCGGCGAGATCGTCGAGCAGGCCCGCGCGCGTTTCCCACTGTCCGCTTTTCGTGCGCTTGCCACCCGGCAGCCCCAGGCGGTCGAACAGCAGTTCGCCAAGCTGCTTTGGAGAGCCGAGGTTGAACTTGTGCCCAACCAATCCGTTGATCTCCTCTTCGAGCCGCGCGAGGCTTTGCGCGAACGTGGAGGAGAGGCGCGACAGGACGCTGCGGTCCACCCGAATGCCCGCATGCTCCATACCGACGATCACCGGCACGAGAGGGCGTTCGAGCGTCTCATAAACCGTCGACAGGTGCTCCGAGGCAAGGCGGGGCTTGAGCTTGTGCCAGAGCCGAAGCGTCACGTCCGCATCCTCGGCCGCGTAGGCCGTCGCCTGGTCGATCGGCACTTGAGCGAAGGACTTTTCGGCCTTCTTGCCCGGCAGCGGCGCAACCATTTCGTCATAGGTGAGGCAGGTATGCCCGAGGTGACGCTCGGCGAGACTGTCCATGCCATGACCGCCGCGCCCGGCGTCCAGCACGTACGAGATCAGCATGGTGTCGTCGACCGGCGCGACGCGAATGCCGTAACGAGCGAGCACGAGGCAGTCGAATTTGATGTTCTGCCCGATCTTGAGAACGGACGGGTCTTCGAGCAGCGGCTTGATCAGCGCGAGCGCCTCGCGAAGCGGCGCCTGCACGAGCCCGCCGCCATCCCCGAAGTCGAACCCTTCACCGCCCGCGCGGTGGCCGACGGGCACGTAGCAGGCTTTCCCCGGCTCGACAGCCATCGAGAAGCCGACGAGGTCGCAGGTCATGCAATCGAGCGCGGTGGTTTCGATGTCGAAGGCGAAGCGGCGGGCGTTGCGGGCAGAGGCAACCCATTGCTCCAGGCGCTCGATGCCCGTCACGGTCTCATAGGCGGCGCGGTCGAACGGGACCTTGGCGATGCGCGCGGCGTGGATCGCCGCTCCACCCGCCGGCGATCCGGGGCCGCCTTCGAGGAGATCTCCGCCTGGTCCCCCTCCCCTTGTGGGAGGGTTAGGGTGGGGGAGTCCCGCCATCCGCCGGGGGAGAAGAAAGTTTGTCGGGCAGCGGCGGCGGCTCAACGCCGAGTTTGCCAGAAATCCGCTTGGTAAGGGTCGTGAACTCCATCTGGCGCAGGAAGCCGAGGAGCGCTTCGGGATCCGGCTCCTGCACGCCGGTGCGCTCCACCGCCACCGTCACCGGCACGTCGTCCCTGAGCTTCACAAGCTCGCGGGATATGCGCGCCTGATCCGCGAACTCAATGAGCCTCTCGCGCCGCTTCGGCTGCTTGATCCCGCCCGCCGCCGCGAGCAGCGACTCCAGATCGCCGTACTCCGTGATCAATTCGGCCGCCGTCTTGATGCCGATGCCGGGCACGCCCGGCACGTTATCGACCGAATCTCCCGCGAGCGCCTGCACGTCGATCACATGCTCCGGGGCGACGCCGAATTTCTCGCGTACCTCGTCGGGGCCGATGCGCTTGTTCTTCATGCCGTCCCACATGACGACGCCTGGGCGCACGAGCTGCATCAGGTCCTTGTCGGAGGAGACCACGGTGACGTCGCCGCCTGCTTCCACCACATGCTTGGCATAGGTCGCGATCAAGTCGTCGGCCTCGTAGCCATCCTGCTCGATGCAGGCGACGTTGAATGCGCGAACCGCCTCGCGGATCAGCGGGAACTGCGGCACCAACTCCTCCGGCGCCGGCGGGCGGTGGGCCTTGTAGTCCTGATAAAGCTCGTTGCGAAACGTCTTCTCGCTGGCATCGAAGATGACGGCGAGGTGCGTCGGCGCTTCCGATGCCTTGGTCTCGGCCAGGAGCTTCCAAAGCATGGCGACGAAGCCGTGCACCGCGCCGACGGGCAGCCCGTCGGAGGGGCGCGTGAGAGGCGGCAGCGCGTGAAAAGCGCGGAAGATGTAGCCTGAGCCGTCCACCAGATAGAGGTGGCTCCCCTTCACGATAGGGACCGGCTCGCCATCGGGGACGGTGCACACGGCCGCGCGCGGCTGCTTTTCGGGATTGGATTCGCTCATGGTCTGGGTCATGGGCGGGGAATATAGGGGCTCCCGCGACGCCGGTCAGCACCTCATGGGCGACATGACAGCCGGGCCCTGCAAGTCCGTTTGATCCGGCCCCCGGAATGCGCTATCAGGGGCTCCCGGTGCGCAGGCGCCGAGGCTCCATGGACTGCACCCGTAGCTCAGCTGGATAGAGTGCTGCCCTCCGAAGGCAGAGGTCACAGGTTCGAATCCTGTCGGGTGCGCCAGTTCTCCCAATAGAATCTGAATCTTCGTCGGTGGTAAAATCGACGCAAGGCTTGCTGGAAGCGTCGGGGAAGCGGGAGGGAAGCAAACCGCCCGTGCGAGAGCACGCAAAAGCGTGAGCTTTGCCCTGATATAACGCCCTCGTCTTAGCGGTACTCGGAGGTCGATCCGTCTCCTTCTCGGATCGACGGACTCTAGCTCAGATCGGGTACTCCCGCGGGGGCAAGGTCACGACCTCGCTCCTGCCAGACGAACAAAAGCCCTCGCGTCGTGATCCCGTCCTGATTGGGTTTGGAGCCTAGCGCCGGAGCAGCATCGCTCGCAGCACCTTTCTTCCCTTTTCCCAGACCGGGGATATGCCGATGCGAACTTGCTGTCCTGCGCGCTCCTGCGATGCCCGCATGGCGGCTAACATTTCTAGATCAAATAGCGCATCGGTTGCGTCATAGGCACATGACCCTCCATACGAAACCGCCTCGGCCATTCTCAACACCAACGAGGCAACGGCAATTTGTTCGTCATCAAGATCGTGATGAATGAAGGGGTTTTTCCAGACCACGGGACCAAGCTGCGTATCGACCGTTAGTTCCTGCAGGCGACCATATTGCTCGATGCGTTGCACTTCTTTCGAAAGCGTCCGGCCCTCTCCTTCAGAGAACAGCAGTGTCGCATCGGTTAAGCTGCCCTCGCTGCCATACACATAGAACCCCGTCGGGCCTCGTGTGACCGCAACATCGTTGCCAGGCGAGAACTGGTGTTTGAGCACGCTGCCCGAGCGGTATTTGAAGGTGGCATCGTCCCACACCCTACTCCCCCTTCCCCGCGATGTATCAAGAACGATGCGCGTCGCACTCACCGTGATGACATCGTCCGAGCGACCAAGTGCTGCGCGCAAGCGCGCCATACCGTGATAGTCGTAATCCAAGAACTGATTGACTGCAGCTTCCGGCACGCCGATGCAGCCCAAATCTATGACTTTCTTCTGTAGCTGGGCGAGCGGCGTGTAAGGAAATTGCTCTGCGACACCTACATTTTCTTTTATGGCTCGGATGCGCCGAAGCAATTTTCGACCTGCGCGAAGGCTCCAGCAGAATGGCGTCTCGAGCAAGAGCGGCCTGTTTAGGGCTAAGAGCTGCTTATAAGTGCCGTCATTTGCATGGGGTGAGACTGATGCAAGCACAAGATCAGGCGCACCTTCTTCGAGCATCCGGGCAGGATCAGGATAAGCGGTCCACCCGGTCTCATTCGCTAGCTTCTGCGCGGTGGAGAGATTTCGAGAGGTCACTCCGACAACCTCGATCCTATCGGATGTCGCTTTCAGTGCGGGTATGTAGATGCGCTTAATGCGATCACCCGCGCCAACAATTCCAATCCGAATCTTCGGGTGAAAAGTAATGGGTTTGGCGGGAGCACGTACCTTCAGGAGTTTCGCGTGCAGATGATCCGCCAACCTGAGAGCAAGCGCGACAATCATTTGGGTGGGGTTCATATGCCCAGGCGTTGAAAAAACCGAGCTGCCCGCAATGTAGAGCCCCTCAACTCCATGGACCATGCAGTTGGCGTCGATGACCCCGGTCTGCGGATCGTCGGACATCCGTGTCGTGCACATTGGATGGGCTAAATCGGTCAGGCTGTCGCGCCAGCCTTGAAGCCCGAGGCTCGCCCAATCCGGGGCATCGGGCGCTTCCATACCGAGCCGCAAGAACTCGGCCAACATAATTTCGCGAAAACGGCGCGCGGTCCGAAATTCGGCTTCGTCGATCCGCCAGTCAATTTCAGGCAAGGGGGAGTCGAAGCGATCCTTTCGCCCCGACAGGCGGATGCGGCTTTCGGGATTGAGCGGCTGCTCGACGACACAGCCCAGTATAGTCTTATCCGGATCGTTCAGCGAAGCGCGTTTGTGAACGAAGCGATCAAAAACCCCCTCCGCAAGACCGACGGGATGCATCAACCCGGATGCCACCTGCCGACCGGCTGCTAAAATGTCGACACCATTCCGCAATTCGCGCAGTCCGGACGCAATGGAGGTTAGGGGCGCTAACTTTGTTCCGAACTCGACCAGATGGGCTGCCGCGTTCATGAGCCCTTCCTGCCGCTGAAGCGCCGGAGAAAGACGGAGACCGAAGCACAGGCTGTGAGGAACTCCGCGACCCTGATAAAGCCGCGTACCCAATCGGCGGCGAAGCGTCTTTGCCCTGCCTCTTCCGAAAGAACCCAGTTCGGTGAAAGTATGATCTGCCAGATAGCGACCGACCTGATCCCGTTCGTTACCAAGTCCGACAGGGACGACGCTACGCGATGCCAATAGCAAGCGGGCATTGTCGATCCCCCCACAGGCCAGAACGACACTCGAAGCATTCAGAACGCGCGCGTCACCATCAGGTCCGCAAAGTCGAATTCCGGTCACACACCCACCCGATGGGTTGACGAGAACTTCGAGCACCGTCGTTTGGATCAACAAGTAAATATTGTCGCTTTTCTTCAGCCAGCCGACATGAGCGCGGCCGAAATCGACAGGTGTTTTGCGACCCGAGTGTCTCAGGATGGCGAGTTCATCCGGCAAATGATGGCTGTGATGGGCAAAATGCTCTGTAGCGGAGTCGGTGCCCTTGCTGCTGAACTGCCACATGACAGGCGACAGGAATCGCTCATCCCACAGCCTTCGATCGTAAGATTGCTCAAGGTCGCGGAGCGCATGGTGTAACGATAGGTTTGAAATACCAAGCAGCTTTCCGGCGCGCGGCACATAGCTTTCAAGGTCCATTCCGTCGATTGGCCAACCTGACAGTTTCAGCCAGTCGCGTGCCTGATAGTCGATAGCGTCGAACATGCCGCAGCGCCCAGTCCAAATCGCACTGGTCCCACCGACGCAGCGACGGCGAACGAGCTCAGGATCCGCACGCCTGTGTCCTACACTTACGATCTCATTGAGAGCTTCGCTTTCTTTGTTGGGCTCGATGCCACCGCTTTCGATAACACAGACCCGAAACGGCGATTTTTTAAATTCATTGGCAATGGACAATCCTGCCGGACCGGAACCAATGATAAACAGGTCGAATTCCGGAAGCGACGAGGCGAGGAAATCGGAAAATGATACAACTGGCATTAGATTTCACCCCTCGCTCAAAAATCCCAGCGAGACAGTTCGCTCATCGACGCGGCCATCTAGCTATTTGGAAATACTGCCCACTACTTAGCAGCGTACTAAAGGCTCTGCCCCGCCTTGAGGTGACGCTGGGTTTGTGGTTAGCGTCGGAGGACTCGTGATGAAGACGCAGGATTTCCTGACACTTGTCGAGCAGCTAGCCTGTTCTATTCTTAATGGTCGTACCAACTTGGCGTCCGCATGAAGTGGCCACCGATGGTGACCGGTCGTCGTTGGACGGACTTTGGGTACGCGTTGGGGGATGTTGTTAGGGGGACAGGGGCAACTGCCGCATCGCTCACGGCTCACGTGCCGCACGACGTATCGTAATTGCACCGGTCATCATTGCGAACATGGCCGCATGCGGGCACGGACGGCAGGATAATGGGATTTGCCGTTTCGAAGAAGGCGCAGGAGCGCGTGCAGGATAGGTTTCTTGAGCGCGCCCAAACGGGTGAACCCGCGCAAGCAAGCTGAGGAAATTATAAAGGCCCGGCAATGACATAACAGTGCCCAGCTTCATCCTCTCCGGTGCGCCAGTTCTCCAAACGTTTCTGAATGTTGCGGGCGATCCTGTCTTCTATTCCGGCACGGGCTGACCGACGGTCGCCGTTGGGTCCTTGGGCTCGGCGGCCTCCGCCCCGTCCCCGCCGACGTCGTCTCCCGTGATTTCCGCGACGACATCGGCGGCCATCGTGGCGAGCACTTTCAATTCCTGCTCATCGAGCGTACGCGGCTCCTTGTCGAGAATGCACATGGCGCCAAAGACAACGCCGTCTGCCGTGCGGAGCGGTGCGCCGGCATAGAAGCGCGCGTTCCACATCTTGAGGGTCGGATTGTCCGCGAACCGTGGATCGCGGTCCGTATCGGCGACGACAAGCGTATCGCCGCCCGAAACGACATGATCGCACACCGCATCCTCGCGCGGGATGACCAGCATGCCACCACACTCCGCCCGCGTGTCTCCCGGAAGTTTCCTGCTTTGCCCGACGATGAATTCCTCGCTGGCATCGATGGCGGAGATCACAGCCAGATCGACGTTGAACACATCCGCGGCGCGGATGGCGATGGCGTCGAGCCCTTCTTTCGCGTCACCTGACAGCACGCCGGTGGCACGGAGCGCGGCCACCCGTTCGGCCTCGTTTTCCGGCGGCTCGGCAACGTGTGCCGCTTCCGCCTCCTCCGGCGCAGCCATGCGATGCAACCGTCCGATGGCTTCGTCTATCGAGGTCACGATCTCGCGGACGCCGAGATCTCGAAGCGTGTCGCCTTCCAGCAGCTCTGCCGGCGCATCCCAAAGCGCCAGAACGATTTGCACCTCCGGCCATTTGCGGCGAAGGCGGCGGCAGAGCTGACGTGCCGGAACTATCGGATTGGCGCTGAAATAGCTCAGGCACACGATCTCGCCTTTACTGAGCTCCAGATCCGCGAGATTGCTGGTGCCGAGGGTGGAGGCGGCGCGCGCGCTGGCCGGAAGCCCTTCGAGTTCGAGGGCGTGCGCCAGCATCTCGGCCGCGACGGTATCCATTTCCCACTTTCCGCCGACACATAGAATGCGCGTGTGGACTATCGGGTCGCCATCGGGCGGGAACTCCTCGCGCACCTCGTCGAGCAATTCCTCCAGACCGTTTGCGACGCGCAGACGGTGTTCCGGCGTGGCATGACGCAGATGGTCCTCGCTCGCCAGGCGCAAAACCGGGATGCCGACGTCGTTGTAGAATTCCTTCACGGAGGACGTTTCGATTTCCGTGGTGGCAATGTCGATGGCTTCGTCGGCATCGTCGGCAATCAAGCGCTGATAGATCCGCGTCGGCGTATCGAGCGCGGGCATAGACCCGAGGATCGTATCGAGGAAGCGAAGCTGCGGGACGTTCTTTCCCAAGACGAGCAGGCACACCGTGAGCGGCGTGGAGAGAATGAGGCCGACAGGACCCCAAAGCGCCGTCCAGAACGTCGCGGCCGCGATCAGAGACATCGCGGACAGGCCGGTGCTCGTGCCGTAGAGCACCGGCTCGACGATGTTGTTGCTGATCAGCTCCAGCACCAGGATCAGCGCAATCGTCCAGAGGACCATGCTCCAGCCGGGATCGACCGCGAACGCGAGACCGATCGGAAACACGGCGGAGATCAGCGGGCCCACGTACGGCACGAAACGCATGATGGCCGCGACGGCGCCCCACAGCATTGCGCCGGGAACGCCGATCACCCAAAGGCCGATGGCCATCGGAACGCCGTAGCTGACGTTCACGATCACCTGCATCAGGAGATATTTGCTGATGCGGGTGCCCGCTTCCTCCAACGCATCGGTCGAGCGATGCAGATTGCCGCCGAGCAATCGCAACAGGCGATCCCGCAGATCGCTGCGGTCGAGCAGCGCAAGAAAAACGAAGACGAAGACGATGCCCGCCATCGCCAACGGCTGAAGCGACGGCGCGAGCCATTCGGATGCCATCTCGATCGGCTCTTTCGAGCGCGGCACGACCTCCACACGTTGCGGCGCATCGGCCGTCGCGGCCGGTTCGCTCTTTGGATCCTCCTCGACCGCCCCCATCGGGTCGTCCAGAACGGCGGGCACTTTGAACTGCCCGCGCATGTCGTCGATCTTCGCGCGAATGGTGGATTGATACGTCGGAAGCTCTTCGCTGAGCGAGCGCAACTGCGCGCCGAGCACGACGACCAGTCCGCCGATGAGCACGAGGATCATCGTCATCACGACGATAACCGCTCCGATGCGCGGCAGGCCGACGCGCACGAGCCAGGACACCAGCGGATGGAGCGCAAAGCTGATGAGGAAGGCGCAGGCCAGCGGAATAAGAACGTCGCGACCGAAATAAAGCGCGCAGATGATGATTGCGGCCGACACGAGTGTTGCCGCCATCCGCACCGCGTCATGCGGTTTAGGATCGACCGCATCGGCGGGGCCGACGAGGACCGTTTGCTCGATAGGTTTTGGAGACATGGCCGGCACTACCCCGAACGTCAGGGAGCATAACGCCGTTCAGCGGTCTGAGGTTCCCGGCGGACCCGCATCGGCCGCCGTTGCCATGGCCGTTTCGGCATGCGCCGGGCAGAATGCCGAACCGTCTCAGTAGGTGCGGGCAACGGTCAGGTAGAACGCGCGCGCGTCTCCCGGGGCGACTCGGCCGCCGAGATAGAAATGGGAGACGAAATAGTCCTCGTCCAGGAGGTTCTTGGCAGACGCGGTGATCTTCCAATCCTCCGTCGCGTACGAGACCTTGGCATCCACCGTCATGTAGCTATCGGTGAAAAACAGGTTCAACGGATCGACGGCTTGTCCCGACGCAGCGTAGAGCCCCGCGCCCACGCTCCACCCCTCAAGAGCGGGCTCGTCGAAGGCGTAGTCGACCCAGAGCCGCCCGGAGTGCTCCGGTACGCCGATGCGGCGCGCGCCGGGCGGGACCAAGGCTGTCGCACTCACCACCTCGGTGTCGATAAATGCGTAGGACCCGAGGACCTTCCAATTGCGCGTCGGCTGCCAGATCACATCGAGCTCGGCGCCGCGTGCGCGCTGGTGGCTGGTGCCGATCATCACGGCATCGAGACCCACCGGCGTATCGTACCTGTCGAGCTGGAACAGCGCGGCCGTTCCCGTCAGTCCGCCGCCGAGATCGAACTTGAGGCCCGCCTCCACTTGTGCCGATGTCTCGGGCGGCGGGGTCCCGCGGAGACCAACCACGGCGTAGCTCGTGAGGCCTTCGCTGTAGCCGGCGAAGACCGACACTCGTTCCGTCACATCCAACAGCGCGCCTATGCGAGGCAGGAGACGCGTCGCACGTTCGTTCGCGCGCGCGCCGTCGATATAGTCGATGGAATCGACCTCGATATCCGCGAGCCGCACACCGGCCACGATATGCAGCCGGTCGGCCAGCGTGCTTTCGAGCTGAACGTACGCGCCCTGCGAAACAACGACTTCGCGCTCATCCATCACGGTCGTGTCGGGCGCTTTCGGCGGGCGCACGAAGGGCAATGGCGCCGGGTTTCTCAAGTCTACGAGACCCGCTCCGCCGCGGAAGACGTCGAGGACGATCGCGCCGTTGGCTGCGAGCCGGCTGTAGTCCGCGCCGACGAGGAGCGTACTTTCGTGCCAGGAGGCGGACGAGCGGAAGCGCGTATCGGCGGAAATCAGAAACTCGTCCTGGTCCTGGTCCAGAAAGCCATTGGTCGCGAGCCAGTGCGACGGCGGGATCAGGGGCATGTTGGCCATCAGGCCATCGCTCCCGACCAGGATCTGGCCGACCTCCGCCAGATCCGACCGGCTCCAGCGCGCTTTCACGGTCGAATCCACATGTTTGGAAAACGCGTGATCGAGCGTGACCGTCACGCTATCGGCGGCGCTGTGCGCGTCCGGCGCTTCCCGCGCGCCCGTAAACAAGCTCCGGTGGACGCGGAAATCTCCGGCGACGGTTCCGACCGCAGGCAGGCCCTGATACTCCGGCTGTTCCCAGCGCGAGAACCGGCCCTGTATCGTCAACGTCGTCGCATCGCTCGGGCGGAGCATCAGCGTGGGATTGAGCGCAAACGCCTTCGTTTCGATGTGATCGATGAAGCTTCCGGCATCGAGGTATTCGCCCGTCAGCCGGAACAGCACGGTGCCGTCGGCTGCGATGGGCTGATTGATGTCGAAGTAGGGCCGGTAATAGCTGTCCGTTCCGATGGTGGCGCCGATCTCGGTGCGCGGCGCATCGAACGGCATCTTCGACACCACGTTGAGCGCTCCGCCCACCGGAGCACCCAAGCCTCCGCCATAGAGCACCGCCGTGGAACCTTTCAGGACCTCGATCCGCTCGATGTTGACGATGCTGTCGCGAAATCCCGGATTGTACGTGACGGGCAAACCGTCCAACCGCTGCTCCGAGAAGAAGCCGCGGATCTTTCCGCTGTCGTACGCCGGCGTCTGAAGGCGCAGCGTACCGAGCACGCCGCTGACGTTGCGGGAGACTTCGTCGATACTGATCGGCGACTGGTCGTCGATGACAGATCTTGGAATGACCTGGATCGACTGCGGGATCTTTTCAATCGGCCGCTCGGTCTTGGTGGCCGACGTGGCGGTCAACGCACGGTAACCATCGACGGGGCCGGCCGTGGTCTGGGTCACGTGCCCGCCTTGCGGCTGGAATCCGGGCTCCGCCGTCGCCGCGGACACCTCAGACGCTGGTCCTTTTGCTTGTTGCTTGGGTGCGCTTTTCGCGGCTGGAGCGGCCGCGGCGGGAGCCATCACTTCGATTGCGGGGAGTTGTGTCTCGTCCACGGCCTGCCCGTGGGCCCCAGCGCCCGAGAGCGCAACAAGGACCGCACCAGCGAGGCCCGCGAACCCCGTCTCACTCCCGATCCCCGTCTTTCGAATCCGCGTCCGCACGTGAGGTCCCGACCGTTACGCGAGCATAAAATATCGGATGCCCGTTCACGGTCGCCGAGTCAATTTGCGGATGCGCTTTTTCAGCGATAACAGGATCTTTTCCCGCACCACTGGGCTTTCTCGGTGCGCCGCTCAATCCGCCCGAATCTCGGGCGCGATTGCCTTGCGGCCAGCGGTCCAGACTTCCACGATGCGTTCGCTCGCCGCGATGTCCTCTGTCGGATCGCCGTCGAGGACAACGAGGTCCGCGCGCTTGCCTGCCTGGATGGTGCCGCGGTCTTCGAGGCCCATCAACTCGGCCGCGTTCTTCGTGGCGATTGTCAAAGCGGCAGCGGGCGATAGCCCGGCCTCTGCCATGAGCGCAAGCTCGCGATGCTCGGCGACACCCGGCACGCGAAGCGGCGTCGCGCCGCTGTCCGTGCCAAAGCCGATTTTCACACCGGCTTCGTGAAGCGTCTTCAAATTCTGCAGGTTCATGGCAAGCGACCGGCGCGCGGCGGCGGTGCGAGGTTCTTTCAGCACCTTCTCGCGCCACGCCGGATCGTCGATCTGGGCTGCGAATTCCGGAGAGAGCGCCTTGCGCACGAAATCCGTTTCCGTCCAGGCCGGTGCTTCGGCCCAGACGAATGTCGCGTCGTCGAGGGCGAGCGTCGGCACGTACCACACGCCTTTGGCTTTCATCTTCTCGATCAGCTCCGGCGTCACCGGCTTGTCGCGAATGCCGTGGGCGACAATGTCGGCACCCGCATCGACAATTGCGATCGCGTCGTCGAGATCGTGGACGTGCGCCGCGACCTTGAGGCCGTGTTCGTGCGACTGCTCGATGACGGCGCGGTAAATCTCGGGCTTCATTTTGACAGGCAGAAGGCCGCCGAAGTTGTCGAGCCACAACTTTACGAGATCTGTGTTGGCGGCGGCCATCCTGTCGATCGCTGTGCGCGCGTCATCGGCCGTGTGGGGCCGGAAAAGCTGATTGGGTGCGACTTTGAGCGAGTCCTGCGGAGGGGCTCCGTTGGGAACGCCAATTCCCTGCATGACGCCGAACAAATCCGCGCCGTCGAGCGATCCTGCGTGCGCCTCGTCTCGCAACGAGGTGAAAAGCGGGCCGTTGTTGCCAAGCGCGACGACGGTCGTCACGCCATATCGACCGAACTGCGCCAGCTCGGCCGAGATCACTTCGCGCGTGTAGTTCTTCGCGCCCATCGAGGTGCCGCCAACCTGGCCGACATGGCTGTGGGCACTGACGAGACCGGGAATGACGGTGCGCCCGCTATGGACGATGCGGCGCGCGTCGGCGGGGATCTCGGCGTTGCTTCCGGCGCTGACGATGCGCCCGTCACGAACGACAATCGCCGCGTTTTCGACGGGCGCGGCACCCGTTCCGTCAACGAGGCGGACGCCTGTGATCGCGACCGTCTCTGCCCATCCGGGCGTGCTCAGCACCAAAATCGCCAGAGCGGCCAGCCGCTTCATCGTCCACCTCGCATCCGCGCCATCCAGAAGCACAATGAACGAAAGCGACGATGGTTCGGCGACGCTGATCGTGACGATCCCGGCCGCTAAGGACGGAGGCTTCCGGCGCTCAAGGGCACTCCTGATAAACGATCGTCGCGCCGATCTCGCGATCGCGGTTCGTCATCACGATCATTTTGTACTCGCGGACGGTCGTCAACAGCCAGATTTCCGACGTCTTATAGGTTTCCCCCTCGGCGCCGCAGGACATCGCAACATGCGCGTCACCGAAATCGCTCGTCTTCACCGACGTGAACGTGCATGCGCCCTCGGCGAACTGAAGTTTGTCCCGCGTGACGCGAATGTGCGTGTCCATATGGTTCGGACCGTCCCAGTCCGAACTTTGGCAACTCGCCGCACGGCCCTCCATATTCATCCACACGCCCCGATACGGATCGGGCATCGTCTTGGCCTTCGCGGCGGCCGGCATGAGGGCAGCGCCGGCCGCCATAGTTGCCAGAGCAATACCGTTCATGGTGCTACGAAACGTCATCGATCATCCCCGTCGTGAAAGTCTTGCCGATCTGTCTGCCGCTTTGTGAGCAAGCTGCGTGCCATCGAAGACACATATGGCGACGAATCTCGATCGTCGTTCCGAACAGCGCCCTCGCGTGTGAGCACTTGCACACCGACCGTATTTCGGCATTCCGCGAACTCAAGTAACGTCGCATGTACCTCGCACTGGGGCCAGTCAGCCGCAGGCGGCGGAGACGATCCACGACTGAACCATCAGTCTCGCGTCACGTCCAAACGGAGGAAGACATATGGCTTTGGAAGCCCTTATCATTTGGCTCATCATCGGTGCGATTGCCGGCTGGCTGGCTGGCCAGATCATCAAGGGCGGCGGCTTCGGCCTCGTCGGCAATATCGTTCTGGGAATCATCGGCGCCGTGGTGGCCGGCTGGCTGTTGCCGAGGCTCGGCCTCTATATCGGCGGCGGCATTCTCGGAGACATCATCAACGCCACCATCGGTGCGCTTCTGATTATCTTCCTGCTGAGATTGGTGGCCCGCTAACAAGGGCCGCTGGCTCGGGCGGGGCGATCCGCCGTGCCCGAGCGGACCGGCACTCGCCGGTTCACCTGCCCGTCGGCTTGCCGGCGGGTTTTTTTATACCTCGGCCACCCCCATATCCGGCGATCACACCGCCCGGAGCGCCCATGTCTCAGCATACCGCCATCGACCCCCAGACCCGCATCGGCCACGTGCACCTCAAGGTCGCCGACCTCGACCGCGCCCTCGCGTTCTATCGCGACGTGCTGGGCTTCGAGGTCACGCAGCTTTACGGGCGCGAGGCCGCGTTTCTCTCGGCGGGCGGCTATCACCACCACATCGGCCTCAACACATGGGAAAGCAAAGGTGGCAGCCCGCCGCCGCCCGGCAGCACGGGGCTTTTCCACGTGGCCATTCTCTATCCGACACGGGCGGCTCTCGCGGATGCCGTGCGGCGCGTGCGGGCTGCCGGGATCGCCATCGATGGGGCGAGCGACCATGGGGTCAGCGAGGCCGTTTATCTTCGCGATCCCGACGGAAACGGCGTGGAGCTTTACCGGGATCGCCCCGAGGCCGAATGGCCGCGTGCGATGGACGGGTCGCTGGCGATGACGACCCAGCGCCTGGACCTCGACGCTCTTGCAGCCTCAGAGTGACGGAGAGAAAACGCAACATGCGCCCGCCGAACGACCGGGGGCGCATGAAAACTTCGGGCGTTTCTAAGGGATTAGCTTAGGCCGCTGCCGTCTTTTCGGCGTTGACCTTGGCGATCTCGCGCTTCAGCTTCTGGCAGTCCGGCGAGAGGTCCTCGCTCTTGGCCTTGGCCAGGAACGCGTCCAGGCCGCCGCGATGCTCGACCGTCTTCAGCGCGTGGGCGCTGATCTTGAGCTTCACGGAACGCGACAGCGCATCGCTGATCAGCGTCACGTTCACGAGGTTGGGGCGAAACTTGCGCTTCGTCTTGTTCTCGGCGTGGCTGCGAAGCTGGCCCGAAAGCGGCAGCTTGCCCGTCAATTCACAGCGCCTGGTCATGGTCGCGACATCCTTCTCGGCCCCCACGACCAGCCGGACGCCCTTGCGCCGGGCCTGAAATCACGGGGAAAATCAATGAAAATGGCCCGCCGATGGAGACCGGCAGGACCGTTGGGCCCTTCTATACGCGAGCCTCGTTCCAGGCGTCAAGCATCGCTCGCGTCACCCTCATGATCTTCGCGCCACAGAACAGTCAAAAAACGCTCCAGGGAACGGAATAGAAGATTTGGGGATTAACGGCCCAACATGTGTTTCGCTTCAGCGCGCCTGTGAGCGAATTGTTAAGCCTTCCAAGTCAGACTGGGTCTCGACAAAGAGTTGTAACCTGTAGTGACCCCCAAACGCCGCGTTCCTGGCGCGGCGGGGTAGTGAGTGTGTGATCATGTACCAGTCGTCTCGTCGCGTCGCGTCATGCGTTGCTGCCCTGGGCTCGGCCGCTCTCGCCGCCCTCTCGTCGCTTCCTGCATCCGCACAGGCCGTTCCAGCCACCCTGTCCTCGGCATCTGTCGATGCAGGCTACCGGGTCACCCTCAACGGGTTCGACCTCGGCACCTTCTCATTCAAGTCCAACGTCAGCGAGAGCGCCTACACACTTCACACCAACGTGGAGCTGTCGGCCCTGCTCGGCGTGTTTCGCTGGAAGGGCGTCACCCAGGTTTCGGGCTCGGTCGGCAACAAGCGCCCGTCTCCGGCCGATTTCCGCTTCGACTACGAGAGCAGCGTGCGCAACGGCTCCGTGATCATGGGCTTCGACAAAAGCAACGTCGACCATGTGACGGTGCTGCCCGTCGTCCGGGAGCCCGCCGATACGGTGCCGCTCGAACGCAAGCATCTCTCCAACGTGCTCGACCCGCTGAGCGCCATTCTCGTTCTCACCCATAGCGACGCCGAGACGCCGTGCGGGCGCACCGTCGCCATCTTCGACGGCAAGCAGCGGTTCAACATCAGCCTTCACGAAGCGCGTAAAGTGACGCTCGCGGGTGACCGGGGCGAGACGGCAACCGTCTGCCGCGTGAAGTACACGCCGCTTTCCGGCTACCGCGCGAATGCCGACACCCGTCATCTGGCCCACACGAAGGACATCGAAATCACGTTCCGGATGGTGCCGGCCGCCAAGCTCATGGTGCCGCAGTCGGTCTCGGTGCCGACGGGGGCGGGAACGGCGCGCATCGACCTCGAACGGATCAGCATCCAGCTTCCCGAGCGCGGCCGCGTCGCGTCCGTCGACTAAACGCGCCTTCCGCCCATCCTTGTTTCCAGAGCGCCGCGGGCCTCCCCTCGGCGCTCTGAGCCATGAGAGCCGCCCGGTTCGCACGGCGGCCCGGACTTTTTCCCACGTACACGTCCATTTCGCGCAACCCCGGCATGCGGGGGACAGCCACACGAAAAGCTTGATCTTGGCCCCCTTGGATGCAATGCCAGGGGGCTTTTCCCGCATATCAGGGTATCCAGTATGGTCAGCGACCTCGAAACGCGCATTCGTAATGTGACCGCGGTTCTCGGGCCCACCAACACCGGCAAGACGCATCTCGCCATCGAACGCATGCTCGGTCACGAGACCGGCATGATCGGGCTTCCGCTCCGGCTGCTCGCGCGCGAGGTCTATGATAAGATCGCATCGCGCATCGGCGCGGACAAAGTCGCGCTCATTACCGGCGAAGAGAAGATCAAGCCGGAGCGCGCGCGCTACTGGGTGTCCACCGTCGAGGCGATGCCGCGCGACGTGGACGTCGACTTCCTCGCCATCGACGAGATCCAGCTCGCGGCCGATCCAGAGCGCGGTCATGTGTTCACCGATCGGCTGCTGCATGCGCGCGGCCGCAAAGAGACACTACTGCTCGGCGCGCAGACGATGCGGGATGCGATCTCGGATCTCATTTCCGGTGCGAACTTCATTTCGCGGCCGCGCCTCTCGCGCCTCACCTATGCGGGCGAGAAGAAGATCACGCGGCTGCCGGGCCGCACGGCCGTGGTCGCGTTCTCGGCCAACGAGGTCTACGCGATCGCCGAGCTGATCCGCCGTCAGCGTGGCGGCACCGCTGTCGTTCTCGGCGCGCTGTCTCCGCGCACGCGCAACGCGCAGGTCGAGCTTTATCAATCGGGCGATGTCGATTTCCTCGTGGCGACGGACGCCATCGGGATGGGCCTCAATCTCGACGTGGATCACGTTGCGTTTTCCGCCGTGCGCAAGTTCGACGGGAACACGTTCCGCAATCTTACGCCGAGCGAGATCGGGCAGATCGCGGGCCGCGCCGGCCGGCACATGAACGACGGCACATTCGGCGTCACGGGTAATTGCGAACCCTTCGATTCCGATCTCGTCGAGCGGCTTGAAACGCACACCTTCGACACCGTGCGCGTGCTTCAGTGGCGCAATCGCCGCCTCGACTTCGGCTCGCTCGACCGGCTGCGCGACAGCCTGCGCGAAATTCCCAACGCGCCGCGGCTTGCGCGCGCGCGCATGGCCGACGACGTCATCGCGCTCGAAACGCTGGCGAACGACCGCGAGATCGCGCGCCTTGCCTCGGGAACCGCCGCCGTCTCGCGTCTTTGGGAAGTCTGCCAGACGCCGGACTACCGCAAGATCTCGTCACAGAACCACGCGGAGCTGGTCGGCACTCTCTATAGCCACCTGATGGGCCCCGACGGCCGCGTGCCGGAAGACTGGTTCGCAAAACAGGTCGCATTCGCGGATCGCACGGACGGCGACATCGACACACTCGCCAACCGCATCGCGCACATCCGCACGTGGACGTTCGTGTCCAATCGTGCCGACTGGCTGCGCGACCCGCAACACTGGCAGGGACGCACGCGGGAGATCGAGGATGCCTTGTCCGATGCGCTGCATACCTGCCTTACGCAGCGTTTCGTCGACAGCCGTACGAGTGCACTCATGAAGGGACTGCGTGACAAGGAAGAACTGACCGCCGACATCGGAGAGGACGGCGCGATCCGCGTGGAGAACCACTACGTGGGGCGGCTCAGCGGCTTCCGTTTCTCGCCCGAAACGCAGGCCGAGGGCATTCATGGACGCGCAACGCGCAATGCAGCCGCACAGGTGCTCTCGCGCGAGCTTGCGATGCGCGCGCGCCGCGTGGCGGCTGCGAAGAGCGAGGCGTTCCGCCTCACGCGCGGCGGACGTGTGCTGTGGCGCGACGAGGAAATCGCCAAATTCGAAGGGGCGGACGATCCGCTGAAGCCGCTCGTCGCGATCCTCGCCGACGAGCACCTGTCCGCCCCGGACCGCGAGAAGGTGCAGACGCGCCTCGAAGCCTGGCGCGACGAGATCGTCGCAGAGCGCCTGAAGCCGCTCGTGGACATCGCCAAGGCGGAAGATGTCGCGGGGCTGGCGCGCGGCATCGCGTTCCGCCTCACCGAGAGCTTCGGGATGCTCAAGCGCGAGCTCGTTGCCGACGACATGAAGCATCTCGACCAGCAGGCGCGCGCGGAGTTGCGCCGTTACGGCGTGCGCTTCGGTGCGTTCAACATCTTCTTTCCGTCGCTTCTGAAACCTGCACCCGCCGAATTGGCCGCGACCCTCTGGGCGCTCAAGCATGGCCCTGCACAGAGCCTCTCGCTCGACGCGCTGCCCGAGATGCCGCGTGCCGGACTGACGTCGGCCGTGGCCCAGCCGGACGTACCGGAAGCGCTTTACCGTGCGCACGGTTTCCACGTGTGCGGCCCTCGCGCGGTGCGCATCGACATTCTGGAGCGGCTAGCCGATCTCATCCGCCCGCTGCTCGCTTGGCGCGCCAACCCGGACAACCCCACCGCACCGCCGAAAGGTGCGACGGGCGACGGCGGTTTCGTCGTCACGCCAGAGATGATGTCCATTCTCGGCTGCTCGCCAGACGAACTGTCCAACGTGCTCAAGGTTCTCGGCTTCCGGCTCGACCGCAAGACCATGCCGCGGCCCGTCGAGCCTCAAAAGGCCGAGGCGGCAGAGACGCCGTCGGCCGAGCCAACCCCTCAATCCGTCACAGCAGATGGAGCGGTGGCGGAACCCGCGCCTCAGGACGCGGAGGCGCCAAGCGCCGCTGCCACGGAGCCGGAAGCGGCAACGACAGCGGAGGCGTCAGTTGCGGATTCGGCTGAGGCTCCTGCCGCAGCCGAGGCCCCCGCTTCGCCTTCAGCGGAACCCGATACGGTCGTGATCGAGATCTGGCGGCCGCGACGCCATCGTCACGGAGAAGGACGCCAGGGAGACGGACGGGGCGATGAGCGCCAAGGCCATCGTGAAGGCCGGCCGCATCGCGGACGCCGAGGCCCGCAGCGCAGGGACGGTCACCCGCACGCCGCGCAGGCTGCGACGCCGGCCTCGGCGAACGGCGCACCCGCCGCCACGAACGGAGAGGCCGTATCGGACACGCCGCGCGGGCCTCGCGAGCGCGGCCGGGATCGGCCACCTCAACGGGGAGCGGGAGATCAAAACGACCGCGGGCGGTCACGCGGACCGCGTTCGCGCGATGGTGCACGCGATGGTGTTTCGGGCGGCGACCGTCGGCGCGACGAGCGGCGGCGGCACGAAGACCGCCAAAGCGGCCCGGCCATCCGCTCCGCGAGCCCGCCCAAGAAAGGCGGCGTCGATCCCGATTCTCCGTTCGCTTCTCTCGGCGCGCTGCGTGACGAACTCGCCAAGCAGGCGCGGGAGAAAAATTCGTCATGACGCGGCCGGCCGATGCCGGGCCAGCCACCGAAACCGCTCAACGCCTCGACAAGTGGCTATGGTTCGCGCGGGTCGCGAAATCGCGGACGCTCGCGGCGACGGCCGTGACGGACGGCAAGATCAAGGTCAACCGCATTCGGGCCGAGAAGCCGAGCCAGGCGATAAAGATCGGAGACGTCATCACGTCTCGTATCAACAGAACCGTGCGGGTTCTGCGTGTCGCCGGGATCGGGCATCGGCGTGGCCCCGCGAGCGAGGCGCAGGCGCTTTACGAGGATCTGACCCCGCCGCCTCAACCGACCGCTGGCGAGGCGATTGGGGGCGGCCCGGAGCCCGTCGCATGGGGCGCGCGGACGGCTGGCGCAGGACGGCCGACAAAACGCGACCGGCGGCTGATCGCGAGCTTCAAGGACCGCGGTTCGGAAGGGAGGTAAAATGCCCGGCAGTGCCGTGAGACGCTGTGGTGCCTTGCTATGGTGAGCCGCATTTGGCACACCCCTTGGCAAGCGCGCGACCTGGAGCGTCTTCCGATCCGAGGGAAACGGATCGGAAGACGCTCTAGGTCTTTGATGAGACCGATGATTCACGCTTCAGGCTGATAGGGCCTGACGCGATCATGGTCCTTGAAACGACCCGGATAACGGCCCCATGACCTACGTCGTCAACGAGAAGTGCATCAAGTGCAAGTACACCGACTGTGTCGAGGTGTGCCCCGTCGACTGTTTCTACGAGGGGGAGAATATGTTGGTGATCCACCCCGACGAGTGCATCGATTGCGGCGTGTGCGAGCCGGAATGCCCCGCTGACGCGATTAAACCCGACACGGAACCGGGCATCGAGCGGTGGCTGGAGGTCAACCGCGAGTTTGCAGACAAATGGCCCAATCTTACTGCAAAGAAGGCCGCATACGCGGATGCCGACAAGTATAGAGACGAAGAAGATAAGTTCGATAAATATTTTTCTTCCGAGCCCGGTTCGGGGGACTAACGATCATCTGCTCCGATGCGCGCGCAACTTGACGCTCTCCGCTGCTGCCTCGAATTGGAGACTTAATCAATTTCTTTAAGGCCTCGAACACCGATATTCCGGGCTGCGCTTCAATTTTCATGAAATTTGTGTTACAAGTATATTATCGGAAGAATGAGAACTGAACAGGAACGAATGCGGCATCAACGCAGCACCTTACCGCCGACAGATCAAGTCCGGGTGGGGTGCTTTTGGCGTGCTCGCTAATACGTGCCTGATTACTGTGACTTATCGTCCGAAACTTAGATAGCCGGGTAGCGATTTCGGATCGGCAACCCGACATATGGAGAAATCCTGGGGCGACGGCACGGTAACAGGCCGACGTACCGGGGTTGTGCTTGTGTAAGGCTGCACGCCCTGCGGGTTGTTTCCTAACCCGTGCAGCGTCGCCCTGCCGCCCCTGCGGCCGGGAAATGTGACAAGAGAGAGTGAGACAGAAGCCTATGGCTCAGAAGACTAAAGTGCACGCGAAGGCTCGGACGTCGAAGCCCGCTGCGTCGAAGACTCCTGCCCGGCCGTCCGCCGCTGCCAAGAGCGGCACGAAAAAGGCTTCGGCCGCGCCCTCCAGTCACACCAAGAAACCCGCCGCCGCCAAGGTAACTACCGCCAAGTCCGCTCCGAAGAAGGCTGCCGCTCCGGCCAAGAAGCCTGTCGCCGCCAAAAAGGCCGCGCCGAAAGCCGTGGCCTCTGCGCCTCAAAAAGCGGCCGCTCAGAAGACGGTCGCGAAGGCTCCGGCCGCCGCAGCATCCGTGCAGCCGGCCCGCGCCGCTGCTGCGCTTGCGAAGACGACAGGCAGCCAGAAGCTGACGGCGCCGGTGCAACCCGCCGCTGCCGCTACGCCCGCGTCGCCCAAGGCCATCGCAGAGAAAGCTGCCGCTGCGCGCCAGATCATGAGCGCCCAGAATGCGCAGAAGAAATCTGTCAGCCAGCGCCACGGCTTCAAGACCAACGAATTCATTGTCTACCCCGCACACGGTGTCGGCCGAATCACCGGAATCGAGGAGCAGGAAATCGCGGGCATGTCGCTTGAGCTGTTCGTCATCACCTTCGACAAGGAGAAGCTGACGCTGCGCGTGCCGACCGGCAAGCTTGAGAGCGTGGGCATGCGAAAGCTTGCAGAGGACGGCGTCGTCAAGAAGGCGATGGAGACGCTCAAAGGCCGCGCGCGCGTGAAGCGCACGATGTGGAGCCGCCGGGCTCAGGAGTATGTCGCGAAGATCAACTCCGGCGATCTGATCTCGATTGCCGAGGTCGTGCGCGATCTTTACCGCTCCGAAGCCCAGCCCGAGCAGTCCTACTCCGAGCGGCAGCTTTATGAGGATGCCCTCGACCGGATGGCGCGCGAAATTGCGGCCGTCGAAAAGCTCGACGACCGCGGTGCCGTGCAGCGCATCACCGAAGTGCTCTCGAAGAGCGCCCGCGGACGCCGCCTCGCGGAGGGTGCGGACGACGAGGTCAAGGCCGCGTAAGCGCTCTGCCGTTCAGGAAAATTGAAGCGCCCCGCTGAGGATTCGGCGGGGCGTTTTTTTCGAGAGCAACAACACAGCCGCGTTCACCGCCATATCCCTCCCCCATCTCGCCGGAGGCGGGTCTCCGACTCGACGTGGGGAGGTTAGGAGGGGGGTACCCAGACCGTCTGCTGTTGGGCTTCCCCCCGCCTCTAATCCTTCCCCACGTCCATGCGGAGCATGGCTCCGCCATGACGGGGGAGGGGACCAGGCATCTGCCGCGTCGGCGGCCGGGGGCGCGTCGAGAACTTCGATCTCCTCGAACCCGCCCACCTCAATCGCCGGTCCGTTCCGCCGCTCGATCCAGCCGCGCGCGCGGATCGTCCGACCCTCGATGGCGGAGATGCGCTCCGCTCCGCCCTCCGCGCGATCCACGACGCGCGTTGCGAGGCTGACGGTAAAGTCCTCGCGCCAATCGCGACCGAAGTTGAGATAGGTGTACCGACGCGTGCGCGTGACGCTCGCCACGCGGCCCTCGACGACGACGAACCGGCCGACGAGACGCAAGAGGGCGTCTTCGTCCGAAGCCGCGAAGACGCGGAACGTACCGCCGCTCCAAAGACCGCGACGGGCACGGCGGGCTTCGTCTTCGGCTTTTATGAGTTCAGAGACGCAGCCCGCGTTTCCGGGAAGCGTGTAGGCGCGGGCGTACCCTTCAGCGACGAGGTGGCGCTGGACCCACGTCTCGTTGCCGCCGGTCTTCACGTAGAGTTGGGCCAGGATGCGTCCATAGCGGTCGCGGCGGCGGCCTTCATAGCGCAGCGTGACCGTCCGATTGAGCACGAGGGCTTCGACGGCGCGCGTGCTCTCCTTGGCGGGTGGCCAGGTTTGCGTATCGACGGTGAGGGCGTTCGGGCGCGGCGCCATGGCGCCGATCAGGCGCACCTGCCGGCCGTCGTCGAGTTCGACCGTTTCGCCGTCGATCACGCGCACCACTTCATGCGTCGTGCCGAGATCCGGGGCGCAGCTTTCGGAGGCCGCGGCCGAAACCTGGACCGCAAGGCAAGCGACGGCCACAAGCCCGCTCACCGCCGCGTTCCGCCGTTGCCAAGCCATGATCTGCTTTTCCATTCCCGCTCTCGACACCATGTCATGGCGCTCCCGGCGGCTCCAGCAAGTCTTCACCGTGGGCGATTCACGTGAAATCGGCCGAGGCTAACCGCCGCCCAGAAGGCCGATCGGGTCCCACAGAGACAGGCCGATCATCCCGCACTCCGCGACGTCTGCCATGTCATCCGGCTCCAACGTGCCCCAAACGCGGCTCGTGGCTTCCGGCGAGATCGCAATCGAATCGCTCACCTCGACAGCGTTTGCCGGTTCGGTCGGCGGCGGCGACGTCATCGTGAAGTGTTGGCCGTCCGCAACCCAGGCAATGCCTCGCGCGCTGTCGAGACCCAGATCTCCCGCCTGATGGCCTCGGACACGGATCTCGGCGCCGGTCTCATTGTCGATCTCCGACTCAACGCGAACGACAAGATCCCGGGGGCTGGCGGCATCGTAGGCAGCGCTCACGCGCGCCGGCGTCCATGCGACCACGATGCGGTCGTGGGGCAGAGCGTCGTCGATCACGAGCGATGCCGACGGATGGGCAATAACGTAACGGTCGACGCCCGCTCCGCTCCGGGCCGCGATCTCGCCCGCGCCGACGATCACGGTATTTTCGCCGCCGCCGGGCGACACGAACATGCGCTCCGCCGCCCTCAGATCGAAGACGTCGTCGCCCATACCGCCTTCGACGCCCCGCAGTCCTTTCGCAAGCACGAAGCGGTCTCCGTGCGGTGAGCCGACGATCCATTCCGCGCCATGAACATTGAGACCGTGCGCCTCTGCGCCGTTCCACGGCACGCGCGCCGTGAACTGAAGTGTGCGCTCCCCTGCGGGTACGATTTCGAAGCCGGCGTCGGCCGCAGCCAGATCGATCACATCGCCTTTCCCAGACGGGTGCTCGCCTCCGAAATCGATCCTGACGGGGGGAGATGAGAGCCCAACGCCCGGCCCGATCGAGAGCCGGTCGCTCCGTACGTCCCAGACGATGTGCTCGATGGAGAAGAGACGGTCCTCTCCGCCAGCGTAGCTCGCGATAAAGTCCGGCGCGACATGAGCCGGGCCCGGACGCGGCGCTTCGAGCCGGACCTTCCCGGCACCGGAATAGTCGATGGTGTCGACACCGTCGTCCTCATAGGCAAGGCCCGGCTCGCCGCCATGCACGATGTCGAAGCCCTCGGACCAGTGGATGACGTCGTCTCCGCGCCCGCCGAAAAGTTTGTCGACCACGCCCTGCTCGTTGCGTCCAAAGAGCCGGTCGTCGCCAGCGCCCGCCAGCACGGCATTGAAGCTTTTGCCGGTGGCGAGCGTCTCGTCGGCCGAGGTGCCAAGCAGCGTTTTCTTGCCGGGCGAAAACCGCAGACCCGCCGGCATGGCGTCGCCGATGTCCAAACCCGCGTGATAGAGCAACGACGACACGAGCGACGACGAGTTGAGCGTGGGAAGCGGCGATCCCGGCAGCGCGAGTGCGATGTAGGGGAATTTCTGTGCCTCGATCTCGGCTGCGTAGGAGACCAGCGTCGCCCACAGCTCGACGGCACCGCTGCCCTCCGCGATTTCGCGCGGGCCGCGGCTCTCCGGCGTTCCGATCCGCGCCGTCAGCGCGTCACCCACGAGGCCACCGTTGGCATCGGACAACGTGGTGCCGCCGTGCCAGCCGTCCACCGCAAGGCGGACATCGCGCCCATTGGCGTCCCGAATCCCTTCGATCACGAACCAGTCTTCCTGAGGCGCGCGGGCGGCCTCGAAATCACTGCGAAAGACCAATTGAAGATGATCGAACCCGAACCGGCCGAGGCTCAGAGTTTCGACAGGCACACGCTCTACGCGGACAGATGGCATCGGCCGCTCCACGACGGGTGAATCGATCAACGACATCAAAATACAATTTAAGGTTGAATATTTGATCAATACCCCGCGAGATGCGAGTCTCGGTTTCGTTTGCGGCGCCTCTTCCGCCCCTCTCCGATCCGGTTAATACTGAGGAAAAACCGGGCATAAAGCCCATAATCAACCGGGAAGGGGAGACACGACATGGAGGGGACTTCTTTCAAAAACCTGCTGATCGGCTTCGTTGCAGGGGCCATCGCGCTGGTCACCGTGCACGAGTTGATCGCCCTTTGCCTGGCAGACGCCGGGCACATCTCGCGTACACCTTGGTCGCTTGAGACCTCGGGACTGACGGGCCTTCCGCAGATCGTCACAGATGTCGTCTGGGGCGGCGTTTGGGGCATGGTGTTCGCCGCGATCCTCGGCGACGTGCCGCAAGGGTCCATGACGGTGAGGGGCGCCGTTCTCGGCATCGTCGGACCGGCGCTCATCGGCGTGCTCGTGCTCGTTCCGCTCGTCAGGGGCGAGACGTTGTTTCTCAACGCCGATCCCGATCTGATCTGGCCTGTGCTGGTGCTGGGCGCCGGGTTCGGCGCCGCAACGGCTTGGCTCTATGGCTTGTTCACTGCTGGCGGCCGGTTGCCGTAGCGCCGCCGAGGCAGGCAGACGCAACGACGCAAACGCTCCGGAGCGGACTTGTTCGATGTCCCGCTCCGGAGATTTAGGCTTCGGCTCCTTGCTCATCCTCACCGTTGAGGCCGGCTAGATGGTCTGCGCCGGACTTGGTGATTTTGGGGTCCAGTGCGCCGACGACATCCTTGTCTTTGCCGGGATAGTCCAGCGCGGTGAGGATGACGCGCATCGCTTCGAGCCGAGCCCGGCGCTGGTCGTTGGCGGCGATGACGGTCCACGGACTCACGGCGGTGTGCGTGAAGCGCAGCATCTCGCGCTCGGCGTGGGTGTAGGCATCGTACTTGCCGATGGCCGCGCGATCGACCTCCGTGATTTTCCACTGCTTGAACGGTTCGTGACGGCGCTCGTGAAATCGCTTGAGCTGCATCTCGCGGCCGACCGTCAGATAGATCTTGAAGAAGCGGATGCCGTCGCGCACCAGCAGCTCCTCGAACGCGGGTGCGTCGCGCAGAAAATTCGCGGTTTGCTCAGGCGTGCAGAAGCCCATCACGGGTTCGACGCCGGCGCGATTGTACCAGGATCGGTCGAACAGCAGGATGTCCCCTCGCGTCGGCAAGTGGGCGATGTAGCGCTGGAAATACCATTGCCCGCGTTCGGACTCCGTCGGTTTCGACAACGCTACGGAGCGCGCGTGGCGCGGGTTCAAGCGCGCCAAAATGCGAGAGATGCAGCCGCCCTTGCCTGACGTGTCGCGGCCCTCGAACAGCACGACGATGCGCTCGCCCGCTTCGGCCACGTGCGTCTGCAGCTTGAGCAGCTCAAGCTGCAGCTTGATGAGCTCGTCCTCGTAGACCTTGCGTTTCAGCCGCTCGTCGTAGGGATAGCCGCCGGACGCGAGCGCGACCGCATCGAGTTCGGGTGGAAACTCCGGATTGTCGAGATCGAATTTCTTGAGAGCCCGAAGACGGGCCTCCGCGGCTTTTGCATCCGCTTTGTCGTCCTTCGCCTTGCTCATCGCATTCCCCGGTTGGGCTCTCGCCCCACGATAAACTGTCACACAAGTGTTGTTTATCGGGAGGCCTGACTGCCAGACGCATAGAGAGGGGCCCGATTTGAATGCCGTGTCAACGATGGGTGGCCAAACGGGCGGTGCATCGTGATGCTTGAGGCGCCGCCCAGGATCTGGGCATTATCCTCGCCCATGACAGATCCCCGGCCGCTGACCCGATACCTGTCAGCATTGAACCATTGGCTTGCGCCAGTCCTCTCACGGCTCGGCGCTTACGGGCCCCGCGCACGGCGCAGGTCTCGCCCTCTGACCGTGGCCGCGCTGTTGTTCGCAGCGCTAACCCTTATCGGCGGTCTGTCGTGGCTGGCATCACTCGCGGGGTTCCTCGTCATGTCCGCCATCGTCATGGCGCAGGAACCGGACGACACGAACGAGGAAGACCCGTTCGCGATCCCGGAACCGGCCAACCTTCGCCTCGGCCCGCACCTTTCGGAGCGCGGTGCCACGGGCTGGCGGCCGCTGCTCGATGCGATTCCCGATGCGGTCGTCGCGCTCGATCAGAACTTCACGGTCATGCACTTCAACGGGCGCTTCATCGACATTTTCCCGCGCGTGCGCGTGGGTCAGCCGTTCAGTCACGTCACACGCGACCCGGCCCTGAACGAGGCCGTCGATAAAGCGGCTCAGCCCTCGCTGCGCGAGCCCATCGTCGTCAACTTCTACGAAAGAGTGCCCGTCGAGCGTCGCCTCTCCGCCACGGTTTCGCGCCTTGGCGGCCGAGAAGCTCAACGGGGGCTGCCGCTGCTCATCATCTCGTTCCGGGATCTCACCGAGCAGGACAAGCTTGCGCAGATGCGTGCGGACTTCATCGCCAACGCCAGCCATGAGCTGCGGACGCCGCTGGCTTCGCTGCGGGGGTTTGTCGAAACGCTGCAGGGTCCGGCCCGCGACGACGTGCAAGCGCGGGATCGGTTTCTCAGCATCATGGCGAGCCAGGCGAACCGCATGACGCGGCTCATCGACGACCTGCTTTCGCTCAGCCGGGTCGAAATGAAAGTGCATCTGCCGCCTAAGGGGATCGTCGATCTCAACGATGTCGCTTCCTATGTGGCGCAGGCGCTCGATCCGCTCGCGGAGGCGTCCAAGATCAAAATCGTGGTGACGAAGGGCGAAACCCCGATCCGCATCCGCGGCGACCGCGACGAGATCGTGCAGGTCATCCAGAACCTCGTGCACAACGCCATCAAGTATGGCCGCGAGGGCGGGCGCGTCGAAGTGGCCGTGTCGCGCGTGATGGACGGCGTGCCGCCGGTGTCGCGCGGGCTGGTGGCGGTCGCGGACGAGGGGCAAGGCATTCCGCCCGAACATCTGCCGCGCCTCACCGAACGGTTCTACCGCGCGAACGCCGCGGCCAGCCGCGAAAAGGGCGGTACGGGGCTCGGGCTTGCGATCGTGAAGCACATCGTCATCCGGCACCGCGGCGAACTCAGGATCACGAGCGAAGTGGGAAAAGGCTCTACGTTCTCGGTGCTGTTCGACGAATTGGGAACGCGGGGTTAGGCCGTCCCGCTCGTGTCATCCCGGAAAGGCGGAGCCTTATCCGGGACCCAGCGTAGGACCCGTCGAAGACGCAATATTTTGCGGTAGAAGCTTTTCCTGGGTCCCGGCGCTGCGTTCCGGCATTCGCCGTCACTTGGCCGGGATGACAGGAGCGAGGTGGAAAGCTCGCGGGATCAGTCGGTTCGGTATTTCTTGAGCTCGCGCACGAGTTCGGTGAGCCGCTCGGCGACTTCAGCCCCCGTATCGACGGACGCCTTCAACGTTGCGCGATTCTGGATCAGCTTGTTGAGCTGGTCCTGGCATTCGCCGAAGCCGAAAAAGATCGCCTCGGGCGCGTCCACAGTCCCATCCTCGACCGCGCACATCACCTCGAAAGCGTTTTGCGCGGCAAGCACAAGCATGGACGCGACATCGTTCATGACCTGCTGATAGAGGCGGGCGGCATCGCCGCTCACGCGCGGCCCGTGCACGCCGAACTTGAGCGGGGAGGAGCCTTGCGCGCCTTCGCCGGCGAAGAGCGCCGGATTGCGCTGGAAGCGCCGGAAGATTTCGCAAAGGTGGAGGCAGCACGTTTCGAGTTCGCGGAGCGCCGTTGCGGCTTTGCGTTTCGGCCGGATGCGGTCCGGTGCACGCTCTGTTGCCGCCCAGTTGATCGTCGCAATCGAAGAGATGGCGCCCAGGGCTGCGATGGCCGGCAGGACGGCCGCAAACGGATCGGGCGCGATCCGCGTGTCGGCATCGTGAGAGCCGCCCTGATTACGCTTGGACGTCAAAGCGCGTTGTCCTCCCATCGGCCGATTTTGCGCGGTCGAGCCCTGCTCCTACACCCGCGCGAAGGGCCACGCCAGCGTCTTTCCGCGTTTCGTGGAACCGTGGAAAGACGCTGGCGATAAGAACGAACGCGACGAGACTCAGAAGGTTTTTCCCAGACGCGCGTCAACCGAGTGAGAATTGGCGCCGCGGATTACTAAGTAAAACAGGATCGCAGCCCACAGGATCGACTTCTCGGACCCGCCGTATCCTTCGCTTTGGACAATCCAGTGGAAGTAGACGGTGACGAGCAGCACGAACAGGCCCGCGAAAGCAGCCGGCCGCGTCAGGAGCCCAATCGCGATCAGGATGCCGCCAAAGAATTCCGTCATGGCGAGAAGCACGGCCCATAGCTCCGGCGGACCGGGGAAAATGCCGAGGCTTTCGACAAGCCCGGTACGGCTGATGGGATCGAGGATCTTCGGAAACCCGTGCGTCACCAGCGCCAGGCCAGCCACAACACGCAGCAGCGTTTCAGCGAACTCGCTCAAGTTGCCATAGAGGGGCCCAAGGCCCGGGACGATCAGACGGTTGTAAGGGCGGACGGGATCGTTCGACATGCTGGCTCCCCAAAAAAGGATAGGCTCAAGACGATCTCAGATTATATTTCTGACTACGTCAGTCAAGAATATGCGTGCGCACGTTCGACCGGCCCTAAACTGACACGATCCGCTCGGCGTGTCCCAGAACGATGTCGTTCCGCGCGTCTGGCCTAATACACGCGCGCCTTCGGTTCGATGTAGGCGATCTCGTTGGTGAGCGTGTGGGTATGAACGGGGCGGACGTCGAGGGATACTGTCTTCGTTCCGTAGTCCGCGAAGGCAAGCGTGTGCTTCATCCATTCGGCGTCGTTGCGGTCCGGATAATCTTCGCGCGCGTGCGCGCCGCGGCTTTCCTTGCGGTTTTCCGCGCCGACCACCGTCACCGCCGCCTGCGCAATGAGATTGTCGTATTCGAGCGTTTCGATCAGGTCCGAATTCCAGATCAGCGAGCGGTCGGAGACGCCGATGCCGTCCGACGCGTTCCAGATCTCGGCGATCTTCTCGACGCCCTCCTTCAGCACCGGCCCGTCGCGGAACACGGCGCAGTTCGCCTGCATCACCTTCTGCATCTTGAGGCGTAGCGAGGCCGTCGGCTCCGGACCCTTTGCGTAGCGATAGCGGTCGAGGCGGGCGAGCGCCTTCTCCGTTGCGGCTTGCGGAATGTCGGGCTGAGACGCGCCCTTTTCGATCTGCTCGGCGCAACGGATTGCGGCCGCGCGGCCGAACACGACAAGGTCGATCAGCGAGTTCGATCCGAGGCGGTTGGCACCGTGCACGGAGACGCACGCCGCTTCGCCAATAGCCATCAGCCCCGGCACGACGTGATTGGGATCGCCGTCCTTCAGGGTCAGCACTTCGCCGTGATAGTTCGTCGGGATGCCGCCCATGTTGTAATGCACGGTCGGCAGCACCGGGATCGGTTGCCGCCGCAGGTCCACCCCCGCGAACACTTTCGCGCTTTCGGTGATACCGGGCAGGCGTTCGTGCAGGATCTTGGGATCCAGGTGATCGAGGTGGAGATAGATGTGGTCGCCCTCAGGGCCCACACCGCGGCCTTCGCGGATCTCGACCGTCATGGAGCGCGAGACGACATCGCGCGAAGCGAGGTCTTTCGCATGCGGAGCATAGCGCTCCATGAAGCGCTCGCCCTGGCTGTTCGTGAGATAGCCGCCTTCGCCGCGCGCGCCTTCGGTGATGAGAACACCCGCGCCGTAGATTCCGGTGGGATGGAACTGCACGAACTCCATGTCCTGCAGAGGCAGGCCCGCGCGCAGCACCATGGCGTTGCCGTCGCCCGTGCACGTGTGCGCCGACGTGCATGAGAAGTAGGTGCGGCCATAACCGCCGGTCGCGAGGATCGTGCGCTTGGCGCGGAAGCGATGCAGCGTGCCGTCCTCCATGGAGAGCGCGAGCACGCCGCGGCATGCGCCGTCGTCGTCCATCAGCAGATCGAGGGCGAAGTACTCGATGAAGAACTCGGCGGAATGGCGCAACGACTGGCCGTAAAGCGTGTGCAACATCGCATGGCCGGTGCGGTCGGCCGCGGCGCACGTGCGCTGCGCGGGCGGGCCGGAACCGAACTCCGTCGTCATGCCGCCGAACGGGCGCTGGTAGATCTTGCCGTCCTCGGTGCGCGAGAACGGCACGCCGTAGTGCTCAAGCTCGTAGACCGCATCGGGCGCGTGGCGGCACAGATATTCGATCGCGTCCTGGTCGCCGAGCCAGTCGGAGCCCTTGACGGTGTCGTACATGTGCCAGCGCCAGTTGTCGGGGCCCATGTTTCCGAGCGAGGCGGCAACGCCACCCTGCGCGGCCACCGTGTGCGAGCGTGTCGGAAAGACCTTGGTGATGCATGCGGTCTTGAGGCCTGCTTCCGCCGCGCCGAGCGTTGCGCGCAGACCCGCGCCGCCTGCGCCGACGACAATCACGTCATAGGTGTGGTCCTGAATAGGATAGGCGCGGCCATTCAGAGCGGGCGCTGTGGCGTTTGTGTTTTCGGCCATCGTGACCTCAGCCTCCGAAGGCGATCTTGAGAATGGAGAACACGCCGGCCGCGCCGACGGCGACCGCGAAGAACGTATTGGCGACGACGAGCGCAATCTTCGCGCCTTCGCCGTGGACATAGTCCTCGATGACGATCTGCATGCCGAGGCGCATATGGATGGCGGCAGACACCACGAAAAGCAGCAGCGGCAGCGCGACAAGCGGCTTAGCCAGCGTCGCTTTCACGGTTGCGTAATCGGCACCGACGAGGGAGAGCGCGAGGCAGACGGCGAACGCGGCGAGCAGCGCGTTGGCGGCGCCCGTGACGCGCTGAGTCCAGAAGTGATCCGTGCCCTCCTTCGCCGAGCCGAGGTAGCGCACGTTCTTGAGCGGCGTTCGCATGGTCACGGCGCGGCACCTCCCGCAAAGAAGAGGGCGTATCCCCAAACCAGCACCGTGCCCGTCGCCGAAAACGCGAGCGTCGCCCACGACAGAAGATCGATGGTCTTGAGATCGAAGCCGCGGCCCGTATCCCAAAGAAAATGGCGCAGGCCGCCAGCGAGATGATGAAGAAGCGCCCACGTGTAACCGAGCAGCACGAGCTGACCGAACCACGTGGAGAGCAGACCCGTCACGTAATCGTACGCCTCTGCGCCCGTCGCCACGGCCATAAGAACGCAAGCGACGATCACGGTGCCGAAATATAGGGCCGACCCGGTGATGCGATGGACGATCGACATCACCATGTTGATCTCAGGTCGATAGACCTGAAGATGCGGCGAAAGCGGGCGTTCCGCTTTCGCGCCTCTCTCGGCTTTGGCTTCAGCCATCAGTTCCTCGTCCCCCGCAAGACATTGGCGCGGCCCTTGCGGGCCTTACAATCGGTCTGCCGCTCATCGCAGACGGCCGCACGCGGCCATGCCGCGTCCACGGCAACAAACAATTCCGTAAGTCCTCCTGGCCTTTTAGCGCGCCGACCCTACGCGACGCAATTCGCCAAAGGGCTCGAAAACCGCGTCAGAGCGCATCATGGCGTGCAAGGCCGCGACCTATAGCGAATTAACGATGGCCCGGCCCAAGCCTTGTCCGCTTTCGTACGCGTGCTCTGCAAGCCGTCCGAGACACCAGTCTCCGGCGGTTCCCACCTTGTAGTGCGTCGAATAGATGAACGTATCGCCGAGAGACTGTTCCACCAATCCATGACGCCAGAGGTGCGCAAGCATTTGCTGAGGTGCGACCGCGGGCAGGCCAAGCTGGCGCGTCACCTCGCCCCAAAGCTCCTCCGCGACGGCTTCCGGGTCGGCATCCTCGGTTTCACGGCTCCAAGCGGGCGACGCGTGGATCACGATCATTTCGCCTTGCGGCTTGCGGCCCGGCTTCGAGCTGTTGCGCGCAATCCAGCGCAGCACTTCCGACATGTCGGAGTAAACATCCTGCTCGGGCAGCGTTTGCCGGTCGAGGCGCACCATGACGGACCACGTCGGCTGCATCCTGACGCGCGAGAGCGCTTCGACCATGCCTTCGATCCGGCCAAGCAGAAGCCGCGCGGCAGGCGCCGGGATGGCGACAGCAACGGCTGCGAAGGGGCCGACGTTCGTCTGGTCGTCGAACCAGATCGTCCAGCCCTTGTCGGTCTGAGACAGCGTGTGCACTTTGCGGCTGGTGTGGACGCGCACGCTCTCGGCCAGCGGACGTACGATGGAGCTCATGCCGGGCGTTCCGACATACCACGTGTGAAGCTGAATGCCCTTCGTCTCGCCCGAGGACACCTTGGGGTCCCAGCGCGCCGCATAACCCGACGAGACCAGCTCGTTGATATAGTTTCGAAATACGTCCGAACGCGCGGTGAGGTACTGCGCGCCGGAATCGAACGGGACCATGCCGACGCGCGCTGTCGCAACGCGACCGCCGATGCCCCGTTCCTGCTCGAAGACATCGACGAAGCAGCCGGCACGCCGCAGGTAGGATGCGCACGAAAGACCCGCCAGGCCCGCTCCAATGACAGCCACTTTATGCGTCAAAAATTGCTCGACGAGTTGCCTCGCCCCCTCCGAGGACGGCTGCACGCCATCCGCCAGTGCCCACGTTCCACACCTGAAATTTTGTCGATGACGCCGGAACGACGGACAGGGCCCCCACCCTGCCGCATGTCACCTCCTGCAGGACGTGATTCGACTTTCGTCGCCAACTATACACAACGCGCGCGAGCCGTCGAGAATCGCGCCTCACCGAGCGCGCCACGCTCAAACGATCCGCGTTACGGGATGATCTTCGATAAGACCGATGATTCACGTTTCAGGCCGATAGGGCCTGAAACGATCATGGTCTAGCGCGGCAGCACGAGCCAGACGTCGAGGTCGAGGATCACGCCGTCCGCGTAGCCGCCGTCGTCCTTCTTGAACGGGAACGTGCTCGCGTCCTGGTTCTTGACGGCGACGAGGCGGGTGCGGAGTGCGCCGACATCGGTGCGTCCCGGCAGCTCTGCCTTTTCGAGGACTTCCGACCATGCGTAGACGGTATCGCCTGCAAACAGCGGCGCGACGTGGCGGCCGCCGTTGATGGCGGCGATGTGGAACGCGTTGTTGAGCCCGTTGAACGAGAGCGCGCGTGCGAGCGAGATCGTCACGCCGCCGTAGACGATGCGCTTGCCGAAACGGCCCTTCGATTCCGTGTGCTGGTTGAAGTGCACCTTGGCGGTGTTCTGATAGAGGCGCGTCGCCATCTGATGCTCGGCTTCTTCGAGCGTCATGCCGTCGACGTGGTCGATCTTCTCGCCCACCTCATAGTCGCCCCAGCGATAGGGCGCGCCCGCCTGGGCGTAATCGTATGCGGAAATATCGAGCGCGGGCACGGCGGCGCCGATGTCTTTCGGATCCACGCGGTCGGCAAGCTGCGGCACGACGGCTTCAGGGGCCGGAGACGCCTTGTCGCGCTTCCGCACCATGACCCAGCGCGTGTATTCGAGCACGACTTCGCCGCGCTGATTGCGGCCCGTGGAGCGGACGTAGACGGTGCCCGTTTCCTTGTTGGAGTTTTCCTTGAGGCCGATGACCTCGGAGACCGTCGAAAGCGTGTCTCCGGGATAGGCGGGCTTCAGGAAGCGGCCGCCCGCGTAGCCGAGATTGGCGATGGCGTTCAGCGAAACGTCGGGGACGGTCTTGCCGAACACGACGTGGAACAGCAGCAGATCGTCGACCGGAGAGCGCGGGTAGCCGAGGCGCCTTGCGAATTCGTCCGACGACTGCACGGCGAAGCGGGGGCCGTAAAGGCTCGTGTAGAGGGCCACATCGCCTTCCGTCAGGGTGCGCGGCGTCGCGTGGTTCAGGATCTGCCCGACGCTGTAGTCCTCGAAGAAGTTGCCGGGGTTCGTCTTGCTCATCGGTCCGTCTCGCCTCGAAATCTTGTTCGCGCCGTCCTATGCCACTTTTGGCCTCGCGAGGCGAGTGCGCGATTCCGCCCGCAACGCGGCAACCGAGGTTGCTGGCCTCCCTCGAAAAAGGTCAGAGGGCCCGGTCGGATGGGGAAGCGCCGCCGCTGTCGCTGACGGCCACATTATTCTGGAGGACGACGACCTTGGAGCCCACCGGCACGCGGCGGTAGAGATCGACGATGTCCTGATTGAACAGCCTGATGCATCCGCTCGAAATGGCCTTTCCGATGGACCGGGGCTCGGAGGTGCCGTGAATGCGGAACAGCGTATCCCGCCCGTCGCGGTGAAGGTAAAGCGCTCTCGCTCCGAGCGGATTGGTCAGGCCCGGCTGCATGCCACCCGCCCATTGGGCGTTGACCTCGGGATTGCGCCGGATCATGTCCTGCGTCGGGGTCCAGCGCGGCCATTCGGCTTTTCTGGCGACAATCGCGGACCCTTCGAGTTCGAGCCCAGCCTGCCCGACGCCGATGCCGTAGCGCATTGCCATACCGCCGTCCTGCACGAGATAGAGGAAGCGGTTGGTCGTATCGACGACGATCGTGCCGGGATGCTCCGCAGTTTCGTAGCGGACTTGCGTGCGCAAGTATTTGGGATCGACGTTGGCGATCCTGGTCGCCGGAATCGGAAACCGTTCCTCCGGCAGCGGGCCGTACATGGCCGTATAGGCATCCATGTCGAGAGGCATGGGCATGTCGAGGGTGGCGCAGCCTGACGAGGCCACAGCTACCACGAGCAGCCCGAGCCTGCGCATGGCGAGGCCCATTCCAATCACGTTACGCTGCATAGCCACCCTGTATTTTATTGATATTTCTGTAAGTTACGGCGACAGGCCCCAGATTGGATCACGGCGGGAATTGCCCCTTTCGAGGGCGTTCCGCCTAGAACCACTCCTCGATCTCTTTGACCGAGTTGGCGATGGCAACCGTGCGCTGTGCCTGCACGAGATGGAGGCGCTCGACCATCTTGCCATCCACCGTGATGACGCCCTTGACCCTGTTTTCGGGCTCTTCGAAGGCGCGGATGATCGTCCTCGACCAATTTACCTCCTCTTCGGAGGGGGAGAAAATTTCGTTGCAGGGCGCGATCTGCGACGGGTGGATCAGCGTTTTGCCATCCATGCCAAGGGTGCGGCCGTGCTCGCATTCCTTGCGGAAGCCCGCTTCGTCGCGGAAGTCGTTGTAGACGCCATCGATGATATCGAGGCCGTAGCCACGGGCTGCTACAACCGTCATGGCGAGCCAGGGCACGACGGCGAACCGATCATGCAATGCGCGGGCCCGGCTTTCCTTCAACAGGTCGTTTGTGCCCATGACAAGGCAAACGAGCCGGTTCTCGGGGTCCGCGCCGACGGCCGCGATATCGGCCGCATGCAGAATGGACTGCGGCGTCTCCATCATCGCCCATAGCTTGGTCTTTTCGGGCGCGTTGACCGACTTCAGGATCTTTGCGGCGCTGATGATGTCGCCCGGGTGCTGAACCTTGGGGATCAGGATTGCATCCGGAGCGGCCGCGGCGGCGGCCATGATATCGGCGGTGCCCCAGGCCGTTTCGAGCGCGTTGGGACGGATCACAACCTCGCGGCGTCCGTATCCGCCCTCTCTCACCGCCTCGACGACCTTGGCGCGCGCTTCGATCTTGGCGTCGGGCGCGACCGAGTCCTCAAGATCCAGAATCAACGCATCGGCTGCGAGCGTGCGCGACTTCTCCAGCGCGCGCTCGTTGGCGCCGGGCATGTAGAGGACACTGCGTCGAGGACGAATGAGAGCCATGGCCGATCCAAATATGCGTTCGAGATCAATGCTGCAATGCAACATTAGTCCATCGACGAAAGGTGGCCAATGCGGCAGCCCGCCCCTCGCGGATTTTTCGTGTGCCGCCGCCTCGCGGCCGTCTATCGTCAGGCGCGCACGCTTCGGGGACGGCTCATGGCCACTGTCATCGCAGTTTCGTCGCTGGTCGCGCGCGGCAGCGTCGGTCTTCGGGCCGTCAGGGCCGCGCTCACGCGCCTCGGCCACGAAACGATCGAACTGCCGACGGTGCTGTTGTCGAGCCACCTCGGCTACGGCCGCGTGGCCGGCACACCCACCGCCCCCGAGACGCTACTCGCCATGATCGAGGCGCTGGACGCGAACGGATGGCTCGGCGCGGCCGATGCCGTCCTCACCGGCTATCTGCCGAGCCGGGAGCACGTGGACGTGGCAGCCTCGCTCGTGCTCCGCGCACGGCGGCAGAAACCGGATGTGCCGCTTTTCTGCGATCCCGTGCTCGGGGACATGCCGGGCGGGCTCTACGTTCCGGAGGGTGTGGCCCGTGCCGTGGGCGAGCACCTGGTTCCGCTCGCCACGTATCTCAAGCCGAACGCATTCGAACTCGATTTTCTATCCGGCCGCGTTGTGGCCAATCCTTCCGACGCAGCCGCCGCGGCGCGGACGCTCGGGCGGACTGCGGTGCTGGCGAGTTCAATCCCTGCGGCCGAGGGCATGCTCGCGAATGTGCTGGTGACGAAGGATCGGGCGGCTGTGGCAGCGGTGGAGCACTGCCCGTACGCGCCTCACGGAACCGGCGATCTTCTGACGGCGCTGTTTGCCGGGCACGTGCTCGGAAGCAGCCCATCGGCCGCTCTTTCGGACGCGGCCGGGCGGGCGGTGGCAGGCGTTGCACGCGCCATCGCGGCGAGCCGGGGCGGGGACGAGCTTTCGCTCGCGGACCCCACGCCCTGGCATACGGAAGCGCCGCTTCCCTTTACGTCTTTTGCGGGAAGCGGCCCGTGATCAGCGGATTGTTGCGGGCGGTGCGGAATGCTTCCGCCGTCCGGTTCTTGTACTTCTCGGTCAACCCTTCCCACTGAATGTCCAGCGATCCGCCGCTGATCTTGTGCTGGCGGTCCCAGCTCGACAGCAGGTCGATGCACGCGTGGTCGATGTAATCGAGATCCTCGATGTGCACGTGGACCTTCGCGTCGGGCTTCAGCTCTTCCAAAGCGCGGGCCAGCATCGGGAGACGGATCAATGTCGCCGTGCCCGAGAGATGCAGGTCGACGCGGTTCTCCTCCGGGTTCTCTTCCTTGCGGATCACGAGGTGCGAGAAGGCGTAGAGCAGCTTGGCGAGCGAGAGCACGAGGCCAAGCACGACGCCCTTCAGGAGATCGGTCAGCACGATCGTCACGACGGTGACGACGAAGATGATCACCTCGCCCTTGCCGAACTTCATGAGCGCGGGCACGATCTTGGGATAGGCCAGCTTGTAGCCCGTGAACACGAGCACAGCGGCCAGCGTGGAGACCGGCACGTAGCGCAGCGTGAAGGGAATGAGGCTCGCAAAAACCAAAAGCCAGACGCCGTGCAGGATGGCCGAGTTGCGCGTCAACGCGCCGGCTTCCACGTTGGCGCCCGAGCGCACGATCACACCCGTCATCGGCAGCACGCCAAGCGCGCCGCAAAGCGTATTGCCGACGCCCTGGGCCGACAGCTCCTTGTCGTACTTGGTACGCGGGCCCGAGTGCATCTGGTCCACGGCGGTGGCGCAGAGAAGGGTTTCCGCGCTCGCGATGAAGGCAATCGAGACGACACCGACCATGATGGCGGGCTCAAGCACACGCATCATCCGCTCTGGCGTCGGGAAGATGGTCTCGGACCAGATGTTGTCCGGCACCGAGACGTAGGCGATATCGAGGCCCAGCGCGACGGCGGTCGTCATGCCGACGAGCACGCCAACCAGCGGCGCGGGGATCACGCGCAGCGATTTTGGCGCATAGCTGCCCCAGCCGAAGATCACGGCGATGGTGAGAAAGCCGATGAGGCCAGCGGCAAAGTGCGGGCCGCCCGATGTGAGGGCCGTCATGAGCGCGCCGGGGATGCCGATCAGATTCTCGATGCCGGTGCCGATCGGCTTCATATCCAGCATCACGTGGAACTGCGAGACAAGGATCAGGACGCCGATGCCGACCAGCATACCGTGGATCACCGCGGGCGAGACGGCGCGGAACCACTGACCCAGCTTGAACAGACCGGCCGCCAACTGAAGCAGGCCCGCGAAAAGAACGATGACGCCGAGCATCTCGACGCCGTGTTCCTGCACGAGTTGAAGGACGACAACCGTAAGGCCCGCAGCGGGGCCCGAAACCTGAAGCGGGGAGCCGGCCAAGAAGCCGACGACGATGCCGCCGATGATGCCGGTGATGATCCCCGCCGTGGGCGGCAGGCCGGATGCGATGGCGATGCCCATACAGAGCGGAAGGGCCACCAGAAAAACGACGATCGAGGCGAGGAAATCCTTACCGATGGTCGCCGAGAAAGACGTGGACGCGGACCCCGATGGCGATGAAGTCATGACAAATCACGCCTAGCCTTTGGTGAGCGGCCGGCGCGCCCCTTTGAAATGCCGTTGTTTTCTACGGCTGTGCCCCGATGCGGGCGGACGATAGCGGGTCGCCTTCCGCGCCGCAACCGATGCGGCATGGCGGAACTCCGGGTTTACCATGCCTTTTGGAACCCGCGGCCGATGTGCCCGATTGCATCCGGCACCACTCCTTGGCATGGGTGGATGGACGATCCGCGATGATCGCGAGGCCCACCCCAAGTTTGGAACCCGCTGCATGTCGAGCTTCCCCGAACAACTCACGGACCGCTTTCGCCGCTTCAAGCACCGCCATTTCGTCCCCAACGCCGACCAGTACGAAGAGCTTGCCACGTACGGCCAGAGCCCTCAGGTCATGGTCATCTCCTGCTGCGACAGCCGGGTCGATCCCGAGACGGTCTTCAGCGCGATGCCGGGCGAACTGTTCGTGGCCCGGAACGTCGCCAACCTCGTCCCGCCGTTCGAAAAGGGCGGCCTGTTCCACGGCGTCAGCGCGGCCATCGAATTCGCCGTGCTCAATCTGCGCGTGAAGCACATCGTCATCATGGGGCATTCGGGATGCGGCGGCGTGAAAGCCGCCCTCGACCAGAGCGCCGCGATCCAGACGGAGGCGCAGTTCATCTCGCGCTGGATGTCGATGCTGGACGATGCGCGCCTCAAGGTGCTTTCCGCCCATCAGATGGCCCCCAAGGCCGAGCAGCTCTCGGCACTGGAGCGGGAGGGCATCAAGACCTCCATCAACAATCTGCGCACGTTCCCGTTCGTGAAGGAGGTTGAAGACAAGGGCCGGCTGTCGCTGCACGGCGCCTACTTCGACATCAAGTCCGGCGATCTGCGGGTGTTGAACCACTCTCGGGGGGAGTTTTTCTCGTTGTAGTTTCGTACGCAAGTGGCGCGAAGCTTCGGATAACGGGCCGGGTGCGGGTGGATGGCCGCGGCATTTGCCGCGGGTCGCTTTGCTCCCAAGCGCTGATGCGCTGCTGTTGGGTTCGTACACAAGTGGCGAGAGGCTTCGGATAAGGGGCCGGGTGCTTCGTGGAGGGCCGGCGCATTTGCGCCGGGGGCGCGGTCGCGCCCCGAGCGCTGAAGCGCTGTTTTGCGTTTCGGACGCAAGTGGCGGGACGCTTGAGGGCGCTCCGCGCATCCTCTTGTCATCCCGGCCGAGCGCAGCGAGAGCCGGGACCCAGGGCCACTTGCTCGAAACGGCTACTGCGTCGCGGCGGTCTCGCGGGCGGCGGCGATGGCGGGGAGAAGCTGGCGTTCGAGGCTTTCCTTCGAGATCGGCCCGACGTGCTTATGGACGATCTCGCCGCGGCCGTTGATCACGAACGTCTCGGGCATCCCATACACACCCCATTCGATGGCGGCGCGGCCGGTGCGATCCGTGCCGACGGCCGTATAGGGATTGCCATAGCGGCCCAGGAACCGACGGCCGTTCGTCGGCTGATCCTTGTGGTTGACGCCGTAAATATCGACGCCCGTCCGCTGCCGGAGCTCGATCAAAAGCGGGTGCTCCTCGACGCAGGGCACGCACCAGGACGCCCAGAAGTTCACGACCGAAACCTTGCCCCGGCCAAGATCGGCGGCGCCGAAACCGGGGACGGGCTTGCCGTTTTCGACCAGGTCCTCCAGCGGCGGGAATTCCGTCGCGGGGACGGGCTTGCCGATCAGTGCGGAGGGCAGCTTGCTCGGGTCGCCCGCCGTCAGCGCAAACGCAAAGAGTGCCGCGATGATCGCGAAGATGATGAGAGGCGCCATGGACCAGCCGCGCCGCTTGCGCGCGGGCCGTGGTGCGCCTGTGCCGGCCGTCATCGCGTTCCCTCCTGAGCGCCGCCACCCGAACGGCGTCTTCCGCCGCGCCGGTCCGCATCTGCAAGCGCGCGCGCCTGACGCCGGCCGTCAATCCAGATCCAGCAGATCAAAAGCATCAGGATCAGAACGAAGGCGCCGTAGGACGCCCATATGAAAGCTGCGTGCGGTCCGAGATCCATGGTTCTACTCCGCGCCCGCCGACATGAGGCGATCGCCACGCTCGACTTCCGCAACACGCATCGCCTTCACGCGGCGGCGCATGATTTCGTTCTGCATCGCCTTCAAGTGCAGGGCGATGAACAGCAGCAGGAAGCCCGCGGCCGAGATCAGAAGCGGCGTGCGCATCGAGGCATCGACGGTGGAGGTGAAGCCGGTGGACGGCTGATGCAGCGTGTTCCACCAGTCGACCGAGAACTTGATGATCGGCAGAACGGAGACACCGACGAGCGCGAGCACGGCGGTGAGCTTGCTCGCGAGCGCTTCGTCTTCCAACGACGAACGGAGCGCGATGAGGCCGAGATAGAGGAAGAACAGCATCAGCACCGAGGTGAGGCGCGCATCCCAGACCCAGTAGGTACCCCACATGGGCTTGCCCCAGAGAGAACCGGTGATCAGAGCCGCGAGCGTGAACGCCGCGCCGATGGGAGCGGCGGCCTTGGCCGAGACGTCCGCCAGCGGATGGCGGAACACCAAGAGGCCGAAGCTCGACATGGCGATGATCGCGTAGCCCCCGAGCGCGAGCCACGCCGAGGGGACGTGGATGTACATGATCTTGACCGTCTCGCCCTGCTGGTAGTCCGGCGGGGCGACGAAGAAGACCAGATACATCGCATAGGCGATGAGGAGGACCGAGGCGGCCGCCAGCCACGGCAGGATGGCGCGTGAGAACGCCATGAAGCGGGTTGGATTTGCCAAGCGTTGGGTCAAAGTTTGCATGGGGCTCATCTAAGGCTTTGCGCAAGGGACTGCAATTCGGAGATCGCCTATCTGTACGAGAGTTAAGACACCTGGAGACGAAGGGCGGCGGCGGCGGCCACCGGCGCCAGCGCGATCGAGGCCACAGATACGGCCATCAGCACCAGCAACGACGCCGAGAACCCGTCCTGGCCGACGCTCGCGAAGCCTATGGTGGAGATGCCGAAAATCAGGGTCGGCACGTACAGCGGCAGCACCAGAAGCGCGAGGAGCAGGCCGCCGCGGCGGGCCTTGAGCGTCAAGGCCGCGCCGATGCTGCCGAGGAAGCTCACGGCCGGGGTGCCGGCCAGCATGGTGGCGACGAGCACCGGCGTCAGCGACAGCTCCAAGTTCAGCATCAGCCCCAGCACGGGGGCCATGAGGGCGAGCGGGATGCCGGTCGATATCCAGTGGGCGAGTGCCTTGGCCGCGACGGCAAGTTCGAGCGGAAGCGGCGCGGTGGCCATCACTTCGAGCGAGCCGTCCTCGTGGTCGGCCTCGAACATGCGCGGCAACGAGAGCAGCGCGGCAAGCAGGAGCGCGATCCACAACACGCCCGGCGCGATGCGGGACAGAAGTTTCAAGTCCGGGCCGAGGCCGAGCGGCAGCATGGCGACGACGACGAGATAGAAGCCGAGCGCCGTGCCGAGTGCCGCGCCTTCGCGGACCGCGAGCATCAGGTCGCGACGAAGGAGCGCGAGGAAGCCGCTCATAGTGCCGCTCCTTGCGCGGATCCTTCGACCGTTGGCGCTGTCGGCCCCAGCCGGAGATAGCTCGGCTGTTCGAGCCCCAGCGGCAGGTGCGTCGCAGCGATCACGAGACCGTCGTTTGCCAAGTGTCTTTGAATGAGTCCGGCCAGCAGCGTCGTCGATGCGGCATCGAGCGACACGGTCGGTTCGTCGAGCAGCCAGATCGGCCGCTCCGCCACGAGAAGGCGGGCGAGACCGAGCCGGCGCTTCTGTCCGGCCGAAAGCAGACCGGCCGGATAGTCGGCCAGTCCGAGAAGGCCAAACGCGTCGAGCGCATCGTCCACACGCTCGGCCATCGCGCGCGTCGTTTCTCCGCCGAGATACTCCGCCCAAAACGCGAGGTTCTGCTCTGCCGTAAGGTTGGCTTTCACGCCCGTCAAATGACCGACGTAGTGACACAGCTCGGCAATATCCCGATCCCCGACGTCGCCTTTGAGTGCAATTTTTCCGCTGACCGGCGCGATAAAACCGGCGACGGTGCGGATCAGCGTCGTTTTGCCAGCGCCGTTCGGGCCCGTCAGCAGCAGCGCTTCGCCTGCATTTGCCGTAAACGTAAGGTTCGCGATCACCGTGCGGGTGCCGCGCTCGACCGTCAAATTGTCAGCATGGAGTTGCAAGCGATCGTCCCGCTTCAGCGTGGAACACGCCGTTTTGTGAAAGGAAGGCGCGTGAGTTTGCAAAATTCACAAGCAGAGCTGTGCTAATTTGCGACTTTCGTCGCCTATATAATTGGCTTGCTTCGCGTATCGCTACTGCAAAAAATAAGGGCGAACCGCCCGCCCGGGCACAGACGACCTTCGGAAGACTGTCGGTGCCGATGTTCTTGCCCCGCATCCGACCGACAAACCACCTTTGCTCTAAGGAGAAGAAAACGTGAGCGCACCCACGACCGTCACCTCTGCGCCGGCCTCCCTCGACAGCTTCAACTGCAAGAGGACGCTCACCGTCGACGGTCGGGAGTATGTCTATTACTCGCTGCCCGAAGCCGAGAAGAACGGTCTTCCCGGAATTTCGAAGCTGCCATACGCGATGAAGGTGCTGCTCGAAAACCTGCTGCGCCACGAGGACGGCCGCTCGGTCACCAAGGCCGACATCGAGGGCGCCGCCGAATGGCTCGACAACAGGGGCCGGGCGGAGCGCGAGATCGGCTTTCGTCCCGCGCGCGTTTTGATGCAGGACTTCACCGGCGTGCCGGCGGTCGTCGATCTCGCCGCGATGCGCGACGGCATGCTGAAGCTCGGCGGCGACGCGAAGAAGATCAACCCGTTGGTGCCGGTCGATCTCGTCATCGACCACTCGGTGATCGTCGACGACTTCGGCAATCCGCAGGCGTTCGCCAACAACGTCGAACTCGAATACGAGCGCAACGGCGAGCGCTACGTGTTCCTGAAGTGGGGGCAGGATGCGTTCGCGAACTTCCGCGTGGTGCCGCCGGGCACCGGCATCTGCCACCAGGTGAACCTCGAATATCTTGCGCAGACGGTGTGGACGGCGACGAACGGCAACGGCGAAACGCTCGCCTACCCCGATACGCTCGTCGGCACCGACAGCCACACCACGATGGTCAACGGACTGGCCGTGCTCGGCTGGGGCGTCGGCGGTATCGAAGCAGAGGCCGCGATGCTCGGCCAACCGCAGTCGATGCTGATCCCGGAAGTGATCGGCTTCGAGCTCACAGGCGCGCTCAAAGAGGGCGTGACCGCAACCGACCTCGTGCTCACCGTCACGCAGATGCTGCGCAAGAAGGGCGTCGTCGGAAAGTTCGTCGAATTCTACGGCGCGGGTCTCAACACACTTACGCTCGCCGACCGCGCGACCATCGCCAACATGGCGCCCGAGTACGGTGCAACGTGCGGCTTCTTCCCCGTCGATACGGAAACGCTCAACTACCTCGTCGTCTCGGGGCGTGACGCGCAGCGCGTGGCGCTGGTCGAAGCCTATTCCAAGGCGCAAGGCCTTTTCCGCACGGCCGACGCCGCCGATCCCGTGTTCACCGACACGCTCTCGCTCGATCTTTCGACGGTCGGGCCGTCGCTCGCCGGACCCAAGCGTCCCGAAGGGCGCATCGCGCTTTCCGACGTCAAGGACGGGTTCGGCACCGCGCTTGCGGGCGAATACAAGAAGACCGGCGATACCGAGCAGCGGTTTGCCGTCGCGGGACGCGACTTCGATCTCGGCCACGGCGATGTCGTGATCGCGGCCATCACGAGCTGCACCAACACGTCGAACCCGTCGGTGCTGATCGCCGCCGGTCTGCTTGCGCGCAACGCGGCGGAGAAGGGACTCACGTCGAAGCCTTGGGTGAAGACGTCGCTTGCGCCCGGAAGCCAGGTCGTTGCCGCCTATCTCGATAAGGCGGGCCTTCAGCCCTATCTCGACAAGGTCGGGTTCAACCTCGTCGGCTTCGGCTGCACCACCTGCATCGGAAACTCCGGCCCGCTCGCGCCAGAGATCTCGAAGACGATCAACGACAACGGTCTCGTTGCCGCCGCCGTGCTCTCCGGCAACCGCAACTTCGAAGGGCGCGTGAGCCCCGACGTGCAGGCCAACTATCTCGCTTCACCGCCGCTCGTCGTCGCGTATGCGCTCGCCGGAACGGTAACGCGCGATCTTTCGACCGAACCGCTTGGGCTCGGCTCGGACGGAAGCCCCGTCTACCTCAAGGACATCTGGCCTTCGAACCAGGAGGTGCAGAAGTTCATCGCCGAAAACATCTCGCGCGATCTCTTCAAGTCGAAGTACGCCGACGTTTTCCGCGGCGACGAGCACTGGGCCACCATCAAGACCAGCACCGGTCTCACCTATAGCTGGGACGCCAAGTCGACCTACGTGCAGAACCCGCCCTACTTCGACGGCATCACGAAAACGCCGCGTCCGATCACGGACATCGAAGGCGCGCGGGTGCTCGCGCTGTTCGGCGACAAGATCACGACCGACCACATCTCGCCCGCGGGCTCCATCAAGGCGGCCTCTCCGGCCGGAAAGTATCTGCTCGACGAGGGCGTGGAACCGCGCGACTTCAACCAGTACGGCACGCGCCGCGGCAACCACGAGGTGATGATGCGCGGCACGTTCGCCAATATCCGCATCAAGAACCATATGGTGACGGACGAGGCGGGCAACGTCGTCGAAGGCGGCTACACGATCCATCATCCGTCGGGCGAGCGGCTTGCGATCTACGATGCCGCGCAGCGCTACGCGGAGGAGAAGGTTCCACTCGTCGTGTTCGCCGGTGTGGAGTACGGCAACGGCTCCTCGCGCGATTGGGCCGCCAAGGGCACCAACCTGCTCGGCGTCAAAGCCGTGATCGCGCAGTCGTTCGAGCGCATCCACCGTTCGAATCTCGTCGGCATGGGCGTCATCCCGTTCGTGTTCGAAGCGGGCACAAGCTGGCAGTCGCTTGGGCTCGACGGCAGCGAGACCGTGACGCTCAAGGGCGTGGCCGGGCTCAAGCCGCGCCAGATCGTGGACGCCATCATCACCAAAACCGACGGCAGCCAGTCCAAGGTGCCGCTCATCTGCCGTATCGATACGCTCGACGAGATCGAATACTTCAAGAACGGCGGCATCCTCTCGTACGTCCTGCGCAATCTGGCGGCCTAGGGAGACGGGCGGGCTGGACCCACGATCTCAGAGACCCTATCAATCAGGAGGGCCCGCTCGGGCCCTCCGTGACGGCCGGGGCTTGGCCCGGGTCCGCCAGTTTCTGCAGGGCGCCTCCGTGTCGAAGACTGTCCGTCTGCTGCGTCGCCTCGTCATTCCCGCCGCCGGGCTCGTTCTGCTCGCGACGGGGCTCGTCTCCGCGCAGCAACCCGTACCGACACACGCGCTCGGCGCCGGGCCGCCGCGGGCGGTGATCGAGCTTTTCACCAGCCAGGGGTGTGCGGACTGCCCGGCCGCCGATGCCTTGCTTAAGACGTTCGTCGACCGCGACGACATGGTCGCGCTCACGCTCCCCGTCGATTACTGGGATTATCTCGGCTGGAAGGATACGCTCGCGGGTCCGCGCAACGCCGAGCGGCAGCGCGCGTATGTGGAGCGGTTCGGCACCGGCACGGTGTTTACGCCGCAAGCTGTCGTCAACGGCACCATGGAGGTGCTCGGCTCCGACGCCAACGAGATCGACCGTGCCATCCGCGCCACCGAGACGGCGCTCTCGTCGAGCCGCATCCCCGTTCTCTTCTGGCACTTCGGCAACACGATCATCATCGAGACCGGGGGCGCTGCCCCTGAGGCCGAGCCGCGCGAAGCGACGATCTGGCTCGCCGTCGTTCAAAGAAAAGTCGATGTGCCGATCAAGGGCGGCGAAAACGCCGGGAAGACGCTCACCTACTACAACGTGGTCCGCGAGCTTACGCCGGTGGGCGTGTGGAACGGCCGGCCGGCCACGATCCGGCTCGCGCGCGCGGCGATCATGCGTCCCGAAACGGAAGACCTGATCGTGCTGATCCAGGAAGCCGAGACCGGGCCCATCCTCGGCGCGGCTCGCTTGATGGGGAACTGAGACGGCGCGCGTACCGCTCAATCGGCCATCGTCAGCACGACCTTGCCCACGGCTTCGCGCCGGTCGATCACGCCGATGGCCTCGCGAACTTCTGCGAGCGGATAGAGCCCGTGAATGCGGGGTTCGAGTTTCCCGGCCGCAACCCAATCCAGAACCTGGACCATGTTGGCGCGGTGGGCCGCCGGATTGCGCCGCACGGCTTCGCTCCAGAACACGCCGATGGCCGCCGCGCCTTTCAGCATCAGGAGATTGAGCGGCAGTTTCGGGATTTCACCGGCCGCAAAGCCGACCACAAGGAAGCGGCCTTCCCAAGCGAGTGCGCGCACCGCGGGTTCCGCATAGCGGTCGCCGACGCAGTCGTAGACCACGTCCACGCCGCGTCCGCCGGTGAGATCCTTCAGCGCCTGCTTGAGATCGGCTGTGTCGTAATTCACGACCTCATCGGCACCCAGCGCTTTGCAGAGCGCGAGCTTGTCGTCGGACGAGGCGCATGCGATCACGCGCGCGCCCATCAGCTTGGCGATCTCTATTGCCGCCTGGCCCGCACCGCCCGACGCTCCCAGCACGGCCACGGTCTCTCCAGGCTTCACGTTGCCGCGATCCTTGAGGCCGTGGATCGCGGTTCCGAACGTGATGCTGACGCCCGAGGCCACCGCGTCCGAGACACCTGCCGGAACAGGGATCAGGCTCTCGGTGGGGACGACCACCTTCTCGCGCGCGCCGCCGTATCCGACGGCGGCCGCGACACGGTCGCCCAGCGCGAAGCCCGTAACGCCCGCGCCCAGACGTTCCACAACACCGGCGATTTCGCCGCCCGGAGAGAAGGGAAGCTCCGGCTTCGTCTGGTATTTTCCGCGCGTAATCAACGTGTCGAAAAAGTTGAGCGCGGCTGCCCGCACGCGCACCACCACCTCGCCGGCGCCCGCTTCGGGCTCCGCAATCTCCTCCACGGCCACGGCCTCCGGGCCGTCGAGGGTCTTGCAAAGGGCCGCCTTCATGTGTGACCTCCGGGGACACGAATTCCGACGAGCCCTCCTAGCGGGAGACGCTACGCAAAGCGAGCCCCTTCATGACCTCCACCAATTGGCCCCCCAAGGCGCGCGGCTATTTCGCCATCGGCGCCGAGCGTTCCTCAAAGGCGCTCAATCTCGGCAACCTGATGCGGTCGGCTCATGCCTTCGGCGCGGGCTTCACCTTCACCATCGGCGCGCAGTATCAGGCGCTGGAAGCACGCGCCGACACGTCCAAGGGACATTGGCATCTGCCCCACTACAACTGGGACACCCCCGCCGATCTGATCCTGCCGAAGGGGTGCCGTCTGGTCGGTGTCGAGCTGATCGACGAGGCCGTGGATCTGCCGAGCTTCCGCCATCCTCTTCAGGCCGCCTACGTTCTGGGCCCGGAGCGTGGCTCGCTTTCCGACGCGCTGCTCGAACGCTGCGACTTCACCGTCAAGATCCCGACCAGCTTCTGTGTCAACGTCGCGATGGCGGGCGCAATCGTGATGTACGATCGCGTCAAGAGCCTCGCGCCGTTTGCGGCGCGGCCCATCTCGGAAGGGGTCCTCTCGGTGACGCCGGTTCCGCCCGTCCGGATCAACACCGGAGGGGGCGGACGGGTGGATGACAGAGCGGTCTCGCTCCCCGTATAAGAAGCCGATTTTGCCAGTTTGAGAGAATCGTTGATTATCGCATGATGGCACTTCGTTCGATCCCGACCCTGATCTGTTCCGCCGTGGCCCTTCTCTGGGCGACGCCTCTCTCCGCCCAAAGCGCAGACGGCGCCGTCGAGAAAGGGCGCTATGGGCAATGGATTGTCCATCAAAGCGCGGGAGACGATCCCAAGATCTGCTTTGCGGCGTCCCAGCCGCAGACAAAGGAGCCGGCTGGGGCGAACCGCTCCGCCATCGTGTTCTATGTCTCCGCATGGCCCAAGGACGGGATCAAGTCCGAAGTGTCCATCAAGCTCGGCTATCCCATCCGGCCGGACAGTCCGGTCGCTGTCGAGGTGGGAACCGACGAGTTTCAGCTTTTCGCCAAGGACGACCGCGCCTATGTCGCGGACGCAACCGACGAGTTGAAGCTCATCGAGGCCCTTAAAAAGGGCAACGCGGTTGTGGTGAAGGCCACGTCCGCCCGCGGAACGCAGACGACCGACACCTACTCGCTGCAGGGTATTTCGAGGGCGCTACAGGAAATGGCGAGCGCCTGTCCGTAATTTTCGCTCACGGGCCTGTTCGTCCGGTGCGTCCAGGCGGAGCTTGGCTTCGCCAGGACGCACCGGACTGGCCCTCCGCGGGGGCGGCGCATTGGCGCCGGGTCGCCTTGCTCCCGAGCCCTATGGGCTGGATGTCGCGCGTTAAGACGTTTCGCAATAGGTGGAGCGGCAGCTCGTCTCTTACGGGCGGGTGCGCTCGGGGTTGCGGAGCTGCACGTAAAGCGCGCCTTCGCCTCCGTGAGGAATGGCCGCTGCCGTATAGCTCACCACGATGGCACGGAGCTCGGGCTCTGCAAGCCACATCGGCACGTTCTTGCGCAGCACGCCACGTTCCACGGTGCCGAAGCCGTAGTCCGCGTCCTCGCGTTCGCGGCGCGAGATGCCCTTCCCCGTGATCACCAGCACCCAGCGCAGCCCGCGCCGGAAGGCAGAGAACAGAAAGCCCCTGAGTGCGGCGTGTGCCTCGTGCTGGCGCATCCCGTGCAGGTCGATGCGTGCTTCGATTTCGAAGCGTCCCTGACGCAGCTTCCGCGCGGCCTTGCGGTCGAAGACATTGAGGGCGGGCGTCGCCGATAGCGGCTTCGGGACGGCGGTGCTCGTCGGCGGAGGAGGGGGCGGAGCTTTGAGCGCGGATTTTTTGCCGGGCTTGCCCTTGCCGTCGGCTTTGAGTTCGAATGGGGGAACGCCTTCGAGATCGTCCGCACCCACAATGTACCGGGTCTTTTTGCCAGGAATGGGCTTCAACGACGCGGCCATGTAGTCCCAAAGGGCTTCGTCTTCCTTCGAGAGATGACGGCGGCGGGGCGGCTGATGTGGCGGTTTCTTTCCCATTCCGCTTACGCCGCGTCGCGCGGGAGCAGGACGAAGAACCGTCCGGGGTGCTTTGTGGAGCCCGCCAACCGCCCCGCGTCTTCACCCGAACCGAAATAGATATCGCCCCGCTCCGGCCCGCGGATCGCGGAGCCCACGTCCTGCGCGATCATTAGCTGTTCGAAGCTACGTTCTCCCCACGGTTTCAGTGTGGGGGCCGCGACGTAAATCGGCGTTCCGAGCGCGTGATAGCCGGTATCGACCGCAAGGCTACGGCCATCCGACAATCCGGTTCCCAACGCGCCGAGAGGGGCGTCCGCATCGCCGTCAAGCTCGCGGAAGAATACGAATGACTTGTTCTGTTGCATCACCCGGCGCGCGCTCTCCGGATGCGCCGTCAGCCACACCTTGAGGGCATCGAGCGACATCTCTTCGGCCGCCATCGCGCCGGTATCGATGAGGTATCGCCCGATCGACGTGTAGGGATGGCCGTTCTTGCCGTCGTAGGTGATGCGGATGCTCTCGCCGTCAGCGAAGCGGATGCGTCCCGAACCCTGGACGTGCAGAAAAAACGCATCGACGGGATCTTCCAGCCAGACAAGTTCGAGGCCCTCGCCGGCCAGCGCACCCGCTTCGATCTCGGCGCGCGTGGCATAGGGCTCCACGCCGGAGGCTGTCTTGCGCGCGTGGGTGGGAGCATCCGCCAGTGCGCCACGTTCCGCTTCACCCACGAGGTTCACGAGATCGGGCGGGCGGCGATAGATGGGAACGCGAAAGGCGCCGCTCGCTTCGCGGGACGCATCGAGCACGGGTTCGTAATAGCCGGTGAGAAGCCCCGCCGTGCTTTTGTGCTCCACGCGATGCGGCACGAACATCTGCTCGAAGAAGGCGCGCGCTGCGTCGCGGGTCGTGATGGCGTCTGCTTTGGACAGGGCAAGCTCGGCCGCCGCAACGAGTGCCGCATTTGCCGCTTTCGTTTTGCCGGATGCCCGCTCTCCGGCTTCTCGCAACGCGGGCGCCGATCTTGCGAACGCTTGAAACGCCGCGAGGTGATCGTCATCGCCCCAGCCCGGAAGCTCCGCAAACGGAACGGGCGAGAAGGCCGCCGCGAGGCTCACCGGCTCAGACGTTGGGGCTCCAAGGGGCATCGGGCGGGGTGCGGCGGGGCGGCAGGATCAGTTTGGCGACTGCGTGCCGACCAGCTTCCAGTTGAGATTCCGACGTGCTTCCTTGCTGGAAATGTCACGCGAGAACGTCCAGATGTCGGTCACGTCCTTCACGCGGGACTCGTCCCCATCCACGATTTCGCCGGACTTGTCACGCGTGGCGCTGATGAGCTGGCTCACGAAGCGCACGGTGATGCTGGCGATGCCTTTGGAGCTGACTTCGGCTTCGAGGATGTCCGCCTTGTTGATGCCGACGAAGCTCTGGTCGATGACGAGGTTCTGCTGCTCGCGCTCGGAAATCGCGCGGCTGAAGCTGTCCAGCACATCAGCGCTCAGGAGATCGCGGAGCATGCGCCGATTGCCCTCGGCAAACGCCGTCACGATCATTTCGTAAGCCTGCTTGGCGCCGCGGATAAAGGTCTCGGGCTCAAACGTGCTGTCGAGGCGCAGAATATCCATCAGGCGTGTGGCGAGCTGTGTGTCCGCACCGGCAAACGCCTTAATGCGCTCCTCGACCTCGGCCACCGAGACGGTCGCTTCGGCCGGCTCGGCCTGACGGCCGCGCTGGGGCAACGCAACCACCTTATCGGACTGCGCACCGGCAACCTGCTTGTTCATCGCCTCGCGCTTGCGCTCGATGCGGGACTCGTCCTCTTCCGTCCGCCGGCCGAGGAGGCTCCTCAGCTTGATGATCGCGACAACGGCGACGACGAGAGACAGAAGCGTCAGAAGATTGATTTCGCCATCCATGTCTTGGCAGCTTTCCCGGCAACGCCCTGAATTTGGGCTTCTGCCCTGATGTAAGATCGCTCGTGAGGTCCGTCCAGGCGCAGATCCCCATTGCGGTGAGAGGGACCGCACTTCAGAGGCACGCCGATCATGCCCTGCAACTTAGGCTACAACGCGGTGGTTGCCAAACGTTCTTAGGGCCGCAACTGGCCAAGATGCCATCATAAAATGGGATATTGGCCGATTGCGGCTGCACCCCCGCCGTGATAGCAGCTTGCCCACCGGACCGGGGTTTTGCCAATAAATCCATGCGCCGGCCCCTGGGAGGGTCGCCAAGAGCGGCCGCGACAAGAAAAACGAGAGTTCGCTGATCATGGCAGAAGAAAAGAAGCCGACACCGCAAGCCGCAGCCGGCACCGATTCCAACGAGGTGGCCGTCGAGGCGCAGATCGTCGGACAGTTCATCAAGGATCTCTCGTTCGAGAACCCGAGCCTCGGCAAGCTTCTCGAAGGACCGGCCGAACCGCCGAGCATCAAGCTCGAAATCAACGTTGCCGCCAAGAAGCTCAAGCAGGACGACTTCTTCGAGAGCGTGATCGACTTCAAGGCCGTCGCCTCCAACAAGGACGGCACGATCTACGATCTCGAAGTGCTTTACGCGGGTCTGTTCCGCATCAAGAACATGCCTGAAGCTGCGCTTGAGCCGTTCCTGCTGGTCAACTGCCCGACCTTGACGTTCCCGTTCCTGCGCCGGCTCGTGGCCGACATCACGCGCGAAGGCGGCTTCCCGCCGCTGCTGCTCGATCCGATCGACTTCGGACAGCTTTTCATGCGCCGGAAGCAGGACATGGCGGCAGCCGCCAACTCCAAGCCCAACTGATCGGGCTAGTCACTTTAGCCAGACCGATGATTCACGCTTCAGGCTGGCAGGGTCTGAAGCGATCATGGTCTTTTTAGCGAGACCGATGATTCACGCTTCGGACTGATAGGGTCCGAAGCGATCATGGTCTAGGCAGCGTCATCCGTTTTCTCGGAAGCGAGATAACGCTTCCACAGCGCGTTCTCTCCGAGCGTTTCGACAAACGCTCGATGGACCTCGATCTCGGCGGCGGAGAGCCGCGGGGCGAGGGGTGCCGGGCGTGCGGCTGGTTTCGCCGGGCCGCCGGTGCGGCCATCGCGCGCCGCCGACCCGCGGTTCGAGCCGAGCCCAAGCGTTGCCTGCCGTTCGCCCAAAAGCTCGACGTACACCTCTGCCAGCAGCAGCGAGTCCATCAGCGCGCCGTGCTTGATGCGCTTCGAGTTGTCGATGCCGTAGCGTTTGCAAAGTGCGTCGAGGCTGTTCGGTCCTGCGGGATGCTTGCGCCGCGCGAGCTGGAGCGTATCGACGACGCGGCTCATGGCGAGCGGACCGAGCTTCAGCCGCTCCAGCTCCGCATTGAGGAATCCGACGTCGAACGTGGCGTTGTGAATGACGAGCGTGTCGCCCGCGATGAAGTCGAGGAAATCGCCCGCGACGTCGGCGAACACGGGCTTGTCGAGCAGGAATTGCGTGGAGAGCCCGTGAACGGCTTCGGCTTCCGCAGGCACCGTGCGCTCAGGGTTGATGAACTGGTGAAACTCGCGGCCTGTCGGGTTGCGGTTTACGATTTCGATGCAACCGATTTCGACCAGCCGATCGCCCTTGCGGGGATCGAGGCCGGTGGTTTCCGTGTCGAGGACGATTTCGCGGAGCATGGCGGTCCGGTGTGCATTCAGAGGTCTTGCCAGTGCCGTGCGTAGGCTTCGGCCGGCTTCGATTTCAGCGAATCGAGGATAGCATCGACCTGGGCTTCACTGTCGGCAAGCGTGCCACCCGTATCCACAACGAAGTCGGCGCGCTGGCGCTTTTCCTCATCCGGCGTTTGCCGTGCGAGCAATCCGTCGAGCTTCTCCGGCGTCATGCCGGGCCGCGCGAGAACGCGGGCGCGCTGAACATCCGCAGGCGCCGAGACGACAACCACGGCATCCACCTGCTTGTCGCGCCCCGTTTCGAACAATAGCGGGACTTCGAGCACGGCCGTGGCGGCATGCGATTCGTGCGCAGTATGAAGAAAACGCCTTTCGGACGCGCGCACCAGCGGATGCACGATCGCCTCAAGCTTGCGGAAACGGGTTTCGTCGTTGTTCAACGCGGCGGCGAGGCGCACGCGGTCGACGCGGCCGTCCTCCGTCGTTCCGGGGAACGCGGCTTCAACGGCAGCAGTCACCTCACCCGTGTAAAGACGGTGCACTTCCGCGTCCGCGTCGAACACGGGGATGCCGCGGCGGCGAAACATGTCCGCAATCGTCGATTTCCCCATGCCGATGGATCCGGTGAGGCCAACGACGATCATCGCGCGCCCTCGATGTCGGCTGCGATCTTGTCGTAAAGTTCGTCCGTCACCTCGGGCCGTACGCCGAACCATTTCTCAAAGCCAGGCACCGCCTGGTGCAACAACATGCCGAGCCCATCGACGGTGTGCAGCCCGTGGCGGCGCGCATCGCGGATGAGCGCCGTTTCGAGCGGCACATAAACGATGTCGGACACGATGCAGTCGGGATGAAAGTCCGTGAAATCCATGTCGAGCGATCCTTCGCCCTTGAGGCCGACCGCTGTCGTGTTGACCAGAACCGCGCTTTCCGTTGCGGCGCGCGAGCGCTGCTCCCACGGAAAGACTTTGACGCGCGGGCCGAAGTCGGCGGCGAGCGTTGCGGCGCGTTCGGCCGAACGATTGAACAGACGGATCTCCCCAACATCCGCTTCGAGGAAGCCGTGCACGATGGCGCGCGCCGCACCACCCGCGCCCAGGATCGAGACCGGCGCGTCACGGCGGTTCCAATCCTCGGCCTGGAGCGCGAGATAGGTCATATAGCCGTAGGTGTCGGTGTTGGCCGCGCAAAGGCGCGCTCCTTCGAGCCACAGCGTGTTCGCCGCGCCGACCGCAACTGCCGATGCATCCCGTTCGTCCGCGATCCGGAATGCCGCTTCCTTGTGCGGGATGGTCACATTGCAGCCGGAAAACCCTGCGTTTGCGAGACCGCGCAAGAACGTCTCGACATCTTCGGGCCGCACCGCTTCCTTCGTATAGGTGCCGTCGATGCGATAACGGTCGAGCCAATAGCCATGGATCGCGGGTGAGCGCGAATGCTCGATCGGCCAGCCGATGACACACGCTTGTTTTCCGGCTCGCTTCATGCTTCGAGCACTCCTCGCCGCAAGAGTTCCGCCACCAGCGGCAGCAGCGGCATTCCGAGGATCGTCGCGTGATCGCCCTCGACAGCCGCAAAAAGTTGAACCGCAGGGCCTTCGATCTGATAGGCGCCGACCGACGTCAGGACGACATCGCCCACGCGCGCGAGATATCCGTCGAGCGCATTATTGGAGAACGCACGCATCGTGAGGTGCGCGACAGCGACGTCGTGCCAAACGGTTTCACCGTTCACGCCCAGCGCCACGGCGGAATGCAGCGTATGCGTTTTTCCGCGCAACGCCACGAGCGAAGCGCGTGCGTCGTCCATGTCTCGCGGCTTCTCGAACAGGCGGCCTTCGAACGAGAGCACCTGATCCGCGCCGATCACGAGCGCATGCTTATGCTGCGCACTTACAGCTTTCGCCTTTTCCTCGGCGAGCGCGAGAGCGATGCGCGCGTGCGGAAGGCCTGGAGTGTCGGCAAGCAGCCCGTCGCGGATCGCCGCCTCGTCCACATCCGCGGGCGTGACGGTCACGGCAATGCCGGCGGCTTCCAGCATTGCGCGGCGTGTCGCGCTGCCGGACGCCAACACGAGGTGTGGCGCGTTACGCCTCATGGCCGGATTCCGCTGCGGTTTCCTTATCCTCCGCCGCGGCCCGCTCTTCCGCCTCTTTATCCTGCATCAGGCGAATGATGGTGGCTGCCGTCTCTTCGACCGAACGGCGCGTCACGTCGATTACCGGCCAGCCATGCTTCGCGCAGAGCTTGCGCGTGATCGCGATCTCGGCCGCAATCCGGCTGCGGTCGACATAGTCGTCGAGGTCCCGGTCGCCGATGAGGAGCGCGCGGTTGCGCCTCACCTCCGCTATGCGGTCCGGGCTTGCGATCAGGCAGGCCACGAACGCGGTATGATCTCCAGCCAGCTCTTCCGGAAACGGCAGGCCCGGCACGATCGGCACGTTGGCCGTCTTGTACCCGCGCTGCGCGAGATAAATGCTCGTCGGCGTTTTCGATGTGCGCGAGATGCCGAGCAGGATGATGTCGGCTTCGTTCAGGTTGTCCGGCAGGCGGCCGTCGTCGTGCGCCATCGAGAAGTTCAAGGCGTCGATGCGGCGGAAGTAGTCGGCATCGAGCACGTGCTGGCCGGCAACGGTCGGCGTCTGCGGCGCGCCGAGGTACGATTCGAACACCTGCATGATCGGTTGCAGCACCGCGTAACAGGGAACCTTCAGCTCCTTGCAGCGCTGCTCGATCTCCGAAATCAGGTCCGTGTTGACGATCGTATAGAGCACGATGCCCGGTGCCTGCTCGATCTCCTGAAGTACGCGCTTCAACTGGCGCGCGTTGCGAACGAGCGGATGCATATGCTCGATGGGCCGCATCTGCGAATACTGAACGGCCGCCGCCTTGGCGATCGTGGTCAGCGTCTCGCCGGTCGAATCCGAGACGAGATGGAGGTGGAAGTAGCTCGGCCGGCTGTTGGTCATCTGTGAATAAAGAGCCGATTTATCCCGGGGTGGGGTCGAGTTGCAGGGGGCCGTTGGTAAAAGGGCCCGGTTGTCCACCGAGATACTCTCATTATGGCCGAGATGAACCAATTTTCTTATGCGATGGGCATCCCTGTTGATTGGGCAGCTCTCGACAGGCCCACGGCGCATATCAACACGATATCCCCGGACCTGCGCGATCGCGGCGCGGGCGTAAGTGGTTGACTCCGATGGCTGCCAACGGGACTAGTGGCGCGCACTGGCACGGAGACGCAAGACGTTGTGTCGAACGTTACCCAGAGCGGAACGGGCGTGGGAGAACGTGGGGAAACGGCAGCAATCCCCACACTCCGCAGGCCTAATAAGAACAACAATAACTCAAAAAGATTCTTATCTGATTGAAGGGAAAGAAATGGCTCTCGGTGGAGAAGGCGGGCTCAAGACAGCGGAACGGAAGTTCCTGGCACCGTTTCGTGGCGAGGCGCTCAAGGTGCCGCCGATCTGGCTGATGCGCCAGGCGGGGCGCTATCTGCCGGAGTATCGGGCGACGCGGACCGAGGCGGGGGGGTTCCTGAACCTCTGCTACACGCCGGCGCTGGCCGCCGAGGTGACGCTGCAGCCGATCCGCCGTTATGGTTTCGATGCCGCCATTCTGTTCTCGGACATCCTGGTGGTGCCGGATGCGCTGGGCCAGGAGGTCCGGTTCGAGGAAGGCGAGGGGCCGAGGCTCGATCCGATCCGTTCCGCGACCGATCTTTCGCGGCTCGACGTGGGTGCGACGGGCACCAAGTTCGCGCTCGTCGCGGAGACGGTTCAGCGGCTGCGGCAGGATTTGCCGGCGGAGACGGCGCTGATCGGGTTCTGCGGGGCGCCATGGACGGTCGCGACCTATATGGTTCAGGGGCGCGGGTCGCCCGACCAGGCAGAGGCCCGGCTCTGGGCGTATCGCGATCCGGAAGGGTTCGCGGATCTCATCGACACGCTGGTCGAGACGTCCGTCGAATATCTCGATTTGCAGGTCAAAGCCGGTGCGGATTGTCTCCAGATTTTCGATACCTGGGCTGGATCGCTGCCGGACGACGAGTTCGACCGCTGGGTTGTGGCGCCCACGCGTCAGATCCGGGAAGCCATCAAGGACCGGCATCCGGACATTCCCGTCATTGGTTTTCCGCGCGGGGCAGGCGCGGCCGTCGTCTGGTACGTGGCCGAGACAGGGGTGGACGGTGTGAGTTTCGACACGGCTGCGCCGCCGTTTCTCATGAGCGAGACGTTCGAGGAGGACGACGTGGTGGTCCAGGGCAATCTGGATCCCTTGCTCCTGGTGGCGGGCGGCGCGCGGCTGGACGCGCGTGTGGACGAAATTTTGGACCTGATGCAGGGCAAGAGATTCATCTTCAACCTGGGCCATGGAATCGTGCCACAAACACCGCCGGAGCATGTGGCGCAGCTCGTCGAGCGGGTGCGATCTCGGAGATAACTTCCAATGAATCAATGGGTTGATTGCAGATGACCCGTGCCAGCGACGAGCATGCCTCTCCGGGAAAGCGAGCAGCGGTCGCTGTTGCGATCACGGCGGTGTTGTGCCTTGTCGCCGTGCTCTTGCTCGGGCCGGATGCTTACCTCTGGCTCAAGGCCGTGCACGTGATGGCCGTTATTTCCTGGATGGCGGGGATGCTCTATCTGCCGCGGCTTTTTGTCTATCATTCCGAGGCCGTTCCCGGCTCGGAACTGTCCGAAACGCTGAAGGTGATGGAGCGGCGACTGCTCCGGATCATCGTCAATCCCGCGATGATCGCGGCGTGGGTGCTTGGACTCTGGCTTGGCTGGCAGGGCGGCCTCTTCGGCACCGGGTGGTTTCACGCCAAGCTGGCTCTGGTCCTCACGCTTTCTGGGGTACATGGGTACTACTCGGCCGCCGTGCGCCGTTTCGCCGAGGATCGCAACACGGCCTCGACGCGCCATTGGCGGATTTGGAACGAGGTGCCGGCAGCCCTCATGGCCGGGATCGTCATTCTGGTGGTCGTGAAACCGTTTTGACGCGCACGCGTTCTCTTCGAGACGCTTTCGCTCGCCGTTTTCGTTTGCTATATAAGGGGCTCCAGATTGAATCGGCTCCTGGTCTCTCCGGCCAGTGAGTGGTGCCATAGCCCATCCGTGCTGGCACCAGACAACGCGGCTTCACCGGCCGCGGATCTTCCAATTCCCCACCTCAGGCCCGGCACCCACTTGTCCCGCCCTTCTTGCCGTGGCCGCTATGGAGCGGTTGCATGACCGAAATGAAGCTCGAGGACCTCAAGCTCAAGTCCCCCACCGAGCTCCTGAGTTTTGCCGAAGAAGTCGGCGTCGAGAATGCCAGCACGCTGCGCAAGCAGGAGCTGATGTTCGCGACGTTGAAGCAGCTTGCCGCCAAGGATATCGATATCACCGGAGTCGGTGTCGTCGAAGTGCTTCAGGACGGCTTCGGGTTTCTTCGCTCGCCGGATGCGAACTATTTGCCCGGTCCGGACGACATCTATATCTCGCCATCGCAGATCCGGCGCTTCGCGCTCAGGACCGGCGACACGGTCGAGGGCGAGATCCGGAGCCCCAAGGAGGGCGAGCGCTATTTCGCGCTGCTCAAGGTCAACCGGATCAACTTCGAGGATCCGGAAGCGGTCAAACACAAGATCCACTTCGACAACCTGACGCCGCTCTATCCGACGAGCTGGCTCAAGATGGAAATCGAAGATCCGACCATCCGCGATCTTTCGGCCCGCGTGATCGACATCGTGGTGCCACTCGGAAAGGGCCAGCGCGCGCTCATCGTCGCGCCGCCGCGGACAGGTAAGACCGTCCTGTTGCAGAACATCGCCCACTCCATCACCGCCAATCATCCCGAGTGCTATCTCATCGTGCTGCTCATCGACGAGCGGCCGGAGGAAGTCACCGACATGCAGCGTTCGGTGAAGGGCGAGGTGATCTCCTCGACCTTCGACGAGCCGGCTTCGCGGCACGTGCAGGTCTCGGAAATGGTGATCGAGAAGGCCAAGCGCTTGGTCGAGCACAAGCGGGACGTCGTGATCCTGCTCGACAGCATCACGCGCCTCGGCCGCGCCTACAACACCGTGGTGCCGTCATCCGGCAAGGTGCTGACGGGCGGTGTCGATTCCAACGCGTTGCAGCGTCCGAAGCGGTTCTTCGGCGCCGCGCGCAACATCGAGGAAGGCGGGTCGCTCACCATCATCGCGACGGCGCTGATCGATACCGGTAGCCGCATGGACGAGGTCATCTTCGAAGAGTTCAAGGGCACGGGTAACTCGGAAATCATTCTCGACCGCAAGGTTTCCGACAAGCGTGTGTTTCCCGCCATCGATGTCTCGCGCTCCGGCACGCGCAAGGAAGATCTGCTGGTGCCGAAGGATCAGCTCAAGAAGGTCTATGTGCTTCGGCGCATTCTCAACCCGATGGGAACGATGGATGCCATCGAGTTCCTCATCGACAAGCTGCGCTCGACCAAGACCAACGGCGAGTTCTTCCAGTCGATGAATACGTAGAACGGATAATTCGAATAGAAAAAGCGCGCCGGACCAAATCGGGTCGGCGCGCTTTTTTTTAGCTTCGGCTCACTCTGCCGCGTCGTGGAGGGCGCGGGCTTGAGCGGCGGCCGTTTGCGGCGGTTTCTGGGTCTCGGCTTTCGTCTTCAAGCCGGACTGCACACCCTCACCGGGTTTGTAATGGAGCGGGAACGCGAGCTGGTCCATGTACCGCTTCGGGAAGTCCGGAACTTCGTCGACGCCCATGTCGCGCGCCGTGATGGGGCGCGGGGGCTCGGGATGGAAGGTGCCGAGCATGCGATCCCAGATTGTGAAGAACAGGCCGAAGTTGCAGTCGCCTTCCTTGCCCCAGTTCACGTGATGCAAGTGATGGATCTGCCCGATGGCGAGGTGGTTGCGCAGCGGCCCAAGCGCGTAAGCTACGTTCGAGTGTTGCACGACGAGCTGCACCGTGATGACAAACCCGAGCAGCGCGGCAACCTCAACCGGCATGCCTGCAAGCGCCAACGGCGCGGTGCCGAGCACCAAATCGATGATCTGGTGCAGCGGGTGGCGGACCAGTCCGTTAAATCCATAGAGCCGCGCCACGCCGTGGTGCACCGCATGCAGCCGCCATAGAAATGAAAAACGGTGGCTTAGATAGTGGAGATAGGTGAGCGCGAAATCGGCCAGCACGACTGCCAGAATGAGCTGCGCCAAGATCGGCCAGTCCGTCGGCCAGATCCCCGCGTTGAGGCTTCCCGACGTCAGCCAGGCCACAAGCGGAATCGTGAGGATGCCGTTGAGGTTCTGCGCCTCGTAGACGATGGCATGAAAGATGTTCGTCTTTTCGTCACCGTGCGAGTGGTTCCATTCCTCATACCAGGGAAGGATCCGCTCCGCCGCGAACGCCGTTGCCAGGAGGATGCCGATGAGGAGTGCGAGCCAAGCATAGGAATGACCATAAGCGACGACGTAGTACGCCGCGCCGTTGAGGCCGAGCACCATGAACGGGAAATATCCATACCGGACAAGAGTGCGAAGTGGTCCAGAATTCATGAGGGCCTCGTCTCAGACTTTCTCGACAACTCAATAGGATACGTGGACGAGCGCTGCTCGCACGAAGTCTAACCGTGGTAAACACGGTTTTCACATGATTTTTCCTTACATCGTCGGTAAGAAACCTTGACCTCACGCAACAGAACGAAGGTCGAGGACAGCTTGCCGCAACTGGGCTTCGCTGTTCGCCGGGAGGGAACATTGAGGGCCGACACAGACATAGGCTGTTGACCTTCCGTCTTCTGCCGATTTGCCATGCAGGGCCGGGGGGCCGAGCGCGCCGATGGCGCCGCGGACTTCGAGTTCGACAGCACCTGGAATCGACATGCTGCGTGCGACCGCGCCAAGCGCGGAGTGCGGCTCGGACTCGCTCGCGACTATGACAACGAGCTGCGGAGCCAATAGATCCATCGCTGCGGCAAGGAGACCCGTATGGGCCACGAGGTTCTTCGCGAGGTCGGCGGAGAACGCGCGCATTATGCTCTCGGCGCGTCTTACAAAGCGCGAGTCACCCGTGAGTGTTGCGAGTGCCGCGAGGTTCGAAACCATCGTCGCGTTGGCGGCGGGAGTTGCATCGTCACTTGCCGTGCGCAGGCGCACGATCACGTCCGACGTATCGTCGGCGGCGGTGAAGTAACCGCCTGCATCCTCCGACCAGTAATGCCGGTCGAGGATTGCGACCCATTCGATGGCCTTCGCGAGATACGCGTTTTCGCCCGTTGCCTGGTAGAGACGCAGCGCGGCCCAGATCATGTTCGCGTAATCGTGCGCGGTGCCCGGCGCCCGGCCGCGACCATGACGGATTGAGTGAACGATGCGTCCATCGACGGTCATCTTTTCGGTGACGTAGGTGAAGGCTGTGCGCGCCATCGTCACCCAGTCCGATCGATCGAACACGATGCCTGCACGCGCGAGTGCTGCGATCATCAACCCGTTCCAATCGGCGAGCACCTTGTCGTCCCAGCCGGGGCGGATGCGGCCTGCGCGCGCGTCGAGCAACTTCGCGCGCAGCGCCACGAGCTTGGCGTCCTCGCCGTCCGATCCGAGCGTCTTCGCATCGAGACGGTTCAGGATCGTGTGGCCTTCCCAATTGCCATCGAGCGTCACGTCGTAGGCCTTCGCGAAGACGGCTGCATCTTCCGCGCCGAGCACGCGTTCGATTTCCTCCGCAGACCAGACGTAGAACTTGCCTTCCTCGCCTTCGCTGTCGGCATCGAGCGCGGCTGCAAACCCGCCGCCTTCGACCACCATTTCACGTGAAAGCCACGCGACCGTTTCCGCGACGCGTGCTTGGAGCAGGGGGCTCTTCGTCTCGCGCCACACTTCGGTCATCAGATCGATCAGCAGCGCGTTGTCGTAGAGCATCTTCTCGAAGTGCGGGACCAGCCAAAGCTCGTCCACCGAGTAGCGCGCGAACCCGCCACCGAGGTGATCGTAGATGCCGCCCTGGCTCATCCGTTCGAGTGTGGTGATCACCGCCTGCTTGGCTGCGTCATTGCGATAGCGGATCGCGCCGCGCCAGAGCAGCCAGAAGAAGCTCCATTGCGGAAACTTCGGTGCGCCCGTGATGCCGCCGTGCGTGGGATCGACGAGGTGTGCGAGACGCCCCGTGATCTCTCGAATGAGCGGATCGGTCACCTCGGGGCCCGCGCCGCTCTCCGTCATCTCAGCGAGCGCTTCGGTGATCGCATTGGCGTTGCCGGCCACCTTCTCGGGTTGCTGATGGTAAGCGTCCGAGATGCGTTCGAGCACCTCGATGAAGGCGGGCCGGCCATACGTCGGCACCTTCGGGAAATAGGTGCCGCCCCAGAAGGGCCGCGCGTCGCTGTCGAGGAACATGGTGAGCGGCCAACCGCCCTGCTGGTTGAGCTTGTGCAGCGCGCCCATGTAGATCGCATCGATGTCGGGGCGTTCCTCGCGATCCACCTTGATGTTGACGAAACGCTCGTTCATCACGGCCGCTGTCTCGTCGTCCTCGAAGGACTCGTGCGCCATCACGTGGCACCAGTGGCAGGCGGAGTAGCCGACGGAAAGCAGGATGGGCTTGCCAGTCGTCTTGGCCTCGGCCAGCGCCTCCGGTCCCCAGGCCCACCAGTGGACGGGGTTGTCCTTGTGCTGGAGGAGATAGGGGCTACTCTCGTCGCCGAGGCGGTTGCGGCTCATGATCTTATCCTTCCGATCCTCGATGGCGGGTTTCAACGATAACCCGCAAAGCCCATGCAAGTGTTCCGGATACCCCCCTCGCGATGACCTCACAACCCGAGCCCACCATTTTCGCTCTCGCGAGCGCTCCCGGCCGCGCAGGCGTCGCGGTCGTGCGCATCTCGGGGACGGGCGCCGGGCGCGTGCTGGACTTCATGGCGGCGCCGCGCCCTGAGCCACGGCGCGCCGTCGGCCGTGCGATCCGTCATCCGGAGGGCGGGACGGTTCTCGACCGCGGCGTGGTGCTGTGGTTCCCGTCACCCAAGAGCTTCACCGGCGAGGACGTGGTGGAGCTTCATCTGCATGGCGGGCGCGCGGTGGTGCAGGCCGTTCTCGCAGCGCTCACCGTCCTGCCGGGCCTGCGGCTTGCCGAGCCGGGCGAATTCGCGCGTCGCGCGTTCGAAGCCGGGAAGCTCGACCTTGCCGAAGTGGAAGGCCTCGCGGATCTCATCGATGCCGAGACCGAGGGGCAGCGGCGCCAGGCACTGGCGCAGGCTACGGGCGCTCTCTCGGGGCTCTACGAGGGCTGGCGGGCGAGCGTGATCGATGCGCTTGCCTACGTTGAAGCCGGGCTCGATTTCTCGGATGAAGCCGACATCGGCGAGAAGACCTTCGCGGAAGCGCGATCCATCATCGGGGTGCTGGTCCCTGCGGTGAACCATCACCTCGACGACGGTCATCGCGGAGAGATCCTGCGCGAGGGGTTTCGGGTTGCGCTCACCGGGCCGCCGAATGCCGGCAAGTCGAGCCTGCTCAATGCGCTTGCCCGGCGGGATGCCGCCATCGTCTCGGCGGAGGCGGGCACGACGCGGGATGTCATCGAGGTGCGGCTCGATCTCAAGGGCCTTCCGGTGATCGTATCCGACACGGCAGGTTTCCGGGAGGCCGCAGGCGACATCGAACGCGAAGGCATGCGGCGCAGCCTGGCTGTGGCCCAGGCGGCGGATCTCGTGCTGTGGCTCACCGACGCGACGGGCCCGCGCACGACGATGCCGGCGGAACTCGCCGCCGTCGCCGACCGGACGCTGCTCGTTCTCAACAAGGTCGATCTGCTCTCTGGCGGATCGGCGCCTGTGCTTCCGGACGACATGGTGCCGCTTTCGGTGAAGAGCGGCGAGGGCGTTGCCGATCTTGTCGAGCGCCTTCAGGTGATCGCCTCCGAGCGCATCGGTCACCCTGGGGAGACGGTGCTGACGCAGGTCCGTCACCGCAGGCTGGTGGAGCTTGCGCGCGACAGTCTCGTCGCGTTTCTCCAAGGGGCATCAGATGATGTGGAGCTTCGCGCCGAGGATCTTCGCCGCGCGGCGGATGCGCTGGGCCGGATCACGGGGCGCGTGGATGTGGAGGACGTGCTCGACCAGATCTTCGGCCGCTTCTGCATCGGGAAGTGAAGACGGCTGACGTGGCACTTCATGTTTCAGGTGCGTTTCACGTGAATCCTTTTGTGCCGGTTTCCGTGCATCAGATGTTTCACGTGAATCCGTTTTTTGCGATCTTTCAGCGCGAAACGTTTCACGTGAATCCATTTTCGATCACGTCGTCCGGCGCATCGTTACCGAAATCTTAAGAAACGCGCGCCAGGATGATCGACATCGCCGCCGCTTGCGCTGGGTTTCGCCCGTGACCTCTGTTTCCTCCACACAGTCGAGCGCCGTGCAGATCTTGCAGCAGGCGATGAGACCGCTGTCTTCGAGCGAAACGTCTCCCGCCGCGTCGGGTGCATCTCTCGTTGCGGCCGCAAACGGCGTGGAGCTGGCGAGCGGCGAAGACGGTGCCGGACCGGCGAGCCGTGCAAACGCCAAAGTTTCCGAAGCTCTTTTCAAGCCGAACGAGCCGAGCGCTATCGAGATGAAGCTTCATCTCATGAAGCGTCTCGGAGACGAATTCGGCATCAAGCTCGAAGATCACGAAAACCATGCGTCTTTCGGGCGGGCCATCCAGGCCGAGATCACCAAAATCAAAATGAAGCCGGAAGGCGTATTGATCCTTTCGGCCATCGAAAAGAAGCTCGGTTTCGACAAGCTCGGCTTCTCGCTCGACACGTTCGTCAACGCCATCATCGATCCCAAGGGAACGGACGGGCAGAAGGTGGATGCCGCGTTGAAAGATCACCTCGGAATCGACGACGAGGGCAAAGACAAGGCTGAGGCTGCGCGCGCTGCGCTCGACAAGCTGCGCTTCGACGAAGCTGGCCTTTATGGCTTTGTGGATACCTGAGCGCTGCAGCGCGTGAGCCGTTTCGGCCCGCAGCGCATGTTTCACGTGAATCCTTTTTTGCCTCCGTGCTTCCGCGCGGCGTTTCATGTTTCACGTGAATCACTTGGGGCCAGTCAATAGCTGACGAGGCTTGTGGACATCCCGGCGCTGGTGCCGAGGGTGCTTGGTGTCGTGGGGGCAAGAGGAAGGGCCGCTGTGCTTGCCGAGTTGCCCGGATTGCAGCGGTTTCCGGCAAGGGATGCGAGATAGGCATTCCGTTGCGAGAACGCCTGCGATTCCTTGCCGGCTGCGTTCTGGAAATCGAGGGCAAGCCAAGCGGGCCAGATCACGAAGCCAGCCGCACCGGCCACGACGTTCTGGCCGAGCTTCAGACTTTCTTCGGTGGCGAGGGTCGATATTCGCGCGCTGTTGCGGTGGGTTTCGGCTTGGATTGCTTCGCAGTTCAGAGCCTGGTCCGACGCCAGGACGAGGGGCGGCAAGTGCGGCGCGCGCCCGGCGCACGCTCCGAGCATGAGTGCGAGACCAACGCCACCAGCCAATCTCAGCATTCCGCATCTCCCGACTGAGCACGCGGGAATGCTCGCGAGGAATTGGGGTGTCCGTATGCGTTACATCTGCGTTTCCACACGTTTTCTCGATGCCAGTGCCAGTTTCTACGCCGCCTCAAGTGAGTTCCGGTGAGTTCAAGTCCGTCTCAGTCCGTGCTCATCCGCGCTTTGACCCCCGGAAAGGCCTCCTGTATCTCTCGCGCTGAATAGAGCAGCGAGCCAACAGCGGATGAGCGCAAAGATCTTCGATGTGATCGTGGTGGGCGGCGGACATGCAGGTGTCGAAGCTGCTGCCGCGGCTGCGCGCATGGGCGCCAAAACTGCGCTGATTACGCATCGCTTCGACACGATTGGCGCCATGTCGTGCAATCCGGCCATCGGCGGGCTCGGCAAGGGCCATCTCGTGCGCGAGATCGATGCGCTGGACGGCCTCATGGGCCGCGTGGCGGATGCCGCCGGCATTCAGTTTCGGCTGCTCAACCGCTCGAAGGGTCCGGCCGTGCAAGGGCCGCGCGCGCAGGCGGATCGCGCGCTCTACAAGGCCGCGATGCAAGAGGCTATTTGCGAGACTGCGGGCCTCACGGTTCTGGAAGGTGCGGTCGAAGACCTGATCGTGGTCGACGACGAGGTGCAGGGCGTGACCACGCAGGCCGGTGACGAAATCCGGGCCGGAGCCGTCGTCTTGACGACTGGAACATTTCTCAATGGTCTCATCCACTTAGGAAATTCTGTTATTCCCGCGGGTCGGGTCGGTGAAGCGCCTGCTTTGAAGCTCTCCGAGCGGCTGTACGGCCTCGGTCTTCGCATGGGGCGGCTCAAGACGGGGACGCCCGCACGGCTCGCGCGCAGCTCCATCGATTGGGATGCGCTGGAACAGCAAGAGGCCGACGCCGAGCCGGTGCCGTTTTCCTTCCTGACCGAGAAAATCACCAATCCTCAGGTGACGTGCGCGATTACGGCGACGACGGAGAAGACGCACGCGATCATTCGCGCCAATCTCGAACGCTCGCCGATGTATTCGGGCCAGATCGCCTCGCGCGGGCCGCGCTATTGCCCGTCCATTGAGGACAAGGTGGTGCGCTTTGCGGACCGCAGCGCGCACCAGGTCTTTCTGGAGCCGGAAGGTCTCGACAGCGACACTGTCTATCCGAACGGCGTCTCGACCTCGTTACCAGCCGATGTGCAAGAGGCTTTTCTCAAGACTTTACCTGGGCTTGAGCGCGTTCAGATCACACAGCATGGCTACGCCATCGAGTACGATTACGTGGATCCGCGCGAGCTTTTGCCCACGCTTGAGACGAAGCGGCTTCGGCGGCTTTTCCTCGCCGGGCAGATCAACGGCACCACGGGATACGAGGAAGCCGGCGCGCAGGGCCTCGCCGCGGGCCTCAATGCGGCGCTAAAGGCTGCTGGCGGGGGCAAAACCTTCGTGGTTTCGCGGGCGGACGCCTATCTTGGCGTCATGATCGACGATCTCGTCACGCGGGGGGTCACGGAACCCTATCGGATGTTTACGTCGCGGGCCGAATTTCGCTTGAGATTGCGGGCAGATAACGCCGATCAGCGCATGACGCAAAAAGGCGTCGATTTGGGGTGTGTGGACACGGTTCGTTCTTTTTCATTTCGTAATAAAAACAATGAATTAGAGCGTATAGCTAAGATGTTTTCTAATTTTTCTGTTTCTCCGCGTGAAGCGGAACGAAACGGAATCGAACTTAACAGGGACGGGCGGCGTCGAACTGCGTTCGAACTTCTCTCTTATCCCGATATGACTTTGCGGCGTCTGGCTCAGATTTGGCCTGAGCTTTCCGGGATCGATCCCACGATTGCGGCTCAGGTCGAGGTCGATGCCCGCTATGCGGCGTACGTGGAGCGTCAGGATGCCGATGTCGCAGCGCTTCGGAAGGACGAGGCCATTTCGATCCCGGCGGCGTTCGATTATGCGGCTTTGCCGAACCTTCGGGCCGAACTCCGCGAAAAGCTGATCGCGCAGCGGCCGGCGACGCTGGCCCAGGCCGGGCGGATCGAAGGCATGACGCCGGCCGCGCTGATGCAGCTTCTGGCGGCTGTGAAGAAGCATTCCACGCGGAAATTGGCCTCATGAGTGAGGACCGGCCGCGAATCCGTTCTGCTGAGGCGTTTCGCGAGGTCTTCGGGGTTTCACGTGAAACGGCCGATCGGCTGAAAGTGTATGAGGCGCTGCTCAGGACGTGGCAGCGGACGATAAATCTCGTTTCGCCCATGACCTTGGACGACGCCTGGCACCGGCATTTCGCGGATTCCGCCCAGCTTTTGAATTTTTCTCCGCCGGATGCGAAAAACTGGCTGGATTTCGGGTCCGGGGCCGGATTTCCGGGGCTCGTCCTGGCCATCTTGCTGGCAGAGCGGGCTCCCGAAGCCCACATGACCCTCGTCGAAAGCGATTCTCGGAAGGCCGCTTTTCTTCGCGAGGTGGCCCGCAAAACTGGCGCGGCTGTGGAGATTCGGGTCGAACGGATCGAAAATACCGCGACTCAGGCTAACTCTCGGATAAGAGATGCAATCACGGCGCGTGCGTTGGCGCCTCTTCCGAAGCTTCTGGGGCTCGTTCTGCCGTTTTTTTCTCCCCAGACCGTGGCTGTGTTCCCAAAAGGCCGCGAAGCGGAGGTAGAGGTCGGCGAGGCGAAACGGCGATTCGATTTCGATAGCCAACTCGTCCCAAGTCTGACGGACGCTGAGGCGCGTATTGTGATCGTCCGAAATTTGGCTGTTAAGACGGAGGGTTAGCCCCGTGACAGGCCTAGGTTCGAAACTCAGAGTGCTTGCGATTGCCAACCAGAAGGGTGGCGTCGGCAAGACGACGACTGCGATTAATCTCGGCACGGCGTTGGCCGCGATTGGCGAGCGTGTGATTGTTATCGACCTCGACCCGCAGGGCAACGCCTCGACGGGGCTCGGAGTGCCGCCCGAAATGCGGGCCCGGACGTCTTATGACGCGGTGCGCGGCTCGGTCAGCCTGCTCGAAGCGGCGGCTCCGACGGCTATCCCTGGCCTTTTCGTCGTGCCGGCGAACTCCGATTTGGTCGGGCTCGAAGCCGATTTGTCGGGCGATCCGAGCCGGGCTTACAAGCTTCGGGACGCGGTTGCGGCGCTGGTTGCGCAATCTCAGTCTCGCCCGGCCGATGAGGCCTTTAAATACGTGCTGATCGACTGCCCGCCGTCTCTCAATATCCTGACGCTCAACGCGCTGGCCGCAGCAGATGCCGTGCTGGTGCCGGTTCAGTGCGAGTTTTTCGCTCTGGAAGGCATTTCGCAGCTTAAGGACACGATCGACCAGATCCGCGCTTCGCTCAACCCGAGCCTCGAAATCCAGGGCGTGGTGCTCACCATGCACGATGCGCGGACCACGCTGTCGCGCGAGGTCGCGGACGAGGTGCGGGCGTTTTTCGGGCCCAAGGTTTACCAGTCCGTCATTCCGCGGAACACGCGCGTCGCGGAGGCGCCGTCGCACGGCAAACCGATCCTGCTTTACGATTACGATTGTGCGGGCAGCCAGGCGTACATCCGCCTGGCGACCGAAATCATCGAACGCGAACGTCAGACCAAAGCTGCGTAACCATCTCTGAACGAATAGAAAAATGGGTATGTTCATGAACGCATCGCTGCCCAAGAACCGGCTTGGCCGTGGTCTCGCTTCTTTGATCGGGGACATCCCGCAGGGTCAGCCTCAGCCGCGCATTCCCGCCGAGGGCGAGCAGCGGTCCTTGCAGGTGGCGCAGCTTCGCGGCGGGCGCTTCAACCCGCGCAAGGAGTTCGCGGAGCCGGAGCTTTCGGAGCTGGCCGAATCCATCCGCACCAAGGGGCTTGTGCAACCCATCGTCGTGCGCCCGCATCCGGAAGACGCGCAGGCTTACGAGATCGTGGCTGGCGAACGGCGCTGGCGGGCGGCGCAGAAAGCCGGCTTGCACACGGTGCCGGTCATCGTCCGCGACCTTTCGGATCGCGAGGTGCTCGAACTCGCGATCATCGAGAACGTGCAGCGTGCCGACCTCAACGCCATCGAAGAAGCGGGCGGATACAAGGAGCTGATCGAGCGCTTCGACTACAGCCAGGAGCAGGTTTCCGAGATCATCGGAAAGAGTCGAAGTCACGTCGCCAACACTCTGAGATTGCTGAAGCTTCCGGATTCGATCCAAGCCTATGTTCTGGACGGGCGACTGACCGCCGGGCACGCGCGTGCGCTTGTCGGCCGGGCAGACGCCGAGGCGCTCGCGAAGCACATTGTGGAGCAGAACCTCAACGTGCGGGAGGCGGAGGCGCTGGCGCAGGCCGGGCCGATCGGCCAGCCCGGGTCTACGGGTGCGCGCACGGCGCGCGAAAAGGACGCCGACACGAAGGCGTTCGAGAAGGAGCTTGCGGATACGCTGGGGCTCAAAGTCGAGGTGAAGCGGGGGTCCGGCGAGAGCGGGAACCTCGTGATCAAGTACGGGAACTTCGACCAGCTCGATTATATCCGTTTGCGTCTGGTCGGGACGTCCGGCGGCTGATCGGTGCGCCCGTTAAGGGCTTAACAGCGCGAGTGCTGGACACTGGCCGCCTTGGCGCTTATGGCACGAGTGTCTTTCTACCGGCCGCGGGGTGTTGTCCGCTCGCGGCGGACGTCCTTATCGGGGGCGTAAGGCACGTGCCATACGATCTCGAAAGTCGGTCTAATGACTAGCGACGTTCTCTTTCGCTTGGCGGAGACGATCCGGGCCAGGCGCGCGGAAGCTTCCGATCGCTCCTACACGCGCCAGCTTCTCGACGGCGGGCCTGAGCGCTGTGCCAAGAAGCTCGGCGAGGAAGCCGTCGAAACCGTGATCGCGGGCGTGCACCAAAGCGACGATGCCCTGCGTGCGGAAGCGGCCGATCTCCTTTATCATCTCCTGGTTCTGCTCGAAGTGCGGGGCATTGCGCTCGACGACGTGTTCGCCGTACTCGAAGGCCGCACGGCACAGTCGGGACTCGCGGAAAAAGCATCTCGCGATGCAAAGGGAGAAGCCTAGGCTTCCGGTGTGCCCCATGACCAAGATGGCCGAAGCGCCGAAGGCGGCCCGGAACCCGTTCTGTACCGAGTTGATCGGGGCACAGGCACCGGAGCTTCAGTTCTCGCCGTATCGCGTTTTTACGCGTGAGCAGTGGGCCCGGCTGCGCGCCGACACGCCGATGACGCTCGAAGCCGACGAGCTCGAAGAGCTGTCGGGCCTCCTGGACGAGCTTTCCGTCGAAGAGGTCGAGACGATCTACCTTCCTCTTTCGAGGTTGCTCAATCTCTACGTGGCGGCTGCGCAGAAGCTGCATTCGGTGACCTCGACGTTTCTCGGGCGCACCGATTGCCGCGTGCCCTTCATTATCGGTGTGGCCGGGTCGGTTGCAGTCGGCAAGAGTACGACGGCGCGCGTCTTGAAGGCGTTGCTTGCGCGCTGGCCGGATCATCCCAAGGTCGATCTCGTCACGACGGACGGCTTCCTGCTTCCAAACAGGGAGCTTGACGCGCGCGGGCTGATGGATCGCAAGGGCTTTCCGGAGAGCTTCGATACCGCGCGGCTGATCAACTTCCTGGCGGATGTCAAAAGCGGGAAGGGCGAGCTTGAAGCGCCGGTCTATTCACACTTTCACTACGACATCATGGCGGGGCAGAGGACGCTGATCCAGCGGCCTGACATTCTCATCGTGGAAGGCCTCAATGTGCTGCAGCCGGCGACGTTCGAGCGCGGCAGTGTGTCGGAGCCATTCGTTTCGGACTTCATCGACTTTTCGATTTTCATCGACGCAGATCCAGAGCTTATCCAGACGTGGTACGTGGAGCGCTTCATGCGGCTCCGGAGCACCGCGTTCCGCGACCCGGCGGCATTCTTCCATCGCTACGTGACGTTGACGCATGACAACGCAGTGGCGCGCGCCCTCGACATCTGGCGCAACATCAACCTCAAGAATCTGGTCGAGAATATTCTTCCGACGCGGCCCCGCGCGCGGCTCATCCTGCGCAAGGGCGAGGACCACAGAGTGAGCACGGTGGCGCTGCGCAAGGTGTGAGGGGCGTGCGCGAATCGGTCGGCCGACTGAGTGTGCAGTGCGGCATAGTCGCCTTCCCTGGAGGAGGCGTGTCGGCAAATTCTGCAAAATGCGAAAATTTATTGCTTTTGAGGGGGCGACTTGGCAATTCCCGACCTAAATCGGGAATTATTCCCTCTAGACATGCTGCGGCGCGGCAACGAGATATGGAAGTATTCCATGCTGCTTCATAAGGAGGAAAACATGAAGCGTACGTTCGCTATCGCCGCTGCTGTGATGATGGCTTTCGGTTCGTCCGTTGCGATGGCTGACGACGAGCCGTCGGCGGATGAGATCGAGAAGATCAAGGCGGCTGTTGCCGAGTGGGGCTGCGAGGGCGGCACCTACGAGAAGGAATCCGAGGGTACGGGCGTGTTCGAGGCCGAGGACGTGAAGTGCAAGGCCGGTCAGTACGACTTCCGCCTGACGAAGGACTTCAAGGTCTTCGCGATCATCGCGGACTAAGCTTCGTCTCTTACGGCGAACAAAGAAAGAAGCGGCCCTCTTTGGCGGGAGGGCCGCTTTTTTTGTTTACGTATGCAAGTTGCGAGAAGCTTCGGACAAGAGGCCGGGCGCGAGTGGACGGCCGCGGCAGTTGCCGCGGGGGCGCGGTCGCGCCCCGAGCGCCGACGCGCTGTTTTCGTGCCGTACGCAAGCTGAGGGAAGCATCGGATAAGCAGCGTGCCGGTATGTGGAGGGCCGCGGCACTTGCCGCGGGTCGCCTTGCTCCCGGGCGCTGCCGCGCCGGTTTTTTGAGCCTGTGCTCCCCACAAGCGGGAGTTAGGCGACCAGCGTTTCGAGCTTCTTGACGATGGCGGCGCCCATCTCGCTGGTGCCGACCTCCGTCATGCCGGGCTGCATGATGTCGCCCGTGCGCAGGCCGTCGGCGAGGACGCCGGCGATGGCGTTGTCGATGAGATCGGCTTGTTCGCTCATTCCGCACGAGTAGCGCAGCGCCATGCCGAAGCTTGCGATCGTTGCGATGGGATTGGCGAGACCTTTGCCCGCGATGTCGGGGGCGGACCCGTGTACGGGCTCGTAGAGCGCCATGCGCTTGCCGGTCTTTTCGTCGGCGGCGCCAAGGGACGCCGACGGCAACATGCCGAGCGAGCCCGTGGCCATTGCTGCTTCGTCGGAGAGCACGTCACCGAACAGATTGTCGGTGACGATAACGTCGAACTGTTTCGGATTGCGCACGAGCTGCATGGCGCAGTTGTCGGCGAGGATGTGGTGAAGCTCGACGTCGGGCGCGTAGGTCTTGTGCGTCTCGGTGACGACCTCCTTCCAGAGCACGCCGGTTTTCATGACGTTGTGCTTCTCGGCGGAATGGACCTTGTTGCCGCGCTTGCGGGCAAGATCGAACGCGACCTTGGCGATGCGGGCGATCTCGCGTGTGGTGTAGAGCTGCGTGTCGACGGCGCGCTTGCCTCCGTCTTCCAGCGTCACGATCTCCTTCGGTTCTCCGAAGTAGACGCCGCCGGTCAGCTCGCGCACGATCATGATGTCGAGGCCTTCGACCAGCTCGCGCTTCAGCGACGAGGCGTCGGCGAGCGCAGGGTAGCAGATGGCCGGGCGAAGGTTGGCGAAAAGGTCCAGATCCTTGCGCAGGCGAAGCAGGCCGGCTTCGGGGCGCTGGGCATAGGGCGCGTCCGCCCACTTCGGGCCGCCGACGGCGCCGAAGATGACCGCGTCCGCCGCCTTGGCCGTAGCGACGCAGGCATCTGTCACCGCAACCCCGTGCGCGTCGTAGGCCGCGCCGCCCACAAGATCGCTTTCCGTTTCGAACGAATGGCCGCCGCCCTGAGCGTTGAAGAAGGCGATGATGCGTTCGACCTCGGTCATCGTTTCGAGGCCGATGCCGTCGCCGGGAAGCAGGAGCAGCTTGTGCGTGGTCATGTCGGGATGTCCGTTCGAGGAAGGAAAATTCCGGGAGGTGGTAGCGCGCTGCGGGGCGGGCGGCAAGCGCGGGGCGCGGGCGGAGAGGGAGGCCGCGCCGTGGCTAGGCGATGAAGGGGAGCTGCACGAGCAGGAAAAAGCCGTTCACCGTCATGGCCAAGCCTGCGGCCCCGACCAGCGTGCTCAGGACGATCAGCATCGTGCCGCTCGATATGATGGCGACGCCGGCGAGGACAATCGCGATTTGTAGGAGCGCCTCGCCCCAATCGAAGTAGGGATCGCGGCTGGCTGCGATGTCACGGGCGTCTTCGAGCGCTTTGCCGCGGTGGAAGAGTTCGTCGAGGCCTTCGTTGCTTTCGGGGTCTGAGGTGAGCTGCTTGTCCAGTGCCTGATAGGCTGCGATTTTGGTTTCTATCGCCGCGCGCAGCGGTTGCGTCACGGTGTCGGAGGCGAGCTGCAGCTCCAGCTCGTCCACCTGCAGGCGCAGGACATGACGGCGCATGTTCTTGGCCTGGAAGAAACCCCAGACGTTGGTCGCTTCGATGTTGCTGTGGTTCGCTTCCTTGGCGGCGTTGGCGCCGCCCATCGCACAGATCGCAAGCGCGACGGCGAGCGCGCCGATGTAGACGCCGATCCAGCGGTCGCGCGATCGCGCGCTGCCGTTGCCGGCGTCTTTCAGGCTGTCTTCAGATGCCATCGTCCCGGCCCTCCGAGCGGACGAGTTCGCGGTACTCCGCGACGTTGCCCAGCTCGTCGAGACGGTAGACTTGCGGTGCCGCTGTCGCCAGTTCGCGGTCCAGGATTTCTTGGCTGGAGAGCTGTTCGAGGGACATGATGAGTGCGCGCAGCGAATTGCCGTGCGCGGCGACGAGAACGTTCTTCCCGGCTGCGACGTGAGGCCAAATGTGCTCGCGGTAGTAGGGAACGACGCGCTCGGCCGTGTCCTTCAGGCTTTCGCCGCCTGGGGGCGGCGTGTCGAAGCTGCGGCGCCATTCGAGCACCTGCTCTTCGCCCCAGCGATCGCGGGCCTGGTCCTTGTTGAGGCCGGACAGCTCGCCGTAGTCGCGTTCGTTGATCGCTGCGTCCTCGACGATCGGGGGCAGCTCGCCGCCGATCTCGCCCAGTATGATATCGAGCGTGTGCTGCGCGCGCTTCAGCTTGCTGGTGAAGGCAATGTCGAACCGCAGACCTTCTGCCTTCAGAACGCGACCGGCCCAAACGGCTTCGATCAGGCCTTTGTCCGTCAAGTCGGGGTTTCGGATCCCGGTGAAAATATTCTTCCTGTTCCACTCGCTCTCGCCATGGCGCACGAGCACGAGCGTGTTGGTCATGGTGTCTGCCCGTCTGGTTCTTTCAAGCGTCGACATCGCTGCTTAAAGTCCTAATACATCGCTCATATCGAAAAGGCCCGGACCTTTGTCCCGGCCCCAGACGGCAGCCTTGACAGCGCCGCGCGCGAAAATGCTCCGGTCGCCTGCACGATGCGTGATCTCGATCCGCTCGCCATCGCCCGCAAAAATGACCGTGTGGTCTCCGATTACGCTGCCCCCCCGCAACGTGGCAAACCCGATATCGCCACGCTGGCGCGGTCCGGTGTGTCCGTCCCTCGTTCTCACGCTTGCGGAGGTGAGCTCGATCCCGCGCCCTTGGGCTGCCGCCTGACCTAGCATCAAAGCCGTGCCGGATGGAGCATCGACTTTCTGGCGGTGGTGCATCTCCACAATCTCGATATCGAAGTCCGCATCGAGAGCTTCGGCGATGCGCCGCGTGACGGCCGTCAGGAGGTTGATACCGAGGCTCATGTTGCCCGCCTTGATGACCGTAGCATGGCGGGATGCGGCTTCGATCGCGGCTTCGTCGTTTTCGCCGAGACCTGTGGTGCCGATGACATGGACGACGCCGGCCTTCGACGCGAGGGCGGCGATCTCGACGGTGGCTTGAGGCGTTGTGAAGTCGATGACCGCGTCGCTCGCGGCGACGATGGCGGCGGGATCGGACGTTACGACGATGCCGGAGGGGGGAGGCCCGCCAGGGTGGCGATGTCCGTGCCGAGATGCGGCGAGCCCGCGGGCTCTGTCGCGCCGCTCAGGGTCACGCCGTTGGTTTCGGCAATGATACGGACAAGCTCGCGCCCCATACGGCCCGCGGCTCCCGTCACGGCGATTTTTATGTCGCTCATCACGCCCTGGTCTTCAGGTTGGCCGCGCTTCGCCGGGAAGCACGGCGGGGTCAGTTGCGGGCCGATATAGCAACCGCAGGCAGTGAACGGAAGTGCGGCCCTTCCGCCGAACGGGGCTTCTCAACCGAGAACACGGTCGAGGCGATCGAGGAGGAGGCCAAAGGACGATCCGGCGACGCCCTATCATGGCATGCCGGAGGCGCTGCGTGCGGGCTGCTTCATGCCGGAGGTTAAGACATATCGGCGGGATGGCGAACTGCGGACCGGCCGCGCAAGCGCTGGGCGTATAAACTCCGTCTTGCCAAAGCGTTGCGGGCGATTGCGCCCGCGCTGGGCAGCGCCCTCGTTGTCGGGCGGTTCGGTCCTGTGAGCGTGCCGTTGGCGCTTCAGGTCGGCCAGGCGAAAGCGATTTTTTCGAGCTTTTCGCCGCTCATCGTTTCGAAGGCCTGCTTCACGGGGCGGCCGCCGCGGCGCCAGTAAAAATCCGTGGCGCGTGTGTTCTCAGCCAGCGCCCAGACGATGAGCCCCTTGAGACGGCGCTGGTCCAGCCCGTGGCGGCAAGCTTCGAACAGGTGCTCGCCGAGCCCGAGGCCCTGATAAACGGGTGCAATGTAGAGTTCGTAGATCTCGCCTTGATAGGGACCGCGCGTGCGCGAAAAGCCGAGCGTCGCGTAACCGGCGATGGCGCCGGCCTTCTCGATTACGATGAGATTGTCACCGCTCTTGATGACGTTCGACCACCAATCGGCGCCGCGCCGGCGGATCATGTTTTCCAGATGGGTGTGGGGGATGACACCGCGATACGCCTGCGTCCAGGATTCGCGAAAAGCTTCGGCGACGGGCTGAGCGTCGGCGAGCTTCCCCTTACGAACCTTGATGTCGGAACGCGACCCTAACATGGAAGGATTATAGCGTGGATTTTGCTGTGTGTAACGTGCGCGGCGGCGACGCTCGCAAAAAAATTGGCAATCAAAACAAAACGCCCGGCGATGGGGATCGCCGGGCGCCGAGTGCGTGAAAACGGAGCGTTTGGATTAGCCCGCCTTCTTGACCTGCTCGAAGGATTTCGTCGCGGCCGAGTTGAAGGTCTCGAACGTCTGCTGGGCAAGCTTGGTCGACAGCTCGAAGAGCTCCTTCGACTGGGCGCCAGCGACCGTGAACTGCTTCTGGACGAACGCCGTCTGCAGCTGGATCAGCTCGGGAAACGTCTTGGCGCGGGCAATGGCCTCGGCGGCGTCGAACACGGCTTCGGCGTTTGCCTCCGTGTTCTTCAGGACCTTCTCGCCGATCGACTTGGCGCTGGCGAAGGCCGCGACGGTCGCTTCCTCAAACACCTTGGCGTTGTCCTTGGCGACACTGTTCAGCTTGCCGTAGGTCTCGCGAGCCTTCGACACGCTGTCCTCGGCGATGGCCTGAACCTGCTCGGGGATGCGGGCATCCTTGGCGGCGGAAAAGAACTCTTGGGTCTGGCGGGTAAAGTCGTTCATGGGGGTGCTCCTATCGGAAGAGATCGGCTGGTTATTCCAACGCGGGGCCTCCCGCTTGCGACGGCTTGCGGTGCCCGATGTCTCGATAGGGACAGTAGCAGAATATTTTTGCAGCGCAACATGGAATATGCTGCTCTGCGTCAGTGGGCGATTTTCCCAGTGTTGGCGGGGTTAATCGGAGATTGTCCGCCGACTGGCGAATGTCGGCATTCGTGATCACATTTCGCAGATGCGAGAAAAGCCAAGCAAGCCATATCTTTATCTAAAGCGCTGGGAACCGCTCCCGGTATCCCAAGGCCGAGCGATCGAAGAGAATGTCGCGGGGCGTCAGGGGGCGAGCGAGCGCCAAGCCCTCCAAAGACCGGCAGCGCGACAAAGCGACATACGCCTGACCGTGGGCGAAGGTTCCGCGCCCGAGATCGATGTAGACGTTGTCGAGGGTCAGGCCCTGGGCCTTGTGAATGGTGAGCGCCCAGGCGAGGCGGACCGGGTACTGCTTGAAGGTGCCGGCGACCGTGCCGACGATCTTCTCCTGCTCCTTGTCGTAGGCGTAGCGGCGCTGCTCCCAGCTCACCGGCTCAAGCTCGTGCTCGCGGCCGGCAACCTCGATCATCACCTTCTTGTCTTCCAGGCGCGAGATGCGCGCGATCGTGCCGTTGACCCAGCGGCGCTCGGGATCGTTGCGCAGAAGGATGACCTTGGCGCCCGGTTTCAAGGTGAGGGCGCTGTCCGTCGGGTGCGAGGCGTTCGTGAAATCTCCGGTGATGCCCGCCTCATACGTGTGGGCGTGGCCGGGCAGGGCGTCGAGGTAGGCGGCGTTGATGCGGTGAGCCGCGGCGTTGGTGGGCGTCAGGATGACAAATTTCTCGCCCTCTCCGAGCGTGCGGATCGGAGCCACGCGCTCGTTGAGCTGGATGAGATCGTCCTCCTCGACCTCGCCGTCGCGGATCCGGTTCAGCACCGAGATCAGCGCTTCGTCGCTTTGGCGGAATACCTGCGTGAGTTCGAGGCGGGCTGTGCCCGCGCCTTCGCCGAGGGCGGGCACGGAAAAGAAGAACGGACCGCCGAACTCGGATTCGAGATGGGCTGCGACCTCGGCTTCCTGAACCACCGGCGGGAGCTGATGCAAGTCTCCGAACAGTACGAGGCGGACGCCGCCGAACGGTTCGCGTGGGCGGCCGCGGTTGATGCGGAGCGACTGGTCGAGGGCCCACATCAGGTCCGAGCGTACCATCGAGACTTCGTCGATGACGAGAAAGTCGAGCTTGCGCATGACCTGGCCATTGCGGCTGCGGCGGATGTCGTCCGAGCGCAAAAAGCCGCGGGGGGAGGCCAAAGAACGAATGGATGGTCTGGCCGCCAACGTTGACGGCCGCGAGCCCCGTGGGGGCGACGACGACGATCTCGGCATCGAGCGTGCCTTGCAGGGCGCGCAGCAGCGTCGATTTGCCGGTTCCGGCGCGGCCGGTCACGAACAAGTGGCCTTCGCGTGCGTCGGCGAGGAAATCGAGCGCGGCGCGGTATTCGTCGGTCGGCGTGATGCCGTCGGGCCATTGAGGCTCGTTCGCGCGTTCGTTGGCGAGCGGGGTGGTGGGCGGTGTCGGCAAGTCGAGCCTTCCAATCTTAGCCAGCGCCTCTCGACCTAGAATGCTGCGGCTACGCCTGTCAAAGACATGGCGCTTCCGCCGGGGGCATGGCCTGCTGTTTGGCCGGGAGGGATGGTGCGCTTCCCCGCCAAGCTTACTTTGGCCAAAGGTCGAGATGTTCGAAAGAACCTTGAAAGACGGGGCTTCGGCGCGTAAGTCAACGCCGCCGGTCGGAAAATTCCGATTGGACGGAAAAGGACCTGAAAATCATGGGATATAAAGTCGCTGTCGTGGGTGCGACCGGCAATGTCGGCCGCGAAATGATGAACGTGCTCGTCGAGCGCAGCTTCCCCGCTGACGAAGTCTTCGCCGTTGCTTCGCGCCGTTCGCTCGGCGCCGAGGTTTCGTACGGAGACGCGACTCTCAAATGCCAGGACCTCGAACAGTTCGATTTCTCGAAAGTGGATATTTGCCTGATGTCCGCCGGCTCATCCGTGTCGAAGGTCTGGAGCCCGAAGATCGGGGCCATGGGTGCGGTCGTGATCGATAACTCGTCGTGCTGGCGCTATGACCAGGACGTGCCGCTCATCGTGCCGGAAGTCAACGCGGATGCCGTTCAGGGCTTCACGAAGAAGAACATCATCGCCAACCCCAACTGCTCGACGGCCCAGTTGGTCGTCGCGCTGAAGCCGCTGCACGATGCCGCGAAGATCAAGCGCGTCGTCGTCTCGACCTATCAGTCCGTTTCGGGCGCGGGCAAGGATGCGATGGACGAGCTGTGGTCTCAGACCAAGGGCAAGTACGTGCCCGGGCAGGACGTCGAGCCGAACAAGTTTCCGAAGCAGATCGCCTTCAACTGCATTCCTCATATCGACGTTTTCATGGAAGACGGTTTCACGAAAGAGGAATGGAAGATGGTCGCCGAGACGAAGAAGATGCTCGACCCGTCCATCAAGCTGACGGCGACGTGCGTGCGCGTGCCGGTGTTCGTCGGTCACTCGGAGTCGGTCAACATCGAGTTCGAGCGGCCGATCACGGCGGACGAAGCGCGCGATATCCTGCGTGACGCACCGGGCGTGCAGGTGGTCGATAAGCGCGAGCCGGGCGGCTACGTCACGCCTGTCGAGGCGGCCGGCGAGTTCGACACGTTCGTGTCGCGCATTCGCGAGGATGCAACCGTCGAGAACGGTCTTGCGATGTGGATCGTGTCGGACAACCTGCTCAAAGGCGCGGCACTCAACACCGTGCAGATCGCGGAAACGCTGATCGGCCGTAACCTGCTCAAGGCCGCGGCGTAGGAAACGCGCGTTCTTCGATCGGAGAAAGCAAGGGGCCCTCGTAAGGGGGCCCTTTTTTATTCCGGTGTATCGGGCTTCGACTGCAGCGCATCGACGATGGCGATGAGATCGTCGACGAAACGTTCGCGGTGCGTGTCTGCGAGCGCTGCGAGGATCGCTTCGTCCACGCGCTTTACATAGGGCGCCGCGGCCTTCAGCCTGTTCCATCCGAGCTCGGTCAACGTCACAGCGTAGGCGCGCGCATCTTCGCGTGTGCGCCGGCGTTGAATGAGGCCCCGCTTCAAAAGCCGTTGCGTGATGTCTGCCACCGTGGAGCGGTCGATGCCCGTTCTCTCGACAAGGTGGGTTTGGCTCAAGCCCTCGAACTTGGCGATCGTCGACAGCACCGCGAACTGCCTTGGCGTCAAACCGTCCTCCTGCAGAACTGCAAGGAAGAGATCCGTCGCGCATTGGTCTGCACGGTGAAGAAGGTGGAGAGGCGATCGCTCGAGACTGCCGAATTCGTCTTTCGTGTCGCGCATTGTCGTGATGTGTACTTTTTTGGGTCCAATCCCTGTGTGGAACTTTTGCTCAAAGAGCGGTTTCATGGCGTGTCCGCACGCCCATGGAGCACACACTTAACAATTCAGATCAGCGCGTCTAGACAAAATGGTTCATACAAACAGGAGTCGTGCATTTATGACACGACAAGGTATCAAAAGCATGCTGACCGTCAGTATTGACCATATCGATGGTGCGTCAGTTGTTCGGCTCGGGGTCCGACGCATAACGCTTTAACAGTCCGACTTGTGCGATGGCGAACGCCATTGTTATCGGCATGATACCAAATAGTTTGAAAGACACCCAAGCGTCGGTCGACAAGAGGCGCCATGTCACTTCATTGAGTATTGCGAGAAAGACAAAGAAGCACGCCCAACGGAACGTCAGCTTGCGCCAGCCTTCGGCCGTGAGAGCGAATACGTCGCCGAAAAGATATTTGAGCAGGGCGTGCCCGAACAGCAAACCGCCGAACAGGATGCTGGCGAAGATGCCGTTGACGATGGTCGGCTTCAGCTTGATGAAAAGCTCGTCCTGAAGATAAAGCGTAAGACTGCCGAACAGGATAACGAAAACGCCCGAGACGAGGGGCATCACCGGGATCTTTCCGAACAGGATGCGCGACGCCGTGAGCGACACGAGCGTTGCCACGACGAAGCATCCCGTGCCCCAGAAGATGTCGGCGCGCGCGTTGACGATGAAGAACACGACGAGCGGGCCCAGTTCGAGCAGGAACTTCAGAAGCGGGGGTTCTGCGTTGTGAGGTCCGGCGGCGCTCTTGGTGTCGAGTTGGCTCATTGTCGGTGTTCCGTTCGCTCTGATCGCCGGGCTCAGCTGTACGTTTCGGGACTTGGGTCTTTTGTGGCGCGTGTCACAAGTGATGCTTGCTCATCCATTTGGTGAGAAGCCATGCGTAGATGCCGCTCATCGGAAGCACGAAGAACAGCTTGAACGCGATCCAGACATCGACGCCGTTCATGGCGAAACCGAGAACGTGGTAGATCTGGTCGTCTTTGAAGCCGATGCGGACGACTTCGTTCAAAAGTGCCGTGAGGACGAAGAACCAGGCGAAGCTGCGCGTGAACGTGTCCCAGCCTGCCTTGGTATAATGAAAGGTCTTCTCGAAGACGTACTGGAAGAAGTTGCGATCCAGCCAGAGGCCGAGGAAGAGGAAGCCCGCGAACATCGCGTTGAAGATCGTGACCTTGATCTGCACCCACATCGGGTCGCCGGTGATCAGCGTCAAGGCGCCGAAGACGATGGTGACCGATGACGCGATGAGCGGGAAGATGGGCGGGCGGCGGAACATGTAGATCATCGCGACAATCGCGACGAGGGTCGAAACGATCAGCGCCCACGTGCCAGCCGCGATCCCGTAGAGCGCGTTGACGACGAACATCAAGACGAGCGGTCCGAACTCGCTGAGGATGTTGACCGTCTGCTCGGCGTTGAACGGATAGAGGCGGCGGCGGCTCATACGTCTGGTAACCTTTGTTTGTCGCTGCGGATGGGCTCGGGGACTTGCTGCCCCGCGCTTACGCGGACTGGTGTTTCGGTGGTGTCAGATTTCTGCAATGGCGCGTGCGTAGTCCCCGGCAGAGAAGGCTTGAAGGTCGTCGATCCCTTCGCCGACGCCGATGGCGTGAACGGGAAGGCCATATTTTGCTGCGATGGCGACGAGGATGCCGCCGCGCGCCGTTCCGTCGAGCTTGGTCATGACGAGCCCGCTGACGCCTGCGCGCTTGCCGAACACGTCGACCTGCTGCAGCGCGTTCTGGCCGGTCGTCGCGTCAAGCACCAGCAGAGTGCTGTGCGGCGCATCCGGATCGAGCTTCTTGATGACGCGCACGACCTTTTCGAGCTCGGCCATCAGCCCCTCCTTGTTCTGAAGGCGGCCGGCGGTGTCGAGCAGGAGAACGTCGTAGCCGCCCTCTTTCGCCTCTTTCAGCGCGTCGAAGGCGAGGCCCGAGGCGTCGGCGCCGAGATCGCGCGAGACGACGGGCGCGCCGGTGCGCTCGCCCCAAACCTTGAGTTGGTCGATGGCGGCGGCGCGGAAGGTGTCGCCGGCGGCCAGCATCACGCGACGGCCTTCGCGGGTGAAGCGTGCGGCGAGTTTGCCGATTGTGGTCGTCTTGCCGGAGCCGTTGACGCCGAGCACGAGAATGACGTGCGGTTTCAAGCTGTCGTCGATGACGAGCGGCTGCGCGACGGGTTCCAGGACGCGCGCGACTTCATCTGCGAGGACTGCGCGCACCTCTTCCGGCGAGACGGCTTTGTCGAAGCGGCCTTTTGCGAGGGCAGCCGTGATGCGGGAAGCGGTTTCGATGCCGAGGTCGGCGCCGATCAGAACGTCTTCGAGGTCTTCGAGCGTTTCGTGATCGAGCTTCTTCTTGGTAACGAGGCCGGCGATGCTTTCCGTCAGACGCGACGACGTTTTCGACAGGCCAGCCTTGAGGCGGCCGAACCAGCCGACGCGCGCGGGCTCGGCTGCGGGTTCCGGTTCCGCGCTGGCGTCCAACTCAGTGACTTCGGGTTGGGACGGCGTTGCTGTCCCGGCCGGAGCGGGCGTTTCGGATTGGTCTTGTGGCGGCGGCGGTGCGGGGTTCGCGAAATCGCTCTCAGGCGTCGCAATGTCCGACGCGGTCTCCTCGGCGGGCGCCTCGGGCTCTTCCGCCGTTCCAAGCCAGCGGCTCAGAAACCCTTTCCGTTTCGGTGTGTCGGCCGTCACGCGTGGACCATCCCATTCAAGCGGCGGCCGTCGTGGCTGCCGAGCGTCGCCCACTGAAACGAGCCGATCAGTGCGGGCCGGTCGAGGCGCACTTCGGCGAAATGCGGTGTGCGGCCGAGGTCTTCGCGCTCCATCAAGATCTCCGTACGGCGACCGGCGAGGCGGTCGAGATAGTTGCTGTGGGCTGCTTCGCCTTTCGCGCGCAGGCGTGCGGCGCGTTCCTTGATGGCGGCGCGCGCGACTTGCGGCATGCGTGCGGCGGGCGTGCCTTTGCGCGGCGAATAGGGGAAGACGTGGAGGTAAGTGAGGCCGCACGTGTCGACGATGTCGAGCGTGCGTTCGAACATGTCTTCCGTCTCGGTCGGGAAGCCGGCGATCAGGTCGGCGCCGAACACGACGTCGGGGCGCAGGCGGCGAATTTCGTTGCAGAAGCGGATGGCGTCCTCGCGCAGGTGGCGACGCTTCATGCGCTTCAGGATCATGTCGTCGCCGGCCTGCATCGAAAGATGCAGGTGAGGCATCAGGCGCGGTTCGGACGCGATGACATCGATGAGATGCCGGTCGGCTTCGACCTGATCGATGGACGAGAGGCGAAGACGGCGGAGTTCGGGGACGTGCTTCAGGATCTGCTTGGCGAGCCGGCCGAGCGACATGCTGCCCGGGAGATCGGCACCGTAGGACGTCATGTCGACGCCGGTGAGGACGATCTCGGGATATCCGGCCTCGACGAGCCTCCTGGCTTGCGCGACGACTTCTCCGGCGGGCACCGAGCGCGAGGGGCCGCGGCCCATGGGAATGATGCAGAACGTGCAGCGATGATCGCAGCCGTTTTGAATTTGGAGGTAAGCGCGGGCGCGCGAGCCAAAGCCGTCGATCATGTGCAGCGCGGTTTCGCGTACGCTCATGATGTCGTTGACGGCGACGTCCGCCAACGTGTCGGTGGCGAGGGCCTTGAATGTTTCGGGTGCGAGCTTCTCCGCGTTACCGACGACGTGATCCACGCCCGGCATTTCCGCAAAGCGCTCCGGTTCGATCTGTGCGGCGCAGCCCGTGACGACGAGGCGCGCGCCGGGGCGCTCGCGCCGCAAGCGGCGGATGGTCTGCTCTGCTTGGCGAACGGCTTCGGCGGTGACGGCGCACGTGTTGACGATGATGCAATCGTCGAGACCTGCGTCGGAGGCGTGGCGGCGCATCACCTCGGACTCGTAAGTGTTGAGCCGGCAGCCAAGCGTCACGATCAGGGGTTCGGACATCGTTGTTCGGACTTCGGCTTGCGGATTTCCACTGGACTCTTCAGATCGCGATCATGCTCGTCGAAGTCTGATCGCTCTCTACGTCATTGATGAGACCAACAATTCTCGCTCCGAACCGATGAAGTCCGAGGCGCTCATCATCTAGGGCAAACGCTCGTGGGGGACAAGCGGCGGAGCCGGCGCGCGGTTCGCCGACAGAATGGCGTCAAGATCGCCTTCGTGTTCGATTTCCGCGGGGCCTGTCATGAGGATACGGTCGTCGGCCGTCCATTCTATGACGAGGGGGCCGCCGGGGAGCGTCACTGTGACCTTGCGGTCGGCCAGCCTTTTGCGCATGGCCGAGACGGCGGTTGCGCAGGCCGCCGTGCCACACGCGCGGGTGAGGCCCGCGCCCCGCTCCCAGGTGCGAATACGGATGGTATCGCGGGATTGAACGTCCGCGAGCGTGACGTTGACGCGCTCGGGAAACAGCGGGTGGTTCTCGATCATCGGGCCGAACCGCGCAAGATCGTAACTATCCACCGGCTTGTCGGTCCAGAATACGACGTGAGGATTACCGACGTTGACCACCGACGGGGAGTGCAGGATCGGCGCTTCGATGGGGCCGATCTGCAGCTCGATGGCGCGGGTATCGTGAAACGGCTCGGAGAGCGGAACGTCGGCCCAGCCGAAGCGGGGCTGACCCATATCGACCGTGATGTCGTCGCTGTTCTTCACGCCGACGTCGAGCAGGCCAGCGCGGGTTTCATAGCGGAATTCCGATCTTCCGGTGCCGAGGTGCTCAAGCCAGGCGATGCAGCGTGTGCCGTTGCCGCAGGCGGCCGATTCCGATCCATCGGTGTTGAAGATCAGAACGAATGCGTCCGTGCCGGGTGTTCGCGCCTTGTGGAGCACCATCATCTGGTCGAAACCTGTGGCGGGATTTTCCGCGACGGCTCTCACGTCCTGAGGCTTCAGTGGGCCGCCCCCGCGACGGAAATCGACGACGACAATCTCGTTGCCGAGGCCGTTCATCTTTACATAGCGGGTGGGGGCGGATGTCATGACGCGACTATATGGGTGAAGCACCGTCAAAAGACAAATAGCGTGGTTTTCGCTTTTCTAATCGTGAACATGCCGAGACCCCTCGGAATACGGCGGGAACGCCTTAAATAATCCCAGACCCTAAAACAAGACATGAGGTTTCCGATGCGCTTTCGCCCAGGCACCGTTGCTCCCGTTTTGTTCCTGATGGCCGTTCCGATGCTCGGCGCGTTCTCCGCAATCGGCGCGCAGACCAACGCACCGGCCGCACCGAAGACGGCGATTATGTTGACGCAGGTTGCGGAAGGTTTGGAGCGGCCGTGGGGACTGCAGTTCCTGCCGGATGGGCGCTATCTCGTGACGGAGCTTCCGGGCCGGCTCAGGGTCGTGGGCAAGGACGGCTCGCTCGGCGCGCCGATTACCGGCGTGCCGGAGGTGTACGCAAAGAACCAGGGCGGTCTGCTCGATGTGGCCCTCGCGCCGGATTACATCGACAGCGGAACGATTTTCCTCTCGTTCAGCCAACTGCGCGGTAACGGTGCGAGTGCCACGGCGGTTGCGCGCGGCAAGCTCACGCTCGACGGCGCAAGCGGCAAGCTCACGGATGTGAAAGTGATCTTCCAGCAGGAGCCTCCCGTTCCCGGCAGCGACCGCCATTTCGGATCGCGCATCGTGGTCACGCCGGATGGAAATCTGTTCGTGACCACGGGCGACCGCGGCGACCGACCGGACGAGGCACAGAACCCGGCGAGCACCATCGGCAAGGTTCTCTACATCACGCAAGACGGAAAGCCGGCGCTTCCGAGCCCGGCAGGAGAGGGATGGAATCCGCTCGTCTGGTCCATCGGACATCGCAGCGTGCAGGGTGCGGCGTACGATGCGGACAAGGGCGTGCTGTGGACGGTGGAGCACGGGCCGCAGGGTGGCGACGAACTCAATCTCACCGAGAAGGGCAAGAACTACGGTTGGCCCGTGATCACGTACGGCATCGATTATTCGGGCGCGAAAATCGGCGACGGCGTTCAAGAAAAAGAGGGGCTGGAGCAGCCCGTCTATCACTGGACGCCGTCCATCGCGGTGTCGGGCGTGTTGCTCTATACGGGCGATCTGTTTCCGGAATGGAAGGGCAACCTGCTCGCGGGTGCGCTCAAGTACATGCAGGTGCAGCGCCTCGTGATCGAGGACGGCAAGGTTGTGCAGCACGAAGTCGTCGCCGACGACATCGGCCAGCGCGTTCGTGACGTGCGGCAAGGGCCGGACGGCGCCGTCTATCTGCTGACCGACGAGCGCAACGGGCGCATCGTGCGTATGGAGCCCGCCGCGACCGAGTGACGTTCGCCCCCGTTAGCGGCCGGGGATGCCAGCGCCCGGCGAAGTCCGCGGCATCGACTGATCGACGTCCTTGGGCTTCGGCTGGACCGCATCGTGGACCTGTACGGTCTCGGTGCGGTCGATGCGGCAGTCCTGGTTGCGGTCGAGCAGCTTGAAGGCGACGTTGTGCGTGCCGGTCATTTCCTGGAGCGTGACCTTGCCGTCCTTGTTGGCGTCGTAATAGGGGAGCTTGGCGACTTCGAAGAGCCGGTCGCTGCGGGCCATGGCGGCGTATTCCTCCGCGTCGAGGAAGCCGTCGCCGTTGGCATCGTGCTCGCGGAACATGATGCCGAGATACTGGATCCACTCGTCGCAGGTGACGTCGCCGTCCTTGTTGAGGTCCCAGGTCTGGGCGGCGCTGATGAAGGTGCGGTCGAAGTCGTTGGTGCTGCCGAACGGGTTGCCGCCCCCGCCGCCGATCGATGAGCAGCCGCCCGCTGCGAGCATGGGCATCAGAACCAATGAAGCCGCCCGACGAAGGCTGCGTCGCTCAGACATGAAAATTCCTCCCCAGGGGCTTCGGCCCCATTTTCGGAGGGGGCCGCTCCCCTGGCCCCCGCTCCCTTGCCCCCAATCGGCGCGGGAATTATGGTTTTCGTGCGCCCTGAAGGGCGGAGATCGTTGACAGGGCGCATCCGATCGGAGAAGGTGCGGCCACTTCAAACGGCCCTGTTTCTCAGAGCCGCCGCCCTGCACATGGTGCCGCGAGATTGCACCGGGAGGCAGGGGGGTCAACACCCGACAGCGCGTCGCGCCCTCGGGTGCTTTGGTGTTTTGCAGAAGGATCGTGATGTTTCAATCGCTTTCGGACCGGCTGTCGGGCGTTTTCGACAAGCTTACCAAGCGTGGCGCCCTCACCGAGAGCGACGTGGCGGAAGCCATGCGCGAGGTGCGCCGCTCCCTGATCGAGGCGGACGTGGCCCTCGACGTGGTGCGGGACTTCACGGACAGGGTGCGGGCCAAGGCGATCGGCCAGGAGGTTCTGCGCTCCGTTACGCCCGGCCATATGGTCGTCAAGATCGTTAACGACGAACTGATCCGGACGCTCGGTTCCGAAGCCGCGCCGATCGATCTCCACGCGAGCCCGCCCGTCGCGATCCTGATGGCGGGCCTGCAGGGCTCCGGCAAGACGACGACGACCGCCAAGATCGCCTGGCGCCTGACCAACCGGGACAAGAAAAAAGTCCTGATGGCGTCGCTCGATACGCGCAGGCCGGCCGCGCAAGAGCAGCTTCGCGTGCTCGGCGAGCAGACGGGCGTGGCGACGCTTCCGATCGTTGCTGGCCAAGGCCCGCTCCAGATCGCGAAGCGGGCGATGGAGGCTGCGCGTCTCGGCGGTTACGACGTCGTTATCCTCGATACCGCCGGCCGCACGACGCTCGACGAAGAATTGATGACGGAGGTCGCGGAGGTTCGCGACGCCACGCAGCCGCACGAGATCCTGCTCGTTCTCGACAGCTTGACCGGCCAGGATGCCGTCAACACCGCGAAGGCGTTCGATTCCCGGCTCGGCATCACCGGCACCGTGCTGACGCGCGCGGACGGCGACGGCCGCGGCGGTGCTGCGCTCTCCATGCGCGCCGTCACCGGCAAGCCGATCAAGCTGCTCGGTACCGGCGAAAAGTGGGATGCGCTCGAAGACTTCGATCCCGAGCGCGTTGCCGGACGCATCCTCGGCATGGGCGATATCGTGGGCCTCGTCGAGAAGGCCGCGCAGACGATCGACGTCGAAAAGGCGAAGTCGATCGCCCAGAAGATGAAGAAGGGCGAGTTCGACCTCGAAGACTTGTCCGAGCAGCTCAAGCAGATGGAAAAGATCGGCGGCATGGGCGGCGTGCTCGGGATGCTGCCCGGCATGGGCAAAATGAAAGCCCAGCTCAACGCCGCCAATCTCGACGACAGCATCGTGAAGCGTCAGCGCGCGATCATATCCTCGATGACGCCCAAGGAGCGGCGGCATCCGAAAGTGCTCGACGCCAAGCGCAAGCGGCGTATTGCGGCCGGTTCCGGCACACGCGTCGAGGATGTGAACAAGCTCGTTAAAATGCATCGCCAGATGGCCGACATGATGCGCGCCATGGGCAAGAACAAAGGCATGATGGCGCGGATGTTCGGGATGGGCGGCGGTGGCGGGCCTTCCGAAGCCGAGCTTGCCGACATGCAAAACGAACTCGCGAGGCTCGATCCGAAGGCGCTCGCGCAGCTGCCCGACGATCTCAAGAGTTCTCTTCCGAAAGGATTACCTGGACTGGGCGGCGGCGTTCCGCGGCTTCCCGGTCTTGGCGGCGGACTGCCGGGTCTCGGCGGTGCGCTCCCGAAGTTCCCCGGCGTGCCGGGAAAGAAAAAGAAGTGACGAATTCGGGCGGTGCGCCGCCCGGCATCAAATGACATAGAGAAAGGATTTCACGTCATGGCAGCCAAGATCCGTCTTTCGCGCGGCGGCGCAAAGAAGCGCCCGTACTACTACGTCGTCGTGGCCCACAGCACGGCACCCCGCGATGGCCGTTACATCGAGCAGATCGGTACCTTCAACCCGATGCTGCCCAAGGATAACCCCGAGCGCGTGAAGCTGATCGAGGATCGCTGCAAGCATTGGCTCTCGGTCGGGGCACAGCCGACGGACCGCGTGCTTCGTCTGTTCGACGGCGCAGGACTTCTGAAGCGCGATGCGCGCAACAACCCGCAGAAGGCCCAGCCGAAGAAGAAGGCCCAAGAGCGCGCGGCTGCGAAGGCCGAAGCCGCCGCCAAGGCCGCCGAAGCCGCTGCCGGTGGTGACGAGGGCGCGGCCGCCGAGGCATAAGCCTGGCTGCATCGGTCCGACGTATGACGACGTTACGCGCAGGCATGCGGCATTCGCCGCGTGCCTGTCCGCGCATTTGGGGGCGAGCGAAACATATTCGCATCAGGTCGCGCGCTTTTGCGATTCTCCGCGCCCCGAGCTCTCGAAGCCACACACGAATTGCCTTAGCCTCACCCATGGCTGTCCTGCTTTGGGGGTTGGCAGCCATCATGTGCGGCGAACGAGGGGTGTAGGGGCGACGGCCGGCTGGCGCCGGGCGGGATGCGTCCCTGCAGCACACGGGGGACCTTCCATGGCTTCTTTGAGGACCGATCTCAGCGACGACGAGGCAGCTTGGTGGGACCGGCGCTCCAATGCGCTGGTTCGCGGAAGCGAGCTGCTGGACGAAAAACCGGATACCGACACGTGGACCCGGGAGGAGCGCCGTCTGTGGATCTATGCGCTCGCCATCGGCAATCGGATCGAGCGCCTGCAATAGCGGGTGGGCGCCGTGCCGGGCGTTCCACATGGCTGGATTTAAGGATGCAGAACGCTAGCGGCTGCCCTTTCTGCAATCCGTAGTAGATATTCGTACATCTGATACAATCGGATGTACGGAGGATCTCGTGGTCGAGGTTGCCCCGCGTCCGGTCCGGGTGCAGGCGGGCAATCGGCAATGATCGACGAGGGTGTCTACGGGTTGAGCTTCGAGGCTCCTGATATCCCGGGGGGAGGACGCTCCGCTTCCGGCGAAGGGCTCGCCGTTTTCCGCGGGGGGCTCATTCTTGGCTCCGACCCGCACGGGGGTGTTTTCCGAGGCCGCTACCATTATGATCCGGCCTGCGGCGAGGCGGTGGTCGAGGTTCAGCTCGCCATTCCACCGCACGGTGTTCTGCTGACGGGTCTTGCCGTGGGGCCGGAGGGCGCGTTCGTCGATGTGTCGGGGCGTTTCTGTCCGCGACATCCGATTTCTTCAGCGGTGGTCGACATCGCGGGTGCGCCGGTGGCGGTCGAGCTCCGGTTCATGGGACCCCTCGCGAAATAACGAGAAAAACGGCAGCGATCTATCGATGACAGATGAAGACAACCGGCCGGACAACGGCGGCGCGGCGCGGCGCGTGCTGCTCGGGCATATCACGGGCGCACACGGCATTCGCGGCGCGGTGCTCGTGCGCAGCTACACGGCGGAGCCTAGCGCAATCGCGGATTACGGGCCGCTCGAAGACGAGGGGGGAAGCGCGACGTTCACGCTGTCCGTCGAGGGCGGTACGGCGAAGGGCGTCATCTGCCGGGTTGCGGGTGTCGATGACAGGAACGGCGCGGAGCGTCTCAAGGGCGTGGCGCTTTATGTGCCGCGCGATCGCTTGCCGCCGCCGGACGACGGAGAATATTACCATACGGATCTCGTCGGGCTCGCGGCTGTCACGGAGGCAGGCGTGGCGCTGGGTGAGGTGGTCGCGGTGCTGAACTACGGGGCAGGCGACATTCTCGAAGTGCGGCCCGAGGGAGCAAAGCGGACCGACCTCTATCCGATGACCGAAACGGTCGTCGTGCGCGTGGACATCGCGGGTGGCGTGATCGTGATTGCGCCACCTGAGGAGGTGGATGCGGGCGACGCGAACGGAGATGCGGTTGCAGGTGACGAACCGTGAGCGTTTTCGGACGCAGGTGCGTTAGAGCCGTTCGGCCTTGAACAGGCGTGGGAGGTCGCCGGTGAGGCCGGCGGCTTCCGCGACGAGGCGGCGTTTTATCTCCGGCATACGATCCACGAGACCCAGGCCGAAATCGCGGGCGGCGCGAAGCAACAGCCAATCGTTGGAGAACAGCCGATTGAGGCCGTCGAAGGCCGCCGCCGACATAGCTGAATCGAACCGCCGCCAGCGTTCGTAGCGGCCGAGCGCTTCGAGGCTGCCGGGGTCGAGGCCGAGCCGCAGGCTGTCGGCGACGATCTCGGCAAGGGCCGCGACATCGCGAAACGCAAGGTTCACGCCTTGGCCCGCGATGGGATGGACACCGTGCGCAGCGTCGCCGACGAGCGCGAAGCGCGCCGCTGCGTAAGCGCGTGTGAGGTGCGTTGCGAGCGGCCAGGACTGACGTGGCCCCGCGAGTGTGAGGGCACCGAGGCGGCCGGCGACACGCGTTTCGACCTCCGCGAGGAAGCCTGCGTCGTCGAGCGCGAGGATGCGTTCGGCTTCGGCGGCGTCCTCGGTCCAGGTGAGGCAGGCGCGGTTGCCGGGAAGTGGCAGGATGGCGAAGGGGCCGGCTGGCAGGAAGTGCTGGATGGCGCGGCCCTCGTGCGGGCGGTCGTGCGCGATGGTCGTGACGATGGCCGTCTGGCCGTGGTTCCAGCCGACGGTCTTGATGCGTGCGCGGTCGCGGGATGGCGAGCGGCGGCCCTCGGCGCCGACGAGGAGTTGCGCCTGGAGCTTGCGGCCGTCGTCCAGCGTGATGGACATGCCCGCGCCGGTGTCCGCGAATTCGGCGATGCCGGCCGGCGCGAGGACGGTGATGTTCTCCGACGATGCGACGGCGGCCGAGAGCGCGCGTTCGAGCGCGGGAGCGGGCACGATGTGGCTTGCGGTCTCGCGGGCGGCCGTCGCTTCGCCCTGTTCCAGGTGATTGTCGTAGGTCAGCAGGATCGGGCGGACGCCCGCGTCGAGGCTCGAATCCGTGATCTGGATTTCGGTGACGGGTTGCGAGACGGCGGCGACGTCGCCCCAGACTCCGAGCGTCTCCAACATGCGCCGCGCTCCGGCGGACAGGGCGAAGGCGCGTGCGTCGTCCGTTGCGGACGGCGACGCGGTGCGCGGCTTGAGATCCACGATCGCGATGCGGATCTCATCGCCAAAAGCCGTGACCAGCGCGCGTGCCAAAGCGAGGCCCGCGAAGCTCGCGCCTGAGATGACGACGTCAAAGCGTGTTGTGGATGTCGCGTCGGTCATGGTGTCGGGCGGTGCGATGATCGGGCCAATGGGTGGAGCGAAGAAGGATCGGCATGCGATGGGTCGCCGCGCCGGTCTTGACCGGGTTGGAGGCGCAGCCCATCGTCGTCCTCTGTCGATAGCATCAAATGCAGGGAAGCTCCATGTCACGCGACATGCTTGGCGGACGGACGGACGGTCAGAGCGCACTCGACGAACTCGTGGGTCTGCTCGATCTCGAACCGCTGGAGGTCAACCTGTTCCGCGGACTGAGCCCTCAGGTGGGCCGGCAGCGCGTGTTCGGCGGGCAGGTGCTGGGCCAGGCGCTGGTGGCGGCCGTGCGGACGGTGGACGAGCCCAGGACCGCCCATTCGCTGCACGCCTACTTCCTTCTGGGCGGCGATCCCGACATTCCCATTCTCTACGAGGTGGAGCGTACGCGCGACGGCGGCAGCTTTTCCACGCGGCGGGTGAAGGCGATCCAGCACGGGCGCGTGATCTTCACCATGAGCGTCTCCTTCCAGAAGCACGAAGAGGGCTACGAGCACGCGCTCGATATGCCTGACGTGCCGGCTCCGGAGGCGCTTCCTTCTGCGTTGGAACTGATGGAGCGGCTCACGGATGCGATGCCCGACAACATGCGGAGCTACCTGCAGCGGGCGCAGCCCGTCGATTTGAGGCCCGTGGACGTTTCCCGGTATCTTGCGCGGGCGCCGCAACCGCCGCAGCAGTCGATCTGGCTCAAGGCTAACGGCACGCTGCCGGACGATCCGAGCCTGCATCAGTGCGTGCTCGCCTATGCCTCCGATTTCACGCTGCTCGATACGGCGCTGATCGCCCACGGCAAGCTGTTGTTCGACGAGGACGTGCAACTCGCGAGCCTCGATCATGCGCTGTGGCTCCACCGTCCGTTCCGCGCGGACGAGTGGCTGCTTTACGTTCAGGACAGTCCAAGCGCTTCGGGTGCGCGCGGGTTCTGCCGGGGCAGCTTTTTCACCCGGAACGGGCGGCTCGTTGCGTCCGCGGCGCAGGAAGGGCTGATCCGCAAGCGCCAGACCGATTTTGTGGTCAAATAGCAGGCAAACCTCGTTCATTGCATAAGTTTTGAGCACCGGATGGGCCCGAGAATGCCCGTCCGGCGGCCGTTCGTTTCTAAATTCTGAACAAAATCAGCCTTCTATTCGCCGCATTCGGAGTTGGCACAGCTCTTGACTCTGTACTTGCCGATTGCTGCCGGGTTCCCGGCGGCATGCATGTCGGAGGCCTGTCTCGCGTCACCAGACATCGGGCGGGACGAAACCAAGGGGTGCTCTCCAATGAAACTCATCACTGCCGTCATCAAGCCGTTCAAGCTGGAGGAGGTGCGGTCGAGCCTGACCGATATCGGCCTGCAAGGCATGACGGTCACCGAAGTCAAAGGCTACGGCCGCCAGAAGGGCCACACGGAAGTCTACCGCGGCGCCGAGTACGCCGTGAGCTTCCTTCCGAAAATCAAAATCGAAGTCGTCGTGGCCGATGCGCTCGTCGACAAGGCTGTCGAAGCGATCGTGAAGGCCGCCAAGACCGGCCAGATCGGCGACGGCAAGATCTTCGTCTCGTCGATTGAACACACCCTGCGCATCCGCACGGGGGAATCGAATGACGCGGCGCTCTGAGATGCGGCTCGCTCACACGTTGGATGACAGGGGAGTTCACCACATGAAGGAAAGTTTGTTCTCGCGCTCGACGCTGGCCCTTGCGGCCGGTCTCGCGCTCACGCTCGTGGCCGGGCCCGGCTTCGCGCAGGAGGTCATTGCGCCCGCAGCACCGGCAGCGGCTGCGGCTGCTGAACCGGCACTCAGCGCCGGCGATACGGCGTGGATGCTGACGTCGACCGTCATCGTTCTCATGATGGCCATTCCCGGTCTCGCGCTCTTCTATGCCGGCATGACGCGCAAGAAGAACGTGCTCAACACGGTCGCGATGGTGTTTGCCGCCGTCTGCGTTCTCTCGGTGACATGGTTCGTGATCGGCTACTCCATCGCCTTCGGCGACGGCGGGGCGCTCAATGCCTACACGGGCGGCCTCGACAAGCTGTTCCTCGGCCATCTGACGAAGGACGCGATGTCGGGCACGATCCCGGAGTCGCTCTTCATCGTGTTCCAGATGACGTTCTTCGCGATTACGCCGGCGCTCATCGTCGGGTCGATCGTCGAGCGCATGAAGTTTTCCAGCCTGCTCATCTTCCTCGTGCTCTGGAGCCTCATCGTTTACGCGCCCATCTGTCACTGGGTGTGGGGCGGCGGCTTCCTCTCGGAAGACGGCGTGCTCGACTTCGCGGGCGGCACGGTCGTTCACATCAACTCGGGTGTTGCGGGTCTCGTTGCCGCTCTCGTGCTTGGCCGCCGCAAGGGCTACGGCACGGAGAACCTCGCGCCGCATAACCTCGTGCTAACGCTGATCGGCGCTTCGCTGCTGTGGGTCGGCTGGTTCGGCTTCAACGCAGGCTCTGCCGCTGCTGCCAACGATACGGCCTCGATGGCCGCACTCGTCACGCAGATCGCTGCCGCTGCCGGTGGTCTCACCTGGATGGTCGCCGAGTGGATCTTCCATCGCAAGCCGACGGTGCTGGGCGTGACGTCCGGTGCGATCGCCGGTCTCGTCGGCATCACGCCGGCTGCCGGTTTCGTCGATCCGATGGGCGGTCTCTTCATCGGCATCGGTGCGGGCTTCGCCGCCTTCTTCTTCTCGACGGTCGTCAAGAAGGCGATGGGCTACGACGAGAGTCTCGACGTGTTCGGCGTGCACGGCATCGGCGGCATCGTCGGTGCGATCCTTACGGGCGTGTTCGCTGTCGAAGCCATCGGCGGCACGGCCGGCCTGCTCGAAGGCAACTTCGCTCAGGTCTGGATCCAGATCTACGGCATCCTTGCCACGATCATCTGGTGTGCGCTCGCCACCTTCGTGATCCTGATCGTGCTCAAGTACACCATCGGCATCCGCGTGCCGGAGCCGGTGGAGGTCGAAGGTCTCGACGTCAACCTGCACGGCGAGGTGGTGCACTAACCCTCGACGTCCTGTCGGCGGGGTGGCCCCGGGGTCCAAGAACCCCGGGGCTATTTTTTGTTTTCGTACGCATTTTTTTCCGAACACAAGTTGCGAGAGGCTTCGGAAAAGGAGCCGGGCGCCGGTGGATGGCCGCGCCACTTGGCGCGGGCGCGCAGTCGCGCGCCGAGCGCTGATGCGCTGCGTTTCGTTTCGTACGCAAGTTGCGAGAAGCTTCGGATAAGAGGCCGGGCGCTGGTGGATGGCCGCGGCACCTGCCGCGGGGACGCGGTCGCGTCCCGAGCGCCGGCGCGCTGTTTTTTGTTTTCGGACACAAGTGGCGAGAGGCTTCGGAAAAGGAGTGTCGTGCTTGTGGATGGCCGCCGCAGTCCATGCGGAGCATGGCTCCGCCACGACCGCCGGGTCGCGTTGCTCCCGGGCTGCACTGCTCAAAAACCAAGCCGGAGATGACAGGTTGCCTAGATTCTATGCGGCTAGGAATTGCGCCGTGAAACAGCAACTTCAATGTTTTCAGCAATTTCAGTGCTTTGATCGCTTTGAACGGGCTGGCATGGCTCTTGAAACCAGATGAGCGATGGGCCTGTCGCGTGCAGCCGGGTCGGGCGAGTTGGCTCTTCGGCCGGCAGGTTCTCACCGAGATCTTCTCCCGAGCACGCGTCTCCCCTAGACGTGCTCCAAACTGGCCCGGCAAAAAGCCGGGCCTTTTTTTGTTTTCGTACGCCAGTGTCGAGAGGCTTCGTTCAAAGAACGTTGTGCTCTGTGGATGGCCGGCGCACTTGCGCCGGGCGCCCTTGGCGCCAGAGGCCTTTCAGGCCTGGGCAGCCATTGGTCGGACAAGAGTTGAGAGATCATCTCAGACGACGACGAGGCGAGTGTGGCGGTCGATAAGGGGCAGAAGCTTCAGGAGGTCGCGGCGGGCGAGGGCGACGCAGCCTTCTGTGGGGGCGAGACCTTCGCCGGCGACGTGCAGAAAGATCGCGCTTCCTCGTCCGCGCCTGCGAGGCAGGCGATTGTAATCAAGGACAACGAAAACGTCGTAGAGGCCGTCCGTGCGCCAGAGCTTTTCGGCGCTCGCAGGGTAAGGGTGCGTGACCGCCCGATTGTAATTTCGGTCGGTTGCTGCATCGCACCATCCGTCGTCCGTTCGGGTCGTGGAGAGCGGGAGTGCCGTGTGGGGGCGGCGCAGCTTATCGGCTCGATAACGGGCGCTTTCGAGCCGAAACCGGCCGCGTGGAGTTGCGCCGTCGCCCTCGCGCTTCGCGGTCAGGATGCCGCCGCGCCCGAGAGCGCACCGGAAAACGAGATTGCCGCACGCGAGCCAACCCCGCTGGCTGCGCGGGTTCAGGGTCCGGACGACGATTTTGCGCACTGCGATGGCGGTCCCCTTTTTCCGCTGGGCGCGGACCGTTGCGGGGCGCCGGATCACGCACTCTACCTCAGTCCGGGGACAGGTGCTAAGAGGGGTGCGCCCTTCAACCCTACGATTGGAGCCCGATGCCATGAGTGCCGCACGCAAGATCCTGCTCGTCGACGACGACGAGGATCTCCGCGGGTCTCTTCAAGATCAGCTGGATTTGCACGACGAGTTCGACGTGTCGGTGGCGGGGACGGCAGGGGCCGGGATCGAGGCCGCCAAGAGCGGGCATCCCGATCTCGTGGTGTTCGACGTCGGGCTGCCGGACATGGATGGGCGGGAAGCGGTGCGGCTGTTGCGGAAGGGCGGCTTCAAAAGCCCGATCATCATGTTGACGGCCAACGACAGCGATGCCGACCAGATCCTCGGTCTGGATGCAGGCGCCAACGACTATGTGACCAAGCCGTTCAAGTTCGCCGTGCTGCTTGCACGCATCCGCGCGCAGCTCCGCCAGCACGAGCAGAGCGAGGATGCCGTTTTCACGATCGGGCCCTACACGTTCAAGCCGGCGTCGAAGCTTCTGGTGGACGACAAGGGCGGCAAGGTTCGCCTCACCGAAAAAGAGACGGCAATTCTCAAGTATCTCTACAGGACGGGCGACAAGGTGGTTTCGCGTGAGACGCTGTTGCACGAGGTGTGGGGTTACAATGCAGGCGTAACGACACATACGCTCGAAACGCATATCTATCGTCTGCGTCAGAAGATCGAGAAAGACCCGTCTAATGCGGAAATTCTCGTCACCGAAACGGGCGGCTACAAACTCTCGGCGTAAACAGGTTGTTCACGTGCAATTAACAGGCGTATACGAGTGCCTGGACCGGATGGGCCGAATCACCGGAGCCTGAGACCAGTTTTCAACCGCCGTGCGGGCGGTGTCGTGCTGGTTTTGCGGGGTTCTTACGATGGCACTCGATGCGCTTGTGCTTCCTCTTCTCAACGTGCCCCTGTTCCAGGGGCTGAAGCCGCTTCAGCTCACCGAAATTGCGCGGCGCGCGGACCGCATCGTCTACAGGCCGGGCGACGTGATCGTGGCGGCCAACGCCGAGCCGGATGCGGCGGTGCTGGTCGTGTCGGGCGAGGCGGTGCGGACAGAGGGGCCGGGCCTCGGCGACGGTGCGGAGGCGATCCCGGCGGGCGCGCTCATCTCCGAGATGACGATGCTGATCGAGACCGCGTGCACGTCGACAGTCGTGGCGCGCACGCCTGTGCGTGCGCTCAGGATCACGCGGTCTGAGATGCTCGCGCACATGACCGACGATCCGACGCTCGCCGATCATTTCATCGAGAAGATTTCAGGCCGGCTCAATACATTTGTGACGGGTCTCAAGGAGATCGACAGCTCGCTCGTTGCCATCGCGGGAGAAACACCGGCCGGTGAATTGCCGACGCCCGCGCAGACACAGCAGCAGGCGCAGATTGTCGATGATGCGGCAACGGTAACTCTCCACTGAGGCTTCATCCCGCCATGCCGCGGAGGCTGGCATCCCGATGCGGCGAAACTCGGAAGCGTGTCTGGGCCCCGGCCTTCGCCGGGGTGACGTCCAGGTGGTGGTGAGCGATTTCATACGAAATAAGAAAAAGGCCAGAGTCCTGCTCTGGCCTTTTTCGTTTCTGGCTCGATGTGCGATCGTCAGCGGATGCGGCGCGGGTTCATGTAGAGGTCGGATTCCTGTCGCTCCAACGCGGGTTCGATCTTGCCCGCGAGCATGTCTTTGTAGAGCCGCTTCATATGGCGGCGCGCGTCGCAGTTGAAGATCAACGTGGCGCCGAACAGCTTCATGATTGTCAGCAAGCGCCGATCCGCTCCCGCGCGGACCTGGCCTTTCCACTTGCCACCGATGGAGAACACGCGGCCGTCGAGATAGCCCGCGACCTCGCCGTGCTGATCGATCAGCGTGTAATCGCCGCCAAGATTGATGAAGGCGCGCTTCAATCTGTAGAACTGCGGCTTGCCGTCCTTGCCGATGATGAAGAACGAGAAGTTCTCCGGCATGAACGGCCACTTGTTGGCCGAGCGTTCGAGATAGACGATGTAGTTGTCGCCGTCGTCGGTGTTGATCGAATACGTCATCACCGGCATGCCGCGCGCACCGATGGTCTGCTGCAGCGAGCGGCCGATCATGAGATCCATGGTCGCGCGCCAGTTGAGCTTGTCGGTGAAGAGGCGGAAGACGAGGCGCTTGTGCATGCCCTCGGCCTTCTTCCAGGCGTCCTCGCGATAGCCGAACAGGCCGGTCCGCTTTCCGTCCTCGATGATCTCGCCGAAGATGTCCATGTCGGTCGTGAACTGGCGCGACTTCGCGCGGTTGCGCGTGTGGCGATAAAGCCCGAACTCGATCCAGTTGAAGTTCGTGATCCAGATGTCGACGGTGAAGCGGTTCCACTCGTCCTTCGCGCGCTTCGAAACTTTCTTTTTGCTCTTGGCGCGCGTTGGTGCGGGGGCTGCCGGTGTGGTTGCGGCGGCCTCTTTCAGCGCTTCTTCGTGGGCGTCACGTGCGGCTTCGGCGGCTGCGGCTTCGGCCTTTGCGTCGACCACCTTGAGGGCGGGTGCGTTCATGCCGGTCTCCCTGCGTCATCTCGGGTTCGCGCGAATCACGCGGATGGCGAAACGCTAGCATCCGGCTCGGAGCGACGGCGGGGCGGGAGGCGCGCAGTCGTGGAAAAGCTGTGGGTAGTTGTGGGGATAGATCTGTTCGGTATGGGTCAGCGGGCGCCGAAAATGGCCGAGCCGACGCGGACGTGCGTCGCGCCGAAGCTGGCTGCGGTTTCGAAATCGCTGCTCATGCCCATGCTGAGTTCGGGGAGGCCGAGGTCGCGGGCGAGCTTCGCCAGAAATGCGAAGTGGACGGCGGGTTCCTCCTCGACGGGAGGGATGCACATGAGGCCCGCGATTTCGAGGCCGAGGTCGTCCCGGCAATGAGCGACGAAGGCGGCGGTCTCCTTCGGCATGATGCCGGCCTTTTGCGGCTCCTCGCCAGTGTTGACCTCGACGAACAGCTTGAGGCGCTTCTCCTGGCGCGCCTGCTCCTCGGCAATGGCGCGCGCGATCTTCGGCCGGTCCACGGTGTGGATGGCGTCGAACAGGGCGACGGCCTCGCGCGTCTTGTTGGATTGTAGCGGGCCGATGAGGTGGAGCTCGATGTCCGGATAGTGCGCGCGCAGCTCCGGCCATTTCGCCTTGGCTTCCTGCACGCGGTTTTCGCCGAACATGCGCTGGCCCGCTTCGAGGACCGGGAGAATGTGCTCGGAGCCGAACGTTTTCGAGACTGCGATCAGGTTGACTGCGGCTGGGTCGCGGCCCGCCGCGCGCGCGGCTGCGGCGAGGCGCGTCTCAATGTCGGCGAGGGTGTCGGTGACAACGGTCATACGGTGGTTCCCGGATAGCGCTCGAACTCGTGGTCGTCCGAGCCAAGCAGCTTCATGTATTTGCGGTGGATGAAGAGCTTGTCGCGGCCGACCTTCTCCTCATCCAGGACGCCGATTGCGGCGAGTTGCTTCAGATAGCGCGACGCTGCAACGCGTTTCGCGACGCCACGATCCACCAGATGACCGATGCGTGTGTAGGGCTGGGCGAAGATCGTCTGGATCAGCTCCCACGAATAAATGCTGCTTGCGTTGGCGTTCACGTAAGCGGCTGTGTTCGTCATGAGGTCGCGAATGGCGCGGATGTGCGCGTTTGTCCATGTCGCAGTCGTTTCGACCGCGGTCAGCATGTAGAGCACCCAGGGTTCCCACTCGCCGCGCTGCGTTACGCCCTGCAGGAGCGCGTAGTATTGCCCCTTCGTGCGAACGATGTGGCGGCTGAGGTAGAGAGTCGGAATATCGAGCAGGCCCGCCTGGATGAGTGTCAGGATGTTGAGGATGCGGCCTGTGCGGCCGTTGCCGTCGATAAAGGGGTGAATGGCCTCGAACTGGTAGTGCAGGACGGCCATGCGGACGAGCGGGTCGATGTCGTCCGGTCCGTTGGCGTATTGCTCCCAGTTGGAGAGCAGACCACGCAGTCTGTCGGCGCCTTGGGGCGGCGTATAGATGACCTCTCCGCTGAAGGAGTTGCGTAGCGTCGTGCCTGGGGTCGATCGGACATCGAGATCGACGCCTTTGATGTGGCTGCAGAGGTCGATGGCCGTTCGTGCGCCAAGGGGCCGCGACTTCAGGGACTGAGCACCGAGGTAGATCGCGGCGCGATAGCGTAGCGCCTCCTTGGCCGCCGGATCGTTTCCGTCGTCGCTATGGCTGGCTTCGCGAAACAGCGCGTCGTTGGTTGTGACGATGTTCTCGATCTCGGAGCTGTCCTTGGCTTCGAGCAGGGGGATCGTGTTGACGAGGACGGATTGGTCGGGAATGTCGCGGCCCGCCAGACGCAGTTCGGCCACGGCGATGCGGGCCGGCATCGTCGCCTTCAGAATGGCTTTGGAGTCGAGTTCGGCTGCTGGCGGCAGCGGGGGCAAGTCATTGAACGGCTTGCTCGGGTCGCAGGCGGTGCGGAGCGGCGGCCAGCCCGAGTTTTTCCTGGTGAGGTCTTCCACAGCCGTTTCTCTTCTCGCGTTCTCGAAACGTGTTCGCTCAGGGCGATTTTGTGAACATATGGGTTGTGATATGCGCGTTCGGTGCGCATATCAAGGTCGATATGTTCCATAAGTTGTGATTTTGGAACATAGCTGCGAGGGTATGTGCATCCGGAGATCGTTTCTCGGCGCACGTGTTCACAAAAGTGATTTTTGTGAACATACCTGGCCCGATATGTTTATGGGAAGCACACGACGATCCATACATGTCCCTACAAGCGGGAGATGCGAACATATCGTGGGTCGACGCGGCTGCTGCGTCGCCTTGACCGCACTCCCCCTTTCGGGCTCAGTACCGCCGAATTCCTCAAGATCCCAAGAGCACGAATCCTCTCCATGACGACCGAACGGTACGACGCGCCGGCGCGCGAGAAGCATTGGCAAAAGGTTTGGGAGGAGGGCGAGATTTTCCGCGCCTCCGATGACCAGACGCGGCCCAAGTCCTATGTGCTGGAGATGTTCCCCTACCCCTCGGGCCGCATCCACATGGGGCACGTGCGCAACTACGCCATGGGCGACGTGTTCGCCCGCTACAAGCGGGCGCGCGGCTTCAACGTGCTCCATCCGATGGGCTGGGACGCCTTCGGCATGCCGGCCGAAAACGCCGCCATCGAGCGCAAGACGCATCCCGCGACGTGGACGTACGCCAACATCGAGACGATGAAGGGCCAGCTCAAGTCCATGGGGCTCTCGCTCGACTGGAGCCGCGAGATCGCGACGTGCAGCCCCGATTACTACCAGCATCAGCAGAAGCTGTTTCTCGATCTCTATGCGAAGGGCCTTGCCTACCGGAAGTCCTCCAAGGTCAACTGGGACCCGGTGGATCACACGGTGCTCGCGAACGAGCAGGTGATCGACGGACGCGGATGGCGTTCGGGCGCGCTCGTGGAACAGCGCGAGCTGACGCAATGGTTCTTCAAGATCACCGACTACGCCGAAGAGCTGCTCGCCGCGCTCAAGACGCTCGACAAGTGGCCGGAGAAGGTGCGCCTGATGCAGGCGAACTGGATCGGGCGCTCGGAGGGCACGCTCGTGCGCTGGGCGCTCGATGCCGAAGGCGCGCCTCAGGGACACAACGAACTCGAAATCTACACGACGCGGCCCGACACGCTGTTCGGCGCGTCGTTCATGGCGATTGCGCCGGATCACCCGCTCGCGAAGGCTGCTGCCGAGACGAACCCGGAGCTTGCGGCATTCTCCGAGGAATGCCGGCGGCTCGGGACTTCGGTTGCCGATCTCGAAACGGCGGAGAAGCGCGGGTTCGACACCGGCATTCGCGCGGCGCATCCGTTCGATCCGGATTGGAAGCTGCCCGTCTATGTCGCGAACTTCGTTCTGATGGACTACGGGACGGGCGCGATCTTCGGGTGTCCCGCAGGCGATCAGCGCGACCTCGACTTTGCGCGCGCGTACGGTCTACCCGTGATCCCCGTCATCCTGCCGCCGGGCGCGGATGCGGCGACGTTCGCCATCGGGGAAGACGCCGTCGACGGTGACGGCACGATGATCAATTCGCGCTTCCTGGACGGTCTTTCGACGAGCGAAGCGTTCGAGGAAGCGGCGACGCGCCTCGAAGGCATGAAGCTCGGCAAAAAGCCCGTGGGCCAGCGCAAAGTGAACTTCCGTTTGCGCGACTGGGGCATCTCGCGGCAGCGCTATTGGGGTTGCCCGATCCCCATCGTGCATTGCGAGGCGTGCGGTGTCGTTCCGGTTCCGGCCGCCGAACTGCCGGTCAAGCTTCCGGAAGATGCCAGCTTCGACAAGCCCGGCAATCCGCTCGACCGGCATCCGACATGGAAGCACGTGCCGTGTCCGACGTGCGGAGCGCCGGCGCGGCGCGAAACCGACACCATGGATACCTTCGTCGACAGCTCCTGGTATTTCGTGCGCTTCACCGCGCCTCAGGCCGATCAGCCGGTCGACAAGCAAGCGGCGAGCTACTGGCTGCCGGTCGATCAATACATCGGCGGTATCGAGCACGCGATTTTGCATCTGCTCTATTCGCGCTTCTTCTTCCGGGCCATCGCGGATACGGGCCACGGCTCGCGCGAGCTTCGCGAACCGTTCGGCGCGCTCTTTACGCAGGGCATGGTCACGCACGAGACGTACAAGTCGGAAGGCGGAAGCTGGCTCCTGCCGAGCGAGGTGCGCTTCGACGGAGAGGGCGCTGCGCGGACTGCGGTCGAGATCGCATCCGGGACGCCAGCCACGATCGGCTCCATCGAGAAGATGTCGAAGTCGAAAAAGAACCTGGTCGATCCCGACGACATCATCGCGGGATGGGGTGCGGACTGCGCGCGCTGGTTCATGCTGTCCGACAGCCCGCCCGAGCGCGACGTCGTGTGGACGGAAGCGGGCATCCAGGGGGCCGGGCGCTTCGTTCAGCGCACCTGGCGGCTCGTGGACGAAGTCGCCCGTCTCGCCGCGCCTGCCGGGGCACCGCGCCCCGCCGATTTCTCGGCCGAAGCCACGGAGCTTCGCCGGGCTGCGCATAAAGCCGTTCATGCCGTGGGGCAAAGCATCGAGGCCTTGCGCTTCAATGTGGCCGTCGCTCAGATCTATGAATTCACGAACGTTCTTTCGGGACATCTTGCGAAGTCTCAGGGCGCGGGCAAGACGAGCGAAGATTTATCGTGGGCTTTGCGGGAAGCGGGCGAACTATTCGTGCAGATGATCGGGCCTATGATCCCTCATCTCGCCGAGGAATGCTGGGCGCGGCTCGGATACAACACTTTGCTCGCCAATCAGCCTTGGCCGGCCGTGGAATCCGGGTTGCTCGTTGACGATAAGATCACCATTGCCGTACAGGTGAATGGCAAGCGCCGCGACGAGCTTTTGATCGCCCGTGACGCCAAGGAAGACGAGGTTCGGGCCGCTGCGCTCAAGCTCGAAGCCGTGGTACGGGCCCTTGAAGGCAAAGAGCCCAAAAAGGTCATCGTCGTGCCGCAGAGGATTGTGAATGTCGTTGCCTGAGGCAGGGACCATGCGTTCGAGCGGCAACAAACCAACCGTCGTAAATCGCCGCACAGCCTCCCGGCTGTTGCTGGCCGCGGCGCTCGTTGGGCCGTTCGTGGCGGCGTGCGGCAACGGCGGGTTCCGCCCGCTTTACGGCTCGGCAGCATTCGGCGGCGCGGCTGCCGACGAGCGGCTCGCCGAGGTTGCGGTGGCGCCGATCCCCGGCCGCGTCGGGCAGCAAATCCGCAATGAGCTGATCTTCCATTCGACGGGCGGCGGCGGCGAGACCAAGGAGCCGCGGCTTCGGCTTGATGTGGCGATCCGCGAAAGCGTGACCTCGACCCTCGTGCAGAGCGACGGCGACAGCCGCGGCCAGGTGTTCAACATCGAGGCGAGCTTCCGGCTGATCCAGGTTACGGACAACAGCGTGGTGCTCACCGGCACGAGCTACGGCCGTGCAGGCTTCGAGCGCTATCAGTCGATCTTCTCCAACGTGCGGGCACGCGAGGACGCCGAGAACCGCGCCGCCAAGGTGGTGGGCGAGGATCTGAAGGCGCGTCTCTCCGCTTATCTCGCAGGCTCCGCTTAGGGCATGGTTGCCGTCAAGGCGCATCAGGCCCAGGCGTTTCTCTCATCTCCCGATCCCAAGATTCGTGCGGTGCTGTTCTTCGGCTCCGATGTCGGGCTTGTGGCGGAGCGCGCGGCTGCGTTCGCAAAATCCTCTGCGGCGCGCACCGATCCGGCGGGAGAGCTGCTTCGCTTGGACGACGCCGACCTCGACGGAAACCCGGAGCGTCTCATCGTGGAACTCGGCACGGTGCCGATGTTCGGGGGCCCTAAGATCGTGCGTGTCACGGCGGGGCGGCGCATCAACGCTGCCGCGCTGCGGCCGCTGATCGACGACGCGGCTCTCGAAGGGATGCTGATCGTTGAAGCGGGGAATCTCAAACCCGACGAGGCGCTGCGCGCGCTGTTCGAGAAGGCTGCCGTTGCTGCTGCCGTCGCCTGCTATGCGGACGCGGCCCAGGATCTCGAAGCGCTCATCCGCGACATGGTGCGGGCTGCTGGAACGTCGATTTCTGCGGATGCGCGCCACGCGCTGGTGGAGCGGCTCGGAGCGGACCGTGCGCTCTCGCGGGGCGAGATCGAAAAGCTGCTGCTTTATGTCGGCAGCGCGCGAGAGATTACACTCGATGACGTGGAGGCCGTGGTCGGCGACGTTTCCGAACTCGCGCTTGAGCGGATCACGTTCGCCGCGGCTGCGGGAGACACATCGCGGGCCGTGGGCGAGTGCGGCCGGGCGGTTTCGTCAGGCGAAAGCCCGCAAGCGATCATTGCCGCGCTTCAGCGGCATTTCCAAAGGCTGCATCGGGTGCGCGCCGCTGTGGACAGCGGGAGCACGCTGGATGATGCGCTGCGCCGAATGCGGCCGCCGCTGCATTTCAAGCAAAAGGATGCCTTCGCGGCGCAGTGCCGGCTCTGGACCTCGGCACGGCTGACCGACGCGCTCGGCAGGATCTCGACGGCGGCCAAGGCGGCGCGGCTCACAAGCGCGCTGGAGGAGGCTTTGTCCGAGCGGCTCGCGATTGGGCTTGCGATGATGGCACGCGAGGGATCGGGCCGGGATCGCCGGTAGCCGCGCATCCGTTGCGCAGCGGGCCGCGGTGCCTATAGTGCGCGCTTCAATTTCGGGACGAGGGAGACACGTTATGCCAGGCACGAAATACGATGTTGCCGCGATCGGCAATGCCATCGTGGATATCATCGGCCGCTGCGAGGACAGCTTCCTCGACAAGCACGCGGCGCCCAAGGGGCATATGCGCCTGGTCGATGCCGCGACCATCGACACCATCTATGCGGACATGGGTCCTGGGGTTGAGATCTCCGGCGGCTCCGCGGCGAACACGGCTGCGGGCGTTGCGTCTCTCGGCGGGCGCGGGGCGTTCATCGGCAAGGTGGCGAGCGACGAATTCGGTCGCATCTTCCGCCACGACATCCGTGCGGCGGGCGTCGCGTTCGAGACGCCGGCGGCCGAAAACAGCGCGCTTGCGACGTCGCGCTCGCTGATCCTCGTGACGCCCGACGGGCAGCGGACGATGAACACGTATCTCGGCATCAGCACCGAATTCAATCAAAGCGATGTCGATGCGGCGGTAATCGAGGCGTCGCGCATCGTCTATCTCGAAGGATATCTGTTCGATCGCGAAGAGGCGAAGGGGGCCTTCCGTGAGGCGCTCGCCATTGCGAAGGCAGCGGGACGGCAAGTGGCGCTGACGCTTTCGGATTCGTTCTGCGTGGACCGGCACCGGGCGGAGTTCCTGGCGCTGATCCGGGCGGGCATCGACATTCTGTTCGCCAACGAGAGCGAGATCCTTTCGCTCTACGAAACGACGAGCTTCGACGAAGCGGTGCGGCACGTCTCGCGTGATACGAAGCTTGCCGTGCTGACGCGCAGCGAGCAGGGATCGCTGGTGGTCTCGGAGGGCACGCCTATTCAGATCGCGCCCGACCCGGTGGCGAAGGTGGTGGATACGACAGGTGCGGGCGATCTTTATGCGGCCGGGTTCCTGTTCGGGCTGGCACGCGGAGACGACTACTCGGCGGCGGGGCGCTTCGGCAGTTTCGCAGCTGCCGAAATCATCGGGCAGATGGGTGCGCGGCCGGAGGTGAAGCTGTCTCATCTTGCGCGCATGCGCGGGCTGCTCGGCTGACGGCAACCGGCTCCGTCGCGCGGCGGCGTGGCTCATGAAGGGGGGGTGTAAGGGAATTCCTTATGCCCCCTTTTTGTTCGCGAGCCCATACAAGGCGGAGAATCATTTTCGCAACAGATATAAGCCTGATGACGTTTCTTATTGGGTTTCCTACTTTTTCTCCTTTGCAATGCGCGTCGATAGTCCTCAGGATTCGTTAAATCGAATCACGAGGGATGGATCGATTTTCATGTCTTCCGCAACCGGCCGCCGCGGCCGGCCCAAAGGCAGCGGCCTCGACGATCGCGCACAGCTTAGGCGCATCGAGGCGTTGCTCGATGCCGAGCCGGGGCTGAGGCCCACCACGGCGATCAAGTCGCTCGGCATTTCCGATCCGTCCACGATCCGGCGGCTCCGGGACAAACTTAAAGATCATGCTCCGTCAGGCGCCGCATCGGTGCCGTCCGGCCGTGGTCCCCAGTCGCCCACCGTTTCCGCTCGCGATGTTCGCCCGGTTAAACCGGATGCGCATTCCGAGCCGCCTTCGCTGGCCCAGGCCGGCGGTCTTGTCGAAGTGTCAGAGTTGGGTCAGGGCGCGTCTCCGGCCCCTTGGTTTCTCGATTGGTATGCGTTCGGCCTTTCGGCGGTTTCGAGCACGTTCGAGGCGCAGATGGCCTTCATGGACGATCTACTTCATGCACCACACGTCGAGCACGCGTTGCGTCATCAGCTTCTGCTGAACGAAGTGGCGAAAGCGTTCTGTCCTAAGCGTCCGGATATCCGATCACGTTTGCACTGATCATTGCCAAACCAACACGACCTCAGGCCGCCCCCAAGCGGCCTTTTTTCATTTTTGTTTTCGTACGTAAGTTGAGAGAAGCTTCGGATAAGGGGCCGGGTGCGGGTTGAGGGCCGCGGCACTTGCCGCGGGGGCGCGGTCGCGCCCCGAGCCCCTGCGGGGCTGGGTGGAGAAGATGTCAGCCTTCGGCCCAGTCGGCGAGGCGGCCGAGGAAGGCGAGGCAGCGCTCGATCTCTGAGATCGCGATCCATTCGTCGGCGGTGTGGGCTTGGGCGATGTCGCCCGGTCCGCAGACCACGGCCGGGACGTCCGCCATTTGAAAGAGACCCGCTTCGGTCGCGTACGAGACGGCGTACGTTTCGTTCTGCTGGGCGAGCTTGAGGGCGAGCGCGACCGCTTCCGATAAGGGACCCGCCGCGAAGGGCGGCACGCTGTTGACGCGGCGGATCGAAATACCCGCTTCCGGCGCGACACGCTGCATGTCGGCGAGGAAACGCGTTTCGGCGAACGCGTTCAGGCGCCGCTCGATGGCCTCGACGTCGAGGCCCGCAAGGGTGCGGACCTCGAAGCCGAAGTGGCATGCGGCGGGTACGATGTTGGACGCCGTGCCACCTGAGATCTCGGTGACTTGCAGCGTTGCGTAAGGCGGCAGGAAGCGGTCGTCGCGCGTTGCGGTCTTGAGATCCGTTTCGATGCGGTTCAACTCGGCGATGAGCTCGGCGGCAATCGCGATGGCGTTGACCCCGATGGGCGCCATGCTCGAATGTGCCGCACGGCCCGCAACGTCGACGCGCCAGCGCATCGGCCCCTTGTGCGCATCGACGACGGTCATGTTCGTCGGCTCGCCGACGAAGACGAGGCGCGGTTTCGCAAGGCGGTTGCCAAGCTCGGCAATCATCGGACGTACGCCTGTGCAGCCGGTTTCCTCGTCGTAAGAGAACAGGATGTGGATCGGCACCTTGAGTGCGCGGCGCTTGAACTCGGGCACGAGCGCGAGCACGCAGGCGAGATAGCCCTTCATGTCGGTGGTGCCGCGACCGTACAGGCGGCCCGCCTCCTCGCGGACGAGGTAGGGATCGCTCGTCCAATCGGACGGCACGGTGGGCACGACGTCGGTGTGGCCGGAGAGGCCGATGCCCGGCACGTCTTCCGGCCCGATGGTTGCGAACAGCGAGGCTTTCTCACCGTCCTCGGTGGGGACGAGATGCGAGGCGACGCCGTGGTCGGCGAGGTAGGCTTCGACGAAACTCACGAGATCGCGGTTCGACTTGTGGCTTGTGGTGTCGAACGCCACGAGATGCGTGAGCAGCGCGATGGCGGAAGACGTCGTGTCGGGTGTCATGGGGTGGAGTCAGTTCACGCTGCGCGAGGCGTAAGGGCTGTCGAGCGAAAACGCGGGAATCGCGACGTCGAACAACCGGCCCGTCTCGTCGATCATCTGATAACTGCCGACCATGATACCCGATGGCGTGCCGAGCGGACAGCCCGAGGAATATGTAAACGACTGGCCCGGTGGGATGACGGGCGTCTGCCCGACGACGCCGGGCCCGCGCACTTCGTCCGTTTTTCCGGTGTCGTCGGTGATGCGCCAGATGCGGCTTTTGAGCTGGACGGTGTGTGCGCTCTCGTTGGCGATCTCGATCGTGTAAATCCAGAAGAAGTAGCTTTCTTCTTCTGTCGACTGATCTTCCGAGAATTCGGGCGTGACGCGGATGCGGACGCCTTCGGTTACCTGCTCGTATGGGGTCTCGTCGGTCACTAGGGTCTGTACTCAATATTCGATGGGCATTGACGCGAGGACTTTCGTGCGGCTGGCAGGAGCGAAAGCGCAGCAAACCTCCATGGTTTGCAAGCTTTCACGACGCACCGGAGGCGCGAAAGGACCGCGCCCCTGCGGGGTGAGCCAAGGCAAGCCAATTGCGGCGTCAAACCGCTTGCCCGATGCATAGGCATCGCGCTGCGCGCTTTTCCTGGCCCTTGGCCTGTCTTGGCTCATCAATGCCCCATCGAATATTGAGTACAGACCCTAGGCCGCTTCCGTTCTGGTTTGGCGGAGCATTACGGGTCCGGGCGCAGGCGTCAACGCCTGTCGGCGCGCTCTGGCCATTTTTCGCCGTCAGGCGCTGGCTAAACTGCGGACATGGCCGATTTGTGCCGCGTTCGACCCGATGGAATCGGATCGGACGCTCTAGATCTTTGATGAGAGCGATGATTCACGCTTCGGACTTTCTCCGCGCTGCCGATTCACGCCGCGCCGGATAAGCGGCGCGCCGATCGGAGCGGCTAAGGTCCGAAGCGATCATGGTCTAGGCGATCAGGCGCGAGCGGCTTTCAGCGCGGCGTCGAGGTCGGCGCCGATGTCGTCGCCGTTTTCGAGGCCGATGGAGAGGCGCAGGATGCCGTCTGAGATGCCAAGCTCCGCGCGGGCCTCGGGTCCGATGCGGAAATGCGTCGTCGTGGCAGGGTGCGTGATGAGGCTTTTCGCGTCGCCCAGGTTGTTCGAGATGCGCACGAGACGCAGCGCGTTCTGGAAGCGGAAGGCTGCCTCCTTGCCGCCTTCGATTTCGAAGGCGATCATCTGGCCGCCGCCCGACATCTGCTTCCTGGCGATGTCGGCTTGGGGATGATCGTCGCGGCCGCAATAGATGACACGGTTGACGCCCGGCGCGGCGGCGAGACGATCGGCGACGACGGCGGCGCTCGCGGATTGCTGACGGATGCGGATCGGCAGCGTCTCCAGGCTTTTCAGCATGACCCACGCATTGAAGGGAGAGAGCGACGGGCCCGTCTGGCGGAAGAAGTCCTGCAGGTGGTCGTTGAGGAATTTGTTCGAGCCGAGCACCGCGCCGCCCAAGCATCGGCCCTGGCCGTCGATGTGTTTCGTGGCCGAGTAGACGACGACGTCCGCGCCGAGCGCGAGCGGACGCTGTAGCATCGGCGTTGCGAACACGTTGTCGACTACGGTCGTGATGCCGTGCTTTTTTGCGATGGCCGTGACGCCCGCGATATCCACCAGGTCGAGCGTGGGATTGGCTGGCGTTTCGAAGAAGAAGCCCTTCGTGTTGGGCTTGATGGCGGCTTCCCACTGCGCGAGGTCGCGGCCGTCGATCAGCGTCATGGCGATGCCGAAGCGCGGACAGAGCGTTTCGACGATGTAGCGGCAGGAGCCGAACATCGCGCGGGCGGCGACGATATGATCGCCGGCCGAGAGGAACGAGAGGAGGCCGGCCGTCACGGCGGCCATGCCGGTTGCGGTCGCGCGGCACATCTCGGCGCCTTCGAGGAGACGCAGGCGTTCCTCGAACATGGAGACGGTGGGATTGGCGAAGCGGGTATACTGGAAGCCGGGGTCTTCGTTCTTGAAGCGGGCTTCGGCCTGCTCGGCGGAGGTGTAGACGAAGCCTTGGGTGAGGAAGAGGGCTTCCGACGTTTCGCCGAACTCGGAGCGGAGCGTGCCGCCGTGCACGAGCTGCGTTTCGGGGCTCCAACTCGCGGGATCTGCGGGGGCCGACATCGGTGTCTTGGTCATGGAGATGTCCTCGCGCGCTCGGTGCGGGCGCGTGCCCGAACCCACAAAAAACCCGGCCGTCCTCCCCGCTGCCATGAGCCAGGGCGGACCTGTTGCCGGGTCGCGCGCCGAGGGCCCTTTTTAGCGACTTGTTTTACGTGGCTGCAAGCCGGCCGGCCAAATCACCACGATCAGAGCGCTGATACCGCGGGATTAGCCTCTCGGGGCTCTTGGCGTCAAGGGGCGCTTCGTCTAGAGCGTCTGATCCGAATGCGATCAGACGCTCTCGATCTTCGATGGGACCTATGATTCACGCTTCGGACGGGTAGGGTCCGAAGCGATCATGGTCCAGAGCCTCATGACCAGGAGCCAACTCGATGTCTAAAGAGAGCAAATTTGCGGCGGCGGACGGCATCCTGCCGGCGCAGGCTATCCGAGCGCTGGCGGAGGCCGGGGGGATCACACCTTCTGAGCCGTTCGGGCAGGGCCAGGTGCAGCCCGCGAGCGTGGATCTGCGGCTCGGGGCGCGGGCGCATCGCGTGCGTGCGAGCTTTCTGCCCGGGCCGGGCGGTGCGGTGGCCGAGAAGCTCGACGATCTCACGCTGCACACGTTCGATCTCGAAGATGGCGCGGTGCTGGAGACGGGCTGCGTCTACGTGGTGCCGCTGCTGGAATGGCTCGCGCTGCCGTCGGGCATCGCCGCTTCGGCCAATCCGAAAAGTTCGACGGGGCGGCTCGACGTGTTCACGCGCGTGATTGCGGATGGCGTCACTGCGTTCGACCAAGTGCCCGCAGGGTACCGCGGGCCGCTCTACGCCGAAATCTGTCCGCAGACGTTTCCCATCGTCGTGCGCAAGGGCTCGAAGCTTTCTCAGCTCCGCTTCCGCAGCGGCGATCCGCGGGAGACGGACGATGCGCTTCGCCGGTTGCAGGCCGAGCAGACGCTCGTCTCGGGCGGGGACGCGGACATTCAGGACGGGATCGCGCTTTCGGTCGATCTCAAAGGCTTCGAAAAGGGTGGCGACGGCACGGGCCTCGTCGGCTATCGCGCGAAGCGGCACACGGGCGTGGTGGATGTCGATCAGCCGGGCGCCTGCGCGATTGCGGACTATTGGGAGCCGGTGTTCGCGGACAGCAAGCGGCGGCTGATCCTCGATCCGGATCAGTTCTATATTCTGGCGTCGAAAGAGGCCGTGCACATTCCGCCGACGCATGCAGCCGAGATGATGCCGTTCAACCCGCTGGTGGGCGAATTCCGCGTGCATTATGCGGGGTTCATGGACCCTGGTTTCGGCCATTCCGCAGCAGGCGGGTCAGGCTCGCGTGTGGTTCTCGAAGTGCGGTCGCACAAGGTGCCGTTCATTCTCGAAGACGGGCAGATCGTCGGCCGCCTCGTCTACGAGCGCATGACGGAGCTTCCGGACCAGCTCTATGGCAGCGACCTCGGCAGCCACTACCAGGCACAGGGCCTGAAGCTGAGTAAGCATTTCAAGTAGGCGGAACGCCCCCTCTGTCATCCTGGAAAGGTGGAGGCGAAGCCGGAGCCTTATCCGGAAGGCACGCCTCCGGCGTGACCGCCTCGCTTGGCCGGGATGACATTTGCTTTAAGCGTCCGGGCAAGGGAGCGGTTTCGCGGCCTTGAGGATAGCCGAGACGACGCCGGGGAATTTGGCTTCGATCTCGGCGCAGCGGACCGTGTTCACGACCTCGGTGCCGCGCCGCTCGGAGCGGATCAGGCCCGCTTCCCGCAAAATCTGAAAGTGATGCGACTGGGTGGACTTCGCGAGATGAGCGGGGGCCGCCGTGGAACAGTTGAGCGGGCAGTCGCCCGTGGCCAGCCGGCGCACGATTTCGAGGCGCACGGGGTCGGCAAGCGCGTAGAGCACGCTTTCAAGGCGCAGGTCATCGGTGGAAGGATGGAGAAATGGCCGCTGCATGCCATCAGATATGGCAGGGGTGTTGCCATAATTCAATAGTTCGATAATCTTGAACTTCCGAAATCCCGCACCTATCTGGGGTTCAGCCCGCTCCAAGCCGGTTCGGCGCTCCCGTTTTGGCAGGCATCAGGAACACGCAGGATTATGGAGAACTCCTCATGGCACGTCCCCTTGAAGGCAAAGTTGCGCTGGTTACCGGCGCAAGCCGCGGCATTGGCCGGGCAATTGCGGAGCGCCTGGCCGCGGACGGTGCGCTCGTCGCCGTCCACTACGGCAGCAACCGCGGCGCGGCCGACGAAACCGTCGGGTCTATCGAGGCGGCGGGTGGAAAGGCGTTCGCGGTCGGCGCGAACCTCGCTGCCTCCGATGGCGTGACGACGCTTTACGCGGCGCTCGATAAAGAGCTTCAGGCTCGCAACGGCTCGACCGCCTTGGACATCCTCGTCAACAATGCGGGTATCGCGCCGTTCGTCAGCTTCGAGGATACGACCGAGGAAGTGCTGGACGAGATCTATGCCGTCAACGTGCGCTCCGTGTTCTTCATCTCGCAGCAGGGGGCCAAGCGGCTCCGGGACGGCGGGCGCATCGTCAACATCTCGAGCGGCGTCGTGCGCACGCCGTTCGTGGACGTGGCGGCCTATTCGGCGCTCAAGGCGCCGCTCGACAATCTCACCAAGACGCTGGCCGTGCTCCTGGGTCCGCGCGGGATCACCGTCAACGCCGTCTCGCCGGGCGCCATCGAGACCGACATGGGCGCGTTTCTCAAGGATCCTGCGGTGGCCGAGGGCATCAAGAGCAAGCAGGCGCTGAAGCGGATCGGCCAGGCGGAGGACATCGCCGACGTTGTCGGGTTCCTGGCCGGTCTCGAGTCGCGCTGGGTGACCGGGCAGGTCATCGAGGCCTCGGGCGGCTCGGCGCTGACGTTCTGAGCGATCAAGCTAAGAAATCAAAGAGCCCGGTTTTCGTCCGGGTGACGGAATGTGCGCGGCCGCCTACGCCCCTGTCCCCTGTGGCGGCTGCTGCTTCTCCCCCCGTTCCGTCACCCGTGCGAAGGCCGGGTTTACGTTGCCGAGAAATAGCCTTCGATGAAGCGGCGGTAGATGGCCGTGAGCTGCGTCAGCTCCGAGACCGGCACGTGCTCGTCGACGGCGTGGATCGTTTTGTTGACGGGGCCGAACTCGACCACCGGACAGAGATCCTTGATGAAGCGCGCGTCGGAGGTGCCGCCGCCCGTGGTGAGGGCTGGCGTGCGGCCCGTTTCCGCGCGAATTGCGGCGACGAGTTGCTCGACGAGGGGCCGTCGGGGCTCGTGAGAAATACGTCGCCGGTTCCGGAAACGTCGATGTCGTAACGCGCATCGATCGTTGCGGCGGCGGCGGCAACCTGTTCCCGCAACCACGTTTCGATGGTCTCGCGGTTCCAGGTGTCGTTGTAGCGCACGTTCAGAATGGCGCGTGCTTCGGCAGGAATGACGTTCGATGCGCTGTTGGGCGCGGAGATCACCGTCGTTTGCAGGTTCGACGGCTGGAAGTGGGCCGTGCCGCGGTCGATCTCCACCGACGAGAGACGGTCGATGATGCGCGCGAGCTTCGGGATCGGGTTCTCGGCCTTTTGCGGATAGGCGGAGTGACCCTGACGGCCGTGCACGACGACGTCCGCGTTGATCGAGCCGCGCCGGCCGATCTTGATTTCGTCGCCGAGGGCTTCGGGGTTCGAGGGTTCGCCGACGAGGCAGGCGCTGATCTGCTCGTCGCGGTCGCGCAACCATTCGAGCAGCTTCATCGTGCCGTTGATGGATGGCCCTTCCTCGTCGCCGGTGATGAGGAACGAGATCGAGCCGTGAAACTGGCTGCCCTCGCTCGCGAGATAGTCGAGGGCTGCGGCGACGAAGCAGGCAACGCCGCCCTTCATGTCCACCGCGCCGCGTCCGTAAAGAAGCCCATCGCGGATTTCGCCGGAGAATGGAGGGACGGTCCACGCGTCCACGCGACCGGGGGGCACCACATCGGTGTGGCCCGCGAAGCAGAGATGCGGCCCGGCATTGCCGATGCGCGCATAGAGATTTTCGACGTCGGGTGTGCCGGGCGTCGTGAAGGTGAGGCGGTGGCAGGTGAAGCCCGCGGGCTGCAGCACGTTTTCGAGCAGCGTCAGCGCGCCGCCTTCATCCGGCGTCACGCTTTCGCAGCGGACGAGCGCTTGGGTGAGGGCGATGGGATCTTGCTGCGGGATCATGATGCGGTTTCGCTGGTGGCTGACGTGGCGCCGAACGTACGGGTCATCCGAGGGCAAGGGAAGCACGCATTGGTGAAATGCTCAGATACGCAAAGAGGCCCCCGAACGGAGGCCTCTTTTTCAGTTCGAGATGTGGGCCCACGACTGGATCAGTCGCGCAGCAGCTCGTTGATCGAGGTCTTGGAGCGGGTCTTCTCGTCTACGCGCTTGACGATGACGGCGCAGTAGAGGTTCGGGCCCGGCGTGCCGTCGGGGAGCGGCTTACCGGGCATCGTGCCGGACACGACGACCGAGTAGGGCGGCACCTTGCCGAAGAATTTCTCGCCGGTGGCGCGGTCGATGATGGTGGTGGATTGACCGAGATAGACGCCCATCGAGAGCACTGAGCCTTCGCCGACGTGTACGCCTTCGGCGACTTCCGCGCGGGCGCCGATGAAGCAGTTGTCCTCGATGATGACGGGGCCGGCTTGAAGCGGCTCCAGCACGCCGCCGATGCCCGCGCCGCCCGAGATGTGGCAGTTCTTGCCGATCTGCGCGCACGAGCCGACGGTGGCCCAAGTGTCGACCATGGTGCCGCTGTCGACGTAGGCACCGAGGTTGACGAACGAGGGGAGCAGCACGACGCCGGGGGCGATGTAGGCCGAGTGACGCACGTAGGCGCCCGGCAGCACGCGGAAGCCGCCCTGCTTGAAGGTTTCTTCCGTCCAGCCTTCGAACTTGGGCGGTACCTTGTCCCAATAGACGGAGCCTGCCGGGCCGCCCGAGATGGTGCCCATGTCGTTCAGGCGGAAGGACAGAAGAACCGCTTTCTTGAGCCACTGGTTGACGACCCATTCGCCGTCTTTCTTCTCGGCCACGCGCGCCTTGCCGGAATCGAGCAGGTCGAGCGCCTTGACGACGGCGTCGCGGACGTCGCCCGTGGTGGCGGAGGTGACGCTGTCGCGGGCGTCCCAGGCGGTTTCGATCGTGCTCTGAAGGTCGACCATGCTCATGCGTTTCCTCGTGATCTGCGTATTTGAGGGTTCTTGGAGGTTTGCGGCCGGGCCGTCAATGCTTGGGGAATTTTGTTTCGTACGCAAGTTGCGAGAAGCTTCGGATAAGAGGCCGGGTGTCGGTGGATGGCCGCGGCAGCCCATGCGGAGCATGGCTTCGCCATGACCCGCGGGTCGCGTTGCTCCCGGGCGCTCGCGCGCCAGTTTTTTCGCGATAGGAGCTTTTCCTGGGTCCCGGCTCGGCGCTTGGCTGTCGTGCTGAAAGCATGCCTCCGGCATGGCCCGAAGGCACGCCTCCGGCGTGACCGCCTCGCTTGGCCGGGATGACAGAGGAGGAGGCTAGTTCAGCTCGGCCTGGATGAGCGCCTTGGCTTCGGGGGCGTCCCACTCGTAGGGGCCGGGCAGGCGGCCGATCTCTCGGCCTTCGGCGTCGATCAGGATCGTGGTCGGCATGCCGACGGCGCGGAGCGCCGAGCCGGAGCGGGTCGTCGTGTCGGAATAGAGCTTCAGGGACGTGACGCCGATCTCGTCCAAGAACTTCTGCGCGGTTTCGGGCCCGGCGCGGTCTACGGCGAGGGCGACCACCTCGAAGGTGTCGGAGCCGAATTCCTGCTGAAGGCGGTCGAGCGAGGGCATTTCCTCGCGGCAGGGTGCGCACCAGGTGGCCCAGAGGTTCAGGAGAATGGTCTTGCCCTTGAAGTCGGCAAGTGTCATCGGCTTGCCATCTCCGTCGGTGAAACGGACCTCGCCCAGGGGTTCGGGCGTGGCTTTGAAGACGAACGCCGGCATATCGGGGACCGTTTTCCGCGATGCAGTGGCCTCTCCCGTGGCCGCCGATTGGCCAGAAACGGCCATGGCGCCGTTGTCAGCGTTGTTGTCAGGGCGGCCAAGCGTGCCGTATACCGCCGCAAAGCCGACAAGAGCCGCGACGGCGGCCAGGGCGATCACGGTGGCGTAGCTTTTCTTCGGCGCGCCGGCCGAGGTGCCGTTTTTCATGGTTTCGTCTTTGCTTCCGGTTACTTAGGGTCTCGCGGAGGGCCCACTCCTCATGACAGAGAAGAACGCCAACAAGATGTGGGGCGGCCGTTTCGCCGCTTCTCCCGCCGACGTCATGCAGGAGATAAATGTCTCGATCTCCTTCGACAAGGTCTTGGCGCCCCACGATATCCGGGGCTCAAAGGCGCATGCCGCGATGTTGAGCGAGGCGGGGATCATCACGAAGAGCGATGCGCGCGAGATCCTGAAGGGGCTCGATCAGATCGCAGCAGAGATCGAAAGCGGCAAATTCGTCTTTTCGGAGGAGCTGGAAGACGTTCACATGAACGTCGAGAGCCGCCTCAAGGAATTGATCGGCGCGCCTGCCGGGCGGCTGCATACGGCGCGGTCGCGCAACGACCAGGTGGCGACGGATTTCCGGCTCTACGTCCGGGATGCGGCCGACGGGATCATTCAGAGCATCGTCGGCCTGCAAAAGGCTCTTGTCGCCAAGGCGGAGACGCACGCGGCCGTGGTCATGCCCGGCTTTACGCATTTTCAGCCGGGCCAGCCAGTGACCTTCGGCCACCATTTGCTCGCTTATGTCGAAATGCTGGGGCGGGATCGCGGGCGGTTCCAGGATGCGCGGCGGCGCCTCAACGAATGCCCGCTCGGATCGGCCGCGCTTGCCGGGACGTCGTTCCCCATCGACCGGGCGAAAACGGCTGAGGTTCTGGGTTTCGACCGGCCGATGGCGAATTCGCTCGATGGCGTTTCGGACCGCGATTTCGCGCTCGAAATCCTGGCGGCGGCGTCCATTGCGGCCGTTCATCTGTCGCGGCTGGCGGAAGAAATCGTGATCTGGATGACGCCGCAGTTCGGTTTCATCAAGCTTTCGGATCGGTTCACGACCGGTTCGTCGATCATGCCGCAGAAGCGCAATCCGGACGCGGCCGAGCTGGTGCGCGCCAAGATCGGGCGCATCGCGGGCGCGTTCCAGGGCCTGCTGATGGTGATTAAGGGGCTGCCGCTCGCCTATTCCAAGGATCTGCAGGAAGACAAGGAAGCGACGTTCGACGCACTCGATTCGCTACGGATCGGTCTTGCGGCCATGACCGGCATGGTGGCGGACCTGGAGCCGGTGGAAGAGGCCATGCGGGCCGCCGCCGGCCGGGGCTACTCGACAGCGACGGACCTCGCGGACTGGCTGGTACGCGAACTCAAGATGCCGTTCCGGGATGCCCACCACGTGACGGGGACCATCGTCAAGGCGGCCGAGGACAGGGGGCTGGACCTCGAAGACGTGCCGCTCGACGTGATGCAGGCGGTGGAGCCTAAGATCACGAAGGATGTTTTCTCGGTTCTTTCGGTCGAGAATTCCGTAAAATCCCGTAAGAGCTATGGGGGAACTGCGCCACAGAGCGTCGCGAAAATGGCCCGAGCTTGGGCGCGGCGCCTGGAAAAGGACGCGAGCGGGCGCTAAGGTTGCCGCTGGTCCCACGAAGGTGCCTTCGGTGGGCAAACGGGGTTTGATCGCGATGCAGGGTCGTTTCTGCGCATTTCTGGCCGTTGCGGCCCTGGCGTTCGCGCTGGGCGGATGCGGCGTGAGAGGATCGCTCGAAACGCCGCGTGCGAACGACAACACGGCGGAAGCTCAGTCCGGCCAGGGCAAGCCCGAAGGGGCGGCTCCGAAGGGCCACAAGGGTTTCGTGCTCGACGGGCTGTTGCGCTAAGCGGTCTCTCGTTATACCTGCGGTCGCTTCACACTCCGGACCGCGACCCGTCTCATGCATCACTTCAGCTATAAGGGCGGCGTGCTTCACGCCGAGGACGTCTCTCTCGTGCGCATCGCCGCCGATGTGGGAACGCCGTTCTATTGCTATTCCTCGGCCACGCTGACACGGCACTACAAGGTGCTCGCGGAAGCTTTTTCCGGGCAGGACGCGACGATCTGCTTCGCGGTCAAGGCCAACTCGAACCAGGCCGTACTGGCGACCATGGCGCGGCTCGGCGCGGGTATGGACGTGGTGTCCGAGGGCGAGCTTCGGCGCGCGCGGGCCGCGGGTACGCCGGCCGAAAAGATCATCTTCGCAGGCGTGGGCAAGACGCGCGACGAGATGGCGTATGCGCTGCGGGAAGGCATCCAGAGCTTCAACGTGGAGAGCGAGCCGGAACTGGAGGCGCTGTCCGAAGTCGCCGCTGGGCTTGGCGTGACGGCGCGGGTCGCGATCCGCGTCAACCCGGATGTGGACGCCAAGACGCACGCCAAGATCTCGACCGGCAAGAGCGAGAACAAGTTCGGCATTCCGTACCTGAAGGCGGTGGAGCTTTATGCGGATGCGCGGAGGCTGCCTGCGCTCGCGGTCGAGGGAATCCATATGCATATCGGTAGCCAGATCACCGATCTGGCTCCGTTCCGCGATGCGTTCCGGCTGATGCGCGATCTCACGCTCGAACTCCGGCGTGAGGGGCACGAGATCCGCCACCTCGATATCGGCGGCGGGCTGGGCGTGCCCTATCGCGGCTCCAACGAGGTGCCGCCGCATCCGGACGAGTATGCCGCGCTCGTCAAAGCGGCCCTCGGCGATCTCGGTGCGAAGATCTATCTGGAGCCGGGCCGGATGATTGCGGGCAACGCGGGCATCCTGGTGACGCGCGTCGTGTACGTGAAGCAGGGTGCGGGCAAGCGGTTCACGATCGTGGACGGGGCGATGAACGATCTCATCCGCCCGACGCTGTACGAGGCGTATCACGAGGTGTGGCCGGTTACGGAAGCGCTCTCGGAGGAGCCGCCGGTGCTGCAGGACATCGTGGGGCCGGTGTGCGAAACGGGCGACTATCTCGCGCTGGAGCGGAAGCTCGCGCCGTTCGAAGCTGACGATCTCGTTGCGGTGATGACCGCGGGCGCCTATGGCGCGGTGATGTCCTCGACCTACAACACACGGCCGCTGGTGCCGGAAGTTCTCGTAAATGGAGCGGCTTACGAGGTCGTGCGCGCGCGGCCGACGTATGACGAGCTGATCGGTCTCGACCGGCTGCCGGAATGGCTGGCCGAGGACTGAGGTGGACCTTCGGACCCGTATGAACGTTAGCGCTTTGTAATGCCGCACCCTTAGGGGTCATGTTAGGTTTCCGAGCATGGAGAAGGCTCCGAGTTCTCGCACGACAGACCGCGCGTTCGAGCGGAAGATCTGGCGCGCCCGCCTGGCCGACGTGTTCGAGCAGGCGTGGGTGAAGCTCTGGCTCGTGCTCGCCGTCGTGGCGGTGTTTCTCATCGTCTCGTATGCGGGCATCTGGCCGCGTTTGCCTACGTTGCTCCACGTGGTGCTGCTCGGCGCATTCGGCGTGGCGATGCTCGCGGCGCTGGCGTCGGTGGCGCGGATCACGTGGCCCTCTCGCGACGATGCCATCCGGCGCATCGAGCGCGCTTCGGGCGTGCCGCATCGGCCGGCGACGTCGTACGAAGATACCGTCAGCGCGCCCAGCTCCGATCCGACGACGGCGGCCATCTGGCAGGCGCACAAGACGCGCATGGCGGCGCTGATCGCGAAGCTCCGGCCCGGCAAACCGCAGCCGCGCACGGATCGGTTCGATCCGTTCGCTTTGCGTGCGGCGCTGGTGCTGGCGGTCGTTGGGCTCACGGGCCTGCTTGGCGGGCGTGCCGTCGAGCGCGTGCATCAGGCGTTTGAGTTCGGGTCCGAGGTGGCGGTTTCGCAGGCACGGCTCGACGCGTGGCTCGCGCCGCCGGCCTATACGGGACGACCGCCGGTGATGCTGGCGGATGGCGCGGGCGGGGGCGCGCGTCCTGCGCAAGAGCAATCCGGAGACGCGGCGCGCGCGTCGTTCGAGGTTCCGATCCGCAGTCATCTCATTGTGCGTGTCGGCGGCATGGCGGGCACGCCGCTGTCGCTCGCGTTCGAGCCGGACGCGGATGGTGCGGCGGGCGGCGAGGTCGAGCGCATTGCAGCCGAGCAGGACGGCGACGCGGCGGAGCTTCAGGAGATCCGTCACGAGATGATGCGGTCCGGCACCGTGCGTGCGCTCGCCGGAAACACCGAGCTTGCCCGGTGGCACATCGTGCTGACCCCCGACAACCCGCCGCTGATCTCGCTGTCGCGTCCGCCGGAGCTGACGCCGCGCGGTTCGCTCAAGCTCACGTATCACGTGGAGGATGACTACGGCGTGGCGTCCGCGGAAGCCAAGCTCAAGCGGTTGCCGGATCCGAAGCCCGACCCGGCGAAAGCGTGGGCGCGGCCGGAGCTGCCCAAAGGGCCGCGCCAGCCGCTGATGCGTCCGCCGAAGCTCGAACTCAGATTGCCCAAGGCGAACGCGTCGTCGGGCGGGCAGCACACCTATTTCGAGATGGCGTCTCACCCGTGGGCCGGGCGTAAGGTGATCATGACGCTCGAAGCGACGGACGTGGCCGGGCAGGTCGGCCGGAGCCCGGGCTTCGAGATGATCCTGCCGGAGCGGCAGTTCACGCAGCCGCTCGCGCGGGCGGTCGTGGAGCAGCGCAAGAAGCTGATGGACGACAGCCGCTATCGGCCGTCCGTGCTGGTGGCACTCGACGCGCTGACGATGGAGCCCGAGGGGTTCATCGACGATTCGAAAATTTATCTCGGGCTGCGTACGGCCTATCATCGCCTCAAGAACAGCCGCTCGCGGGCGACGCTCAAGAGCGTCGTCGATCAGCTTTGGCAGATTGCGCTCCGGATCGAGGACGGTACGCTTTCGGATGCGGAGCGCCGCCTCAAGGACGCGCAGGACAAGCTCGCGAAGGCGCTTGAAGGCGACGCGTCCGACGAAGAGATCCGGCAGGCGATGCAGGAGCTGCGCGAGGCGCTGCAGGATTTCATGCAGCAGCTTGCGCAGCAGAACGAAGGCCAGCCGCAGATGGATGGCCAGAACCAGGATCAGCAGACGCTCGGGCAGCAGGATCTCGAACGGATGCTGCGCGACCTCGAAGATATGGCGCAAAGCGGCTCACGCGAGCAGGCGCAGCAGTTGCTCTCCGAGATGCAGGATCTGATGGAGCGGCTGCAGGCCGGTCAGATGGATCAAGCCCAGGCCGAGCGTAACCGCGAAATGATGCAGATGATGGACGAGCTGGGCACCATGGTCGGTGACCAGCAGTCGCTGATGGACGACACGTTCGGCGAACGGCGTGGCGACGAGGGCCAGCAGGACAACGGGCGTGGGCAGCCGCCGCCCGGCATGAAGGGGTTCAGCAACGAAGGCCGTCCGCAGGAAGGCCAAGGCGCGCCGCCGGGCATGTCGGATCAGCAGGGGCAGCAGGGCCGTGGTCAGCGCGGGCCGCAGGAAGGCGGACAGCAGCAGCGCGGCCAGGGTCAGAGCCGGCCGGGGCAAGGCCAGCAGCAGGGCAGCCTCGCCGATCGGCAGCGGCAGCTTCGCGAGCGGTTGAATGAATTGCAGCAGCAGATGCGCGAGAAGGGCGTCGGTTCGAGCCAGCAGCTCGACGACGCGGAGAGCGCGATGGGCGCTGCCGAGGACGCGCTGGAGCAGGGCGATCTCGCGGAGGCGACGGAGCAGCAGGGCCGCGCGCTCGATCAGATGCGCCAGGGTGCGCAGCAGATGGCGCAAGAGATGATGCAGAACTCGCCGCAGCGGTATGGGCAGGGTGGCGACACGCCGCGCGATCCGCTGGGCCGGCCGCAGCGCACGCAGGGGCCGGATCTCGGCACATCCGTCAAGGTGCCGGACCAGATCGACGTGCAGCGTGCGCGCGAGATCCTGGAAGAGCTGCGCCGCCGGCTCGGCGAAGCGACGCGGGCGCCGGTGGAATTGGATTACCTGGAGCGCCTGTTGAAGCGGTTCTGATCCGCGTCTTTCGAAAGTGCGCTCGCTGATATTCCGATGCTACGGAGCGATGGCGGCAGGAGCGGAGCGGATGCCGATGCCGGCGATGCCCTGGTGGCTGACGAGGTTGGTCGAGGCGTAGCCGCCCGGCGGTTCTTCGCCCGACATCCATTCGCTGAACTGGTTCCAGAGATCGAAGATCAGGAGCGTGCCGTCGCGCTCGGTGAGCGGCATGCGGTAGGGCGCGAGCGTGAACTTGTATTCGAAGAGGTACGAGACGCGCGCGGCACGGATCTCGATGCCGATCAGCGTCTGCGTGACCGGGCCCGCGACCTGGTATTCGTAGGTGCGCGTGTCGCGGCCCGCGACGTGCACTTCCGCGTGCGGCAGCGAAACGCCGGCGCCGAGGCCGACGTAAGGATGCAGCCGGAAGCCGAGGCTCGGCAACCTGAGGAGGCCGGTGAAGGTCAGCATGTTGTGGCCGTGACTGGCTTCGACGCGCTCGAAGATGTCGCGCAGGACGGCGCGTTCGGGGGCGGGGGCGCCGTTGAGCGTGCCTGTCAGCTCGACTTCCTCGGACAAGCGGCCGATGGTCTTCGAGTGGATGAAGTCGAGCATCGCGCCCGTGCGGCCGCTCTCGAACCAGCGCACGATGCGCGCGCCGTAGTAGATCGGGTTTTTGAAGGGCCGACCTTCCCACTGCACGCCCTTCGCGGTGAAGTCGTGCACGCCAGATTGGGTGACGCGGACATCGCTCGGGTAGGTGTAGGGCACGCCGGTATAGCCCGCGAACATCATCTCGCCGCCGTGCGGGGCGATGGCGGACGGTGGCGTGGGCGCGCTCGACGCGGCGCTAGTGCCTGAGCTGTCGGACATCTGGGCCATCGTGACGGATGCGGCGAGAGCTGCGAGGGCGGCCGTAGCGAACAGGGTTTCGAGGCGGGCGCGGGTTTTCGATGGGCTCGTGGGCGCGCGGCGTGTCGCGTGCGCCCAGCCGAAGCTTCTCGCGATGTGCATGGTGTCCCTACTCCCGCCCCTGTCGTTCTCGAAATCAGGTAGCGGATCGGAGGAGCCCGCTCAACCGCGTTCGTGCTCCGAGGCTGCCGATAGGGCCGCGCCTGCGGTGCCGCGACCGCGCGGCTGGGCCAGGTGCTGGATCATCCGGAAGACGATCGTGATTTGAGCCGCGTCCTGGGTCAGGTAGTCGCGACCCGTGAAGCCCCACCAGTCCCAGCAGCCTTGCGGGTTCATGGGTGACGAGGACGCTTGCGGGAAGAGCACGACGAGAGCGTTGGCATCCGCCCAGTTCGCGTATCCCGTTTCGCGTATGAACGCGTCTCCCGATGCGGCGATGTTCTGCGCGCAACCATGGAAGGCGATGTGGATGCGGCAAGTCGTCGATGCGGCGCAATCGGCGGGGACGTAGGCGACGCCTTCGTCCTCCATGTCGTGGCCGGCGATGCCGCGGAAGAATGGGCGCTGGTCGAACGTGACGAAGGTGCCGCCCGGGGTTTCGGTGCGCGGTTTGAGGGGCCCGTAGATGTGTGTCAGGACCGCTTCGGCCTGATCGTAGTCGCAATCGACGATGTAGGGCTTGCCGGTCACTTCGCAGGACAAGCCTTCGCTCGCGGTGACGAAGGCGTGGCCAGCCGGAATGTCGGAGACGAAGGCGAGACGATCGTCGGAGAAGCCGAGGAGTTTGTAGTAGTCGAAGGCGGCTTTGACGATGGACGGTACGACCGTGCGGTCATTAGAGCCGGAGAAGAGGTAGACGCGGTCGTCGAGCAGGTTTTCGATGGGATCTATGCGCCCGGCTTCTGCGAGGCTCCGCGTTTTTCGTGCGAGGCGGTCGACATCGGGTACGCCCCAGGGCGCGAGTGTGTTCAACATGCAGCCGTTGATGGCTTTCGGCATGTTGAGGAAGGCGACGCCGGGGCCCATCATCATGTCGGAGAAGACGCTCTGCGCGCAGCCGTAGGGGCCGCCCGCGATGATCGCCGCGCCGATGACGACCTTCGAGTGGGCGATTTGAAACTGGCCCGCCATGTAGGCGCCGGACGAGATGCCGGAGACGGACGTGGCTTCGATGTCTGCGCCGAGCGCGGGCAGTCCGGGGCGCTTTTCTTCCGTGCAGCCTGCGGCGAAGCCAAGAGCCGCTGCGGCGAGGCAAACGGCAGTGCGGCGGACAATGGCGGGAACGATCATAGTGCTGGCCCGTCATCCCGGCTTGGTGCGATCAAAAGGGAGCTTACCTTAGCGCGCCAGATGGTGGAGCGCCACGGTTGCGGGGGACTTTAGCCTGCGCGTCACGACACCTCTGTGACGCGAGCGTATTCGTGTTTTCGTCAGCGGAGCCTGACGGTTACGCGGTCGGCCCGGCCCCGGGCGTCGATCACGGTGAGGCGGGCGAAGCCGCGCCCATCCGGCTGCCAAGCGGCTTCGCGGCGGAAGGGATCGGTGGACACGGGGTTGCCGTCCACCAGCCACGTGAGCGGGAGCGCGCCGCCTTCGGCCTTGAGCACGAGCGGTTCGGCCTCGCGCTCGGCGACATCCAGCTCCGAACGGTCGGGCGGGAAGGAGATCAGAACGGGCGGTTCGAGGAAGGGGCCTTCGGCAACCACAGCGCCATCGCCCGTGTCGCGGAAGCGTTTGAGCGGAGGGGGCAGGGCGGCGTTGCCGTCCTTGATGGCGCCAGCGGGAGCGGAGACAAAACGGCGTGCGGCGATCCGAGATGCGGGTGAAGGTGTCGTAGAGGATCGGAGCGGCCGCGAGGCGGCCCATGAGGCCGGGGGTGGCCGCGGCGTCCGGGCGGCCGACCCACACGGCCACCACGTGGCGGCCGTCGTATCCGACAGCCCAGGCATCGCGATAGCCGTAGGACGTGCCCGTCTTGTAGGCGATGGCGCCGCCCTTCGTGTTTGGCGGGGGTGGTGCGTCTTTCAGGATGTCGGTCACGTACCACGATGCGACGGGCGTGAGCAGGCGATTGCGTGCGGCGTCGGTGGCCGTGGTTTCGGTGGCGGCCTCGGTTTTGTCGCCTTTGCGCCAGACGAGGGGGATCGGATCGCCGCCGCGCGCCAGTGCGGTGTACAGCGTTGCGAGATCCTTGAGCGTGACGCCGACGCCGCCAAGCGCGACGGCAAGCGAGGGCTCGGTGTTGCGCGGGAAGACGGGGGTAATTCCGGTGCGGCGAAAGCGTCCGACGAGGCGGCCGGGACCGATAGCGGCGAGCGCTTTGACGGCCGGGACGTTGAGCGAATTGCCGAGCGCTTCGCGGATCGAGACCGTGCCGTGGAAGTCCTCGTCGAAGTTCTCCGGGCGATACGTTCCGAAGCGGGTCGGGCGATCCTCGATAAGCGTTTCCGGGTGGGCGAGACCGTTCTCGAAGGCGAGGCCGTAGATGAAAGGCTTGAGCGCAGAGCCCGGCGAGCGGATGGCGCCCGTCATGTCGATGGCGCCCTGGCGATCCTTGTCGAGATAGCCGGCGGAGCCGACGTGGGCGAGCACCTCGCCCGTCGCATGATCGACAACGAGCACGGCGGCCGAAAGGCGGGGCCCGAGAAGTCGCGTCTGCTGGGCCGTGAGCTGTTCCACCGCGGTTTGCAGCTCGCGGTCGAGCGTCATGCGGTGAATGTGCGTTGCGGGGCGCGCGGTGACTTCGGTTTCCGAAAGGTGCGGCGCAAGCTGCATGAAGCGCAGACGCGCGGTGGGGACGCGTTCGCTCTTGGCGCGCTCGGCTTCGGCTTTCGGAATGACGCCCGCTTCGACGGCGTGATCGAGAACGTGATCGCGGGCGCGGCGGGCCGTTTCCGCGTGACGGTCCGGGCGTCGCGCTTCGGGCGACTGCGGGAGTGCCACGAGGAGGGCGGCTTCTCCGACGGAGAGATGGCGTGGCTCCTTGCCGAAGTAGGCGAGAGACGCTGCGCGTACGCCCTCGATGTTGCCGCCGAAGGGCGCGAGGCGGAGATAGAGCCTCAGGATCTCGTCTTTCGAGAGATGCGCTTCGAGCTGAAGCGCGCGCGCCATCTGGTGCAGCTTGCCGGACGCCGTGCGCAGGTGGCGGCCTTCGAGCAAACGGGCGACCTGCATGGTGAGCGTGGAACCGCCGGAGATGATCGCGCCGTGGCGAACGAGAAGGTACGTCGCGCGCATCATCGCGAGCGGGTCGACGCCCGCGTGGTCGTAGAAGCGCTTGTCTTCGAAGGCCATCAGGATGGCGAGGTAGCGGGGATCGACCTCGTCGACTTCCAGCGGGAGACGCCAGCGGCCTTCCTTCGTCGTGAAGGCGCGCAGGAGGCGGTTTTCGCGGTCGAGCACGGTTACGGAAGTTTTTTCCGCGGCCGCGAGCGGGAGAGGTCCGAGGTTCTTCGTGGCGATGAGAAGTGCAATGCCGACGGCGGCGACCGGCAAGGCCACCGCCGCGAGCAGGAGTGCAGCGATCCGCAGAGGACGCGGGGGGAGCCTTGTCCATGTCCATCGCGGGGCGCGATCGGAGCGTTCGGACAAGGGTGCCTCTGCGGTTCGCCGTTTCGGAAGACGCATGACGTCCATTTCGTTTCTTCTAGTCCTTGTTCGTGACAGTGAGCGTGCCGGAGGCCGAGCGCGCATGCCGTTCCGGGCGATACATGTCTTCGACGGTGGCGGCCGGGTGGACGAAGGTGCCGGGCGTCACCGCGCGGACAACGTAGGCCACCGTGGCGGATGCCGCTACCTTGTCCAGGGTCGCATCGGTATCGATGCCGTGCGTGGTGTCGCCGCGCCCGCCGTCGTCGGCATCGTCTTCGCCGCCGCCGTTGTCCTCGTCATCCAGATCATCGCCGCCCGCCGCGGGCGTATCGGCGTTCTGGGTGCGGCGCGCGGTGTTCCAGAGGTTGAAGGCGGCGACGAAGCGGTCGTCCCGGAACTCCGTGTGCTCGGGGCGAAGGGTGGTCTTGAGCCAGGAAAGGCTCTTGATGTCGCCCGAGTCCACGAGGCGGGGGTTTTCGATCTCAAGCCCGGCGGGCAGCCGGTCCACGAGCAGGATGCGGCCGGCCGCTTCGTCGCTCTCGACCTTGAGCACGGCGACGAGACGCTGGTTCTGCGCAAGCTCGCCCGTGCTTCCCGATGCGCTTTCGAGGTCCACCGGCTCGCCTGCAAGCGTGTAGTAGCTGCGGGTGACGCTGAAGCCTTTCGAGACGGCGGGTTCGGGCGAGAGGGCTGCGCCGATCACCGTCACGACGGCGTCGATCGAGGCGTCGCCATCGTTGCTGACGGTGATGCCGTTTTCGAGATCGTGAGCCGAGTAGGCGCGCTGGATCGCACCGTTAACGGGCGTGCCGTCGATGGAGAGTTGCGCCTTCTTCGCGTCCTCGCCGAGGGCGTGGGCGGCTAGCAGCATCCAGGCCTGCTCCTGCGTGGAGGTGTAGGAGCGGGCGGTGTAGGCGCGGCTTACGACGTTGACGAGGCGCGGCGTGTCATTGCGGACGACGCGGCTTTCGGTGGCGAGGGTGAGAAGGGCCGCGCCGTCGCGGATCTCGGAGCCGTAGTCGGTGCGTGCGGCGTCGAGTTTGTCCGCTGCGTCGAAGGCGTCGAGTGCGGCCGTGAAAGCCCGTTCCGAGCGTTCCTTGTCGCCGACCATGGCGAGGGCTGCGCCGAGCTGGGCTTTCGCGAGCGGTGTGGTGAAGCTTTCGAGGCGTGTGTCGACCTCGTAGCGCAGTTCGCCCATGGGTGCGCGGCCGTTGCGGGCCAGCACATAGAGGGCGTAGGCGCGTTCTTCTCCGCCGCCGGTTACGCGGTCGCTGTTGAGGGCGAAGTTCTGAAGCCGGTCGAGAGCCTGGCGGAAGGGCAGGTCGCGGACGACGTATCCTTGCTCGCGGGCCCGCGTCAGGAAGTCGGTGACGTAGCTCGTGAGCCAGAGGTCGCCGTTGGCGGGGCTCCAGCCGCCGAACGCGCCGGACGCATCCTGCATGTCGAAAACGCGGGTGATGGCCTGCTCGACGCGCGTCTTGATGTCGTGATCCGCGCCGAAGCCGATGTCTTTCGCGACGGCGTTGACGTAGAGAAGGGGAAGCGCGCGCGAGACGGTCTGCTCTGCACATCCGTACGGATAGCGGTCGAGCGAGGTGAGAAGGCCCGGCACGTCCATGTGGGCGGCGGGGCCGACCGACACGTTCACGCGGGTGCGGTTCGCGATCATGCCTGCGAGGAGATCCTTCGAGAGCGTGAGCTTGCCGCCTTTGGCCGCAAGGGTCGCGACTGTCGAGCGCTTGATGTCGCCGGCGGGCGGCTTGACGTCGAACTGCAGGCGGCGCGAGACGGCGATGTCGTTCGGGCCGGTGACGTTGACGTCGTAGACGAAGGTGCCGACATCGTGCGGCTTCAGCTTCACCTGGGCCGATTTGCGCTCGCCCTTGGAGAGATCGAGCACCTTTTCGGCGAAGGGCGCGTCGTCGATCAAGCCGGATACGCTGGCCTTGTACGGCCCGGCGGGTCCGTCCACGTTGTGGAGCGAGAGGTCGACGGTGGCTTCGTCGCCGAGGGTCAGGAAGCGCGGCACGGAGACGGTCAGCGCAACGGCGTCGCGGACGACGATGTCACGGGTGGCGTGGCCGAGCTTCGTGTTTGTCCAGGCGACGGCCATCAGGCGCACGGTGCCATTGAAGGGCGGGAGCGCGAAGTCCACGCTGGCCGTTCCATCTTGCGCGACCGTGACGATGCCGGAGTAGAGCGAGACGGTTTCCTCCACCGGCGGACTGGCTTGCAGGCCGCTGCCGCCCATGCCGTCGCCGCCCGAGCGCAGCGTGCCGCGTTCGGCGCGCATGCCGTCGATGAGGCGGCCGTAGAAGTCGCGCAGTTCGAGCGCGAGCTTGTGCTGGGCGTAGAAGTGGCGTTCCGGCGCGGGGGCCTGGAAGCGCGTGAGGTTGAGGATACCGACATCGACGGCGGCCACCGTGACGCGGGCTTCCTCGCCGGGCGTGAGACCCGCGATCTTGACGGGGACTTTCAGGCCCTCCGTGCTCTTGATCTGGTCGGCTGTTTCGAGCGCGACGTTGAGCGTGCGGGGGGCCTGGTCGATGCCGATCCAGCGGACGCCGATGGCGCGGCCGGGCATGCGCTTGGCCCCTTCGTCCATCGGCCGGTAGAGCATGGCCGTGGCGTAGGCGCCTGCGCCCCAGTTCTCGCCGACGGGAATGGCGACTTCGCCGCCGCCCGCCGCGATCTCGATTTCCTGCGCGGAGAGCAGGCCCTGTCCGAGCACGGTTACGAGCGCCTTGCCGCCGTGGCGGGAGGCGATGCGGAGTTTGGCGGTGTCGCCGGCTTTGTAGGTTTCCTTGTCGAGCGCGACTTCGAGGACTTCAGGGCTGTCGGCGGAATCGCCGCCCGTGTACCAGCCTGCGTTAAAGACGAGGGTGGAGAGAGCCGCGCCGCCGGATCCGGATGCGCTCACTTCGAGGCGATAGCGCCCGAAGCCGACCTCTGCGGCGATGGCGGCAGGCGTGGCGGCGGTCGTATCGACCGTGCCGGCTGCAACCTTCTTGGTGATGGTTTGGCTCTCGTAGGCCCAAGATCCGTCGCGGCTGTACCATTGCCATGAGGTGTCGAGGCGAAGCAGTTGCCAGTCGAGCTTGGCGTTGGCCGGTTTGTCGTCGCCGTCGAGCAGGATCGCTTCGAAGCGGGCCTTTTCGCCTTCGGGCAGGCCGGTGGCGGGGAAGAGCTGCTTGATGCCGACGCGGGGTTCACCGAGCGCGACAGGCAGCGTGATCGAACGTTCGATGGTGCGGCCGCCGGTTTCGCGCAGGCGGACGATGACGTTCGCTTCCAACGGACGCGCGGTCTTGGTGACGGCGGGCAGCATCACGGGAAGCGCGGCAGTGCCGTCGTCTGACGTGTTCGGCAAGCCTTCGAGCGGCTGGCGCACGGGGCTCACCTGCTCGTCGGCCTGGCCGAAGCGGTAGCCCGCGAAGCCATCGAGATCCTTCGTGGAGGGACGTACGAGGATGTCGCCTTCGACGACGAGGTTCGCAGCCGGCGGCCCGTAGAGGTAGCGGCCGGTCAGGTCGACGGTTTTGACGGCTCCCGGTGCGAGGCGGCCTGCGCCGTCGGCAAGCGTCAGATCGAGACGCTCCGGCACGTAGTCTTCGACGAGGAACGTGACTTGCGTGAGTGCGTCCGCCTTCGGATCGGCGTGCAGGCGCGCGCGCCAGGTGCCCGTCATGGCGCCACCCGCGAGTGCGATGGTGTGGGCGCGGGCGCCGAGGCCGCCCTGGTCGGCGAGCGGATAGCGGCCGTGCTCAACGCCGTCGGGCCGCGTGACAATGAGGGTGACGGGCAGCGTTACGGCGTTGCCGATGTTGTCGCGGACGAGGCCGGTGACGTTGACCTCTTCGCCGGGGCGGTAGACGCCGCGCTCCGTGTAGAGGAAGGCGTCGATCGGGCCGGATGCGTCGCGGCCTTTCACGCCGCGGTCGGAAAGATCGAATGCGTTGGTGGTGAGATCGAGGAAGGCGTATTCGCCCGCGCCGTTCTGGGCGACGAGGATCGCGGGTGCGTTGCCGCCTTCGCCGCGCGACTGGCCGGGCTCGAAGCGCGCGTAGCCGGTCTTATCGGTTTTGGCGGTGGCGAGGATTTCGTTGTTGCGTGCGACGAGGCGGACTTCGGCGTCTGCGACGGGGTCTGCGTTCGCGAGCGAGCGGACGAAGGCGTGCACGCCGTCATCGCCGGACAGTGCCGTAAGGCCGAGGTCCGAGACGATGAACCACTGCGTCGCCTGCTCGTTCCAGCTTTCGGTGGCGGCTTCCGACGGGCGCGCGATCATCGCGTAGGCGCCGGGCTGAAGCTCGCCGATCGCTTCGCCCACGGGGAAGGCGACGGTGACCTCGGCGTTGAGCTTGCTCGCGACGTCGAGCGTGCCGGTGTAGACGCGGGCGCCGGTGCGGTTCTTCAGTTCGTCGAACTCGTAGCCGCGGAGCTGGCGGTCGAAGTTTCCGGCGGTGAGGGCGGTCGCAAGGCTGCGGTCGCCGATGCGATAGACTTCGATCTCGACTTTGTTGGTGTTGATCGCGACGAGCGGAATGCCCTGCTGGCCGCGGCTCGGCAGCACGTAGGAGCGGCCGGTGAAGTGCACCATCGGCTTGCGGTCGGGCACGTAGACGGCGAGCGTGACGGGCTTGGCGAGCGGCTCGTCGACGTCGGAGGGGAGCCCGGCGCGGAGCGCGATCTCGTAGCGCTCGCCGTGACGGACGCCTTCGACGCAGAGCTGGCTGCCTTCGGCGGCGACCGCCTCAGGATCGCGGCCGTTCACGGACACGAACTTTGCGAAATCCTGTTCGCCGCGCGCCAGGTTTTCCGAGAAGCGGATGCAGACGCGGGGCTGGGCAGCGTCCGAGTCGGTCGAGTAGTCGGCCATGCGGAAGCCCTGCTCGGCGCGGAGCTTTTCATAAGTTTCGCGCACGCCGGTTGCTTCGACGAGCGACAGGCTGGCGCGAAGGGCATCGATAGCGGGGCGCCAGTAGGAGCGCCGCTGCATGGCTTCGCCAAGGACGGCGAGCGTGCGCGCTTTGAGGGCGGGATCTTTCGCAAGCTGGTAGGCGCGATAGGCGGAACCCGATGCGTTGACGGGGAGATCGTAGCGCTCGGCACCGCTGTTCGGGTCGGGTGTAATGGCGAGAAGCGCGCGGGCGAGACCGAGCCAGTTCTCCGCACTCTTGTCGTCGGCGGTGACGGCTGCCGCATAATGACGGGATGCAGCGCGCGGGTCTTCGCCAAGCGCTTTATCGCCCGCAAGACGGAGGTCGGCTGCGGGACGCGCGCCGGGCTTCCAGTTCTCTTTCAGGTACGTTTCGTAGCGCTCGGCATCCTGGGCGACGCCGCGATGCGCGAAGGGGCGTTCGTCTGCGATGGCGGCTGTGAGGCCGGAGATAACGAACAGCGAGAAAAGGAGGGCTTTGAGACAGCGCATTGCCTACCACCTTGGGGTTGAACGGCTGATTTCCAGTGTTCGGACAGTACTCCGGGGCCAACGGACACGTGAGCCCATCAGAGCTGAACGATCAAACGTTGGCGGTAACCGGAATTTGCCGGGAAATGCCGCTCGTTGCGGGTGCTTTATGCCGGGGCGGCGAGACGTGGGGAGGTGCGCGATCGTGGGCGGGCGCGTCCAACGCAAAAGGCCACCCGGCGGAAATTGACGGGCGGCCCTTTTTGCCGACGTGCTTGAGGCACCAAACCCCCTCAGGATGGCCTCACGACGCGAGGGCTTTTGTTCGGCTGGCAGAAGCGAGGTCGCAGCAAACCTCTATGGTTTGTAGGACCTTGCGACGCACCTGCCGGGCAAAAGATCCGCGCGGCTTCGCCGTGGGACGAGATGGGCCGACGGCGGCGTCGAAGCGCTCGACCGATGCGAAGGCATCGTTCTTCGCACTTCTCCTGGCCCTCGACCAATCTCGTCTCATCGTGACGTCATCCTGAGGGGGGTTTGGTGCCTAGGGAAGCGTCAGTGACGAAGCAGCGCTGGGGGAGGTGCTGCGTCGTTGCCTGCAAGGAGAGACGGATCGAACAGGTTGGGCGGGCGCGGGCCCCTCGGCGCGGGGGCTGCGGAGAGGCTGCCCTTGGGGCCGGCCGCATTCCAAATGTGTGCGAACGAACGCTGGGCGTTGCCGGAGGTGGTCGTGCAGCGATCGCAGAACAGCTCATAAGCGTCGCGCTTCAAGGGATCACGACGCATGCAGTCGCCGATCCATGCGGTGGTGTCGTCGAGCACGAGTTGCTCATGTGCGTCGAGAAGGCGGATGTCGGTGGCGAAGCGGCAATCGGCTCGCGTCATCGCAGCGGCCGGTTCGAGCTTCGTGTGACGAACAAAGACGATTTCGAGGGCGACGCCGGCTGCTTCGAGATCAGCGGTGAGCGCTTCGAGTGCGCACGCGACGGGGCTTTCGGCAGAGAGCGCGAGAAGACGGTAGGTGACATTGCCGGCGGGCGCGCCCTGCTCACGGAGGGCTTCAAGATGGCGCGCGACAAACGCTTTCAGGCGGGCCTCCTTCTCGTCTTTTACGGGGCCGTTCGCGCGAGCCGAAGGACGAAGGGGCATGTATGTCTTCCTTGATTGCGAGCCGCGGAAGCCCGTAGCTCGCCGTTGTCGTGATGGCGTCATTTAGGCGCCAAGACGGTTAAGCAAGTGTTGAACAACGTGAGCCGTTACGGTGTCGCACAGGGCGCTCTAAGACTTGACTGTGATCGCTGTGCGCCAGCCCTCAGCGAGGGCGAGTGCGCCGTCTGTTCCGGAATTGGATGAGAATTTTTCTGCAACCGTTTCCATTTGCTTTGACTCTTTCAATCGCGTGATTGGGCGACTCGGCGCGAGCCGATTTCGTTTCCAGGCGGACGGGAAGCGTGTTTCTGGGCGCCAAGATCGGCGAAGATTTTTTTGCGGGCTCGGTCCGGCGGTTGGCCTCTACCTCGCGGAGTCTCGCGCCGAGCCCATCGGGCACATGCGAGCCGCCCCTGGGGCGAGCCTGGGCCGTGGTCTCTGTTTTCGGGGGTGCGTTGAGTTCGGCCAGGGCGCTCTGCGCATACGGGCCAAAGGCGTGGGCTGCGCGGGCCATCGCGTCGGGAACGAGCCCGAGCCGCGACGCGTGCCCGAACCATCCGCGCGCGCGCCATTTCTCCGGCGCATACGCCATGAGTGTCGACCTGTCTCTACAGGCGCTGCCGACACCATACGTGTGCTGGCCAGCGCGTTACGAATGAAACCGATCAACCCCGGGCTGTCGTGATCCGGGTTCTGATTAAGCGTTGTTTTTGTCGCGAGTGCGGCCGGCGCGTGACGGAATCGGCGCTGGTGCGGTTCCGCTCCCTGTCATCCCGGCTCGGCGCTCTGGCTTTCGCCATCGCTTGGCCGGGATGACAGGGAGCGAGGCGTCAGATGCCGTTGCGTTCGCCGAAGACGTAGCCGGAGCCGCGAACGGTGCGGATGGGATCGCGTTCCTTGCCGCGGATGAGCGCCTTGCGCAGGCGTCCGATGTGAACGTCCACGGTGCGTTCGTCAACAAATGCGTCGCGGCCCCAGACGCCGTCCAGCAATTGCGCGCGCGACAGCACGCGGCCGGGGCTTTCCATCAGGAATTCGAGCAGGCGAAATTCGGTCGGGCCGAGATGCACTTCGCGCAACCCGCGCGTCACCTTGTGCGCCGGACGGTCCAGCTCGATGTCGGCAAAGCGCAGGACATCCGCCATCCGATCCGGCGCGGCGCGGCGAAGGATCGCCTTCACGCGCGCCATCAGCTCGGGAAGCGAGAACGGCTTGACGACATAGTCGTCCGCGCCGGTCGAGAGACCGCGGATGCGGTCTCCCTCTTCGCCGCGCGCCGTCAGCATGACGATGGGGATGGAGCGCGTTTCCATTCGCGCCCGCATCCGCCGGCAGATCTCGATGCCCGACGTGCCCGGCAGCATCCAATCGAGAACCAGAAGATCCGGTTTCTCTTCCGCCACGAGGATTTCGGCTTCTTCGCCGGTTTCCGCGTGCGCGACGCGGAAGCCTTCCGCTTCCAGATTGTAGCGGAGCATTTCAGCGAGAGGGGCCTCGTCTTCGATGAGCAGGATTTTTGCCGTCATGTCAGAACCTGTGTTGTGTCAGGGATCAGCTCGCGGGGAACAGCGTCGAGCTGGTGTCGTCGCCCTTGGGGCGGTCGTCGGAGATCATGGTGCCGCGCACGAAGAAGTGGATCGTCTCGGCGATGTTCGTCGTGTGGTCGCCCACGCGCTCGATGTTCTTGGCGCCGAACAGGAGATGCGTGGAGAGGCCGATGGAACGCGGATCCTCCATCATGTACGTGAGAAGCTCCCGGAACAGGGAATTGTACATGGAGTCGATGCTTTCGTCGGAGCGCCATACGGAAAGGGCGCGTTCCGCGTCGCGTGCGGCGTAGGCGTCGAGCACCTCCTTGAGCTGCTGGAGCGCGAGATCCACCATATGGCGCAGGCCGGTCATGAGAGGCTTCGGGTGCGATTCGTCCGCAATCGCGAGCGCCCGCTTGGCGATGTTTTTCGCGAGATCGCCGATGCGTTCGAGGTCGCCGGTGATGCGGAGCGCCGCCATCACGTGACGAAGGTCGTCCGCGAGCGGCTGGCGGCGGGCGATCATCGAGATCACCTGCTCCTCGATGTCACGCTCCAGGTCGTCGATGTGGCGGTCCGACTTCACGACCTGCTCGGCGAGCTTGGGGTCGCGTCGCTCAAGCGCGTCAAACGCCTGGCCCAGGATGTGCTCGGCGAGGCCGCCCATCTGCGCGATCTTCTTGTCGAGGAGGGCAAGCTCTTCCTCGTAGGATTTGACGATATGCTCGTTCATGGCGTCTCCTTTGGGCCTTCCGGCCACGCGGATATGTTCGGGTTTCGAAGGCGCGCGCAGCGATCTGCGCAGCGCCATAATGCCGTTCAGCAGGACATTCCCATCTCGGGTCATCGGGTGGGCTCCTTTCGGAGCCGCGATTAGCCGAAGCGCCCGGTGATGTAATCCTGCGTGCGCTGATCCTGCGGGTTGGTGAAGATTTCGTTGGTCTCACCTTCCTCCACAAGAATGCCGAGGTGGAAAAACGCGGTCCGCTGCGAAACGCGGGCGGCCTGCTGCATCGAGTGCGTGACGATGACGATACAGTAGTTACGCTTCAACTCGTCGATCAGCTCTTCCACCTTGGCGGTCGCGATGGGATCGAGCGCGGAGCACGGCTCGTCCATCAGGATCACCTCCGGACCGACGGCAACGGCACGCGCAATGCAAAGGCGCTGCTGCTGGCCGCCGGAGAGGCCGGTGCCGGGATCGTTGAGGCGGTCGCGAACTTCTTTCCAGAGACCGGCGCGTTCGAGGCTTTTGGCCACGATGTCGTCGAGCTCGGCTTTATTGGCCGCGAGGCCGTGGATGCGGGGACCGTAGGCCACGTTCTCGTAGATCGACTTCGGGAACGGGTTCGGTTTCTGAAACACCATGCCGACGCGGGCACGAAGCAGCACGGGGTCGAGCGAGGGATCGTAGATGTCCTCGCCCTCAATGGTGATCTTGCCGGTGACGCGGCAGGCCGCAATGGTGTCGTTCATGCGGTTGATGCAGCGCAGGAACGTCGACTTGCCGCAACCGGACGGGCCGATGAAGGCCATCACGCCGCGGTCAGGGATGTTGACATTGATGTCCTTGAGCGCCTGCTTCTCTCCGTAAAAGACGTTGACGTCCTTTGCCAGAATTTTAGGCCCAGTCGCATTCGCTGAAGACTGCACGGTGGCGCTCGTTGTTTCCATAAGCATTTTCATACTCCCAGTATCAGGGGCCTACCAGCGGCGTTCGAAGCGGCGACGCAGGATAACGGCAAGAAGGTTCATACAGACCAACACGAAAACGAGGATGAGGGCGGCGCCCGACGTGCGCTCGACGAAGCCTCGTTCGGCCGACGTGGCCCACATGAAGATCTGTACCGGCAATGCGGTCGCAGGATCGAGCGGGGTGGTCGGATACTCGACGACAAAGGCCACCATGCCGATCATGAGAAGCGGTGCCGTCTCGCCGAGCGCCTGGGCGAGGCCGACGATGGTGCCCGTCAGAATGCCCGGAACCGCAAGCGGCAGCACATGGTGGGTGATGGTTTGGATCTTGGACGCGCCGACGCCGTAGGCCGCCTCGCGGATCGAAGGCGGGACCGCCTTGAGGGCCGCGCGGGTGGCGATGATGATCGTCGGCAACGTCATGAGGGTCAGCACGAGGCCGCCGACGACGGACGCCGAGCGGGGCAGGCCCGCCATGTTGATGAAGATCGCGAGACCCAGGAGACCGAACACGATCGACGGCACCGCCGCGAGGTTGTTGATGTTGACCTCGATGGTGTCGGTGAAGAGGTTCTTCGGCGCGAATTCCTCAAGATAGACGGCCGCGGCGACACCGAGCGGAACCGAGAGGGTCACGACGATCATCATCATGAAAAGCGAGCCGATGATCGCGACACCGATGCCGGAGGTTTCAGGGCTGCTCGATGCGCCGTAGGTGAAGAGGCCGGTGTTGAAGCGCTTCGAGAGGAAGCCCTCGGCTTCGGCCTTATCGAGCCAGCCGAGCTGCTGATCCGAAATCCGGCGCTGGCTGGCGGTTAGCGTGCGATCGATTTGGCCCTTCATCAAGGAGTCGACCTGGCCGTGGGCGAGAACCCATACCGGAACCGTCGTTCCGATGAGTGAGGGATCGGCCTGAACGAGGCGGCGGATCGTGATGTCGACGTCACGCGACATGAGACCGCCGATCTCGCGCATCGCGGGACGGTTCGACGTGTCGACGCCGAGCTGGGCGGCAAGGGCCCGACGGGCGAGCAAGGTATAGTCGGCGTTACGAATATCCTGCGCCCGCTGAGTTCCCGTGGGGTCGATGACGTCCTTGTCCAGGTTGACGTTGAGCTGCAAGGACGTCTGCACGAAGGCCGTGTAGCCGTTCGAAACGATACTGCCGAAGAGGAACAGCAGGAACGCAAGGGCGAACCCGATTGCGGCGATACCAAAGAGGCGGAACCGGCGTTCGGCGGCATAGCGCCGGCTGATGCCCTTCTTGATGATGGCGGTGCGATCCGGTCTGCCGGGATTTGCTGTGATGGCCATTATTCGTATTGCTCCCGGTACTTGCGCACCACATAGAGTGCGTAAATGTTGAGGCCGAGCGTGATCGTGAAGAGCGTAAGGCCGAGGGCGAACGCCACGAGCGTCTGCGGCGAGTTGAACTCAAGGTCGCCTGTGAGCTGGCTCACGATTTTCACCGTGATGGTGGTGACAGGTTCGAAGGGGTTGATGGTCAAGGTCGCGGCGATGCCCGCTGCGAGCACCACGATCATCGTTTCGCCGATCGCGCGCGAGACCGCGAGCAGGATGGCGCCCACGACGCCCGGCAACGCGGCCGGAAGAACCACGCGCTTGATGGTTTCGGACTGGGTCGCGCCCAAGCCGTACGAGCCATCGCGCAGGGACTGCGGCACGGCGTTGATGATGTCGTCTGAGAGAGACGACACGAACGGAATGATCATCACGCCCATGACGATGCCCGCCGTGAGCACGCTCGATGCCGAGATGCTGAGGCCGAGGCCCGCGCCCGCGTCGCGCAGGAAGGGGCCGAACGTGATGAGCGCGAAGAGGCCGTAGACGATGGTGGGGATGCCCGCCAGGATTTCGAGCATGGGCTTGGCGAGCGTGCGAACGCGCGGGCCCGCGTACTCCGACATGTAGATGGCGGCGAGCAGACCGACCGGCACGGCCACGAACATGGCGACCGTGGAGATATAGAGCGTGCCCCAGAAGAGCGGCACGAGGCCGAACTGGCCTTCGCCGGTGCGTCCGGGCGCGGAGAAGCGTGGATCCCAGACCGTGCCGAAGAAGAAGTCGGCGGGCGACACGAACTGGAAGAAGTGGATGGTCTCGAACAGCATCGAGAAGACGATGCCGACGGTGGTCAGGACCGCGATGGTGGATGCGGAGACGAGACCGCCGAGAACAACGCTTTCGACGGCGTTGCGGGCGCGGAGTTTGGGGGCCATGCGCGAAAACGCATAGAGGAAGCCGCCAAGGGCGAGGAGTAGCGCGAGGCCGGTCGAAGCCCACCGGCTCGTGTTCTGATAGCTGACCTGATCGTAAGCCGCCGAAATCATGTAAGGCGCCGGGGCCGAGCCCATCACGATGCCCCTGGCCTGCATGACGCGCTGCGCCTCGTCGGCGGTCGCGAAACCGAGCCGCGATTTCTTGATCACTTCGCGGTCTTCGTCCGACAGGTTCGGGATGCCGCGCGCAATGGCGTTGATACGGCCGAGAACGAGCGTCTGTTCCGCTGCGGAGAGAGCCTGCACGCTTTCGGGAAGGTTGTCCTTCACGATGGTGCGCACGACGAAATGCTCGGCTCCGCCCCAGATCAGCGAGAGAACGAGTGCGGGGAGCACCGTCCAGACAGCAAGATACCCGCCGAAGTAGCCGGGGCGAGAGTGAAGCTTTTCTTCGGTCTTGCGGGCCAGGTCCCTGGCCCTCCAAGCGCCTATGAAGTAGGAGGCAAGACCTGCAAGAAGCAGCCCCAGCACGATGGCAGACGTTGACATCAGATGATCCCTCGGTCGCGGCGGCTTTGGTGAAATAGCCGGCGGCGTCGCATGCGAAACTCGTCCGTTCGTTGGATAGCGGGCGGCCCGCTGTCGGTTCGGTGTCGTGAGCCGGAACAATGGTCCGGGCTCCATGAAAAGGAGACCCGGACCCGTCGTCTCGTTACAGGCTAACCTGCAACCGCTGCATTACATGGTCTTGGCAGCGGAAACGGCGTCCTGAAGAGCCTTGCGCTCGTCATCCGGAGCCGGCACGAGGCCGTACTCGGCAAGCGGGCCTTCCGGGCCGATCATCCGATCGGAGACGAAGTACTCGACGTACTCCTTGAGGCCGGGGATGGTGCCGATGTGCGCCTTCTTCACGTAGAACTGAAGCGGACGCGAAACCGGGTACTGACCCGACGAGATCGTCTCGACCGACGGGGAAACGCCGGAGAGGGTCGCAACCTTCAGCTTGTCGGTGTTGTTCTCGTAGAACGAGAGACCGAACACGCCAACGCCGGTGGGGTTGGACGAGAGACGAGCGAGCGTCTCCGTGTAGTCGCCGTCGATGTCGACCGAAGCGCCGTCCTTGCGGACCTGGAGGCAAGCCTTGTCGGCGGCCTTCTTCTTCGCAGCGTCGTCGCCTTCGGCCTTGGCCTTGTGCAGGTCGAGACCGCCGGTGGCCTTGCAGCCCTCGTGGAGGACCTTCTCTTCGAATACTTCGCGCGTGCCGTGCTTCTCGCCGGGGATGTAGGCGACGATCGGCCAATCGGGGAGCTGATCGTTGACCTCTTTCCAGGTCTTGTAGGGGTTGGTGACGAGCGCGCCATCCTTCGGAACCTCGGCGGCGAGCGCCAGGTAAAGGTCCTTCGGCTCGACGTTCCAGTCGGCGCTCTTGGCGTCGACAGCAAAGACGATGCCGTCATAACCGAACTGGATCTCCATGATCTCGGTTACGCCGTTCTTCTTGCAGTCTTCGAGTTCCGACTCGCGGATCTTGCGCGATGCGTTGGCGATGTCGATCGTGCCCTCGCCGAGACCTTCGCAGAAGCGCTTGATGCCCGAGCCCGAGCCGCCCGACTCGATGATCGGGGTCCGGATGCCGTCGTTGGCCTTGCCGAACTGCTCGGCAACGATGTTCGCGTAGGGGAGCACCGTCGAAGAGCCGGCGATCTGCACCTGGTCGCGGGCCAATGCCGCGCAGGCGAACGCCACCATGCCGACGGCGGCAGCCGACGTATAGGCGATGGACCTGTTGTTCACACTGATCTCCATCTGTCTCGTGGATCCATACAACAGACGCGGCCCTCTGCCTGCGGTCTGTCCCGGGGCCCATGCCCCGGCGCCCTTTTTCTAGCGACCGCACACTGTGGTTTTGTGACATCGTAATAAATTGAAAACGCTAGATTAAGTTTGATTTGCTGCAATGCGCCATGATCTCGGCGGTACGGAGCTGAAAAAGCCTTTCCGCGCGCGGGCCAGAGCAGGGCGCGCGGCAGGGGCCGCTCCTGACGGCGCGAGGGCGGGTTTTCTACGAAAGTTCTGGGACTTGCGCAGAAGCGCGTCATTGCCGGACGTTGACAGCCCTCGGCCGGGGTCGCATTGAGTGAAGATGGCTTTTTTCTGTTCGCTCGCAGAGGTCCGCGCTCCATGGTCCAACTCACGCTTCCCAAAAATTCAAAGATTCAAAAGGGCAAGACGTGGAATTCTCCCGACGTCAAGGGAGCGTGGCGCGAGGTGCGGGTTTATCGCTGGGATCCGGATACGGGCGAAAATCCGCGTGTCGATACCTATTGGATCGACACCGAGCAGTGCGGGCCGATGGTTCTCGACGCGCTCATCAAGATCAAGAACGAGATCGATCCGTCGCTGACCTTCCGTCGGTCGTGCCGCGAGGGAATCTGCGGGTCGTGCTCGATGAATATCGACGGGATGAACGATCTCGCGTGTCTCAAGGGTCTCGACGAGATCACGGGGCCCATCAACATCTATCCGCTGCCGCATCTCAAGGTGGTCAAGGACCTGGTCGGCGATCTGACGAATTTCTATGCCCAGCACCGTTCGATCGAACCGTGGCTCAAGACCGATACGGCGACGCCGCCCAAGGAATGGAAGCAATCGCGCGACGACCGCGAAAAGCTCGACGGGCTTTACGAGTGCATCCTGTGCGCCTGCTGCTCGACGGCGTGCCCGAGCTATTGGTGGAACTCGGACCGCTATCTGGGTCCGGCGGCGTTGCTCCAAGCCTATCGGTGGGTGATCGACAGCCGCGACGAGGCGACCGGCGACCGGCTGGACAACCTTGAGGATCCGTTCCGGATCTACCGCTGCCATACGATCATGAACTGCGCCAAGACGTGCCCCAAGGGGCTGAACCCGGCGAAGGCGATTGCCGAGCTCAAGAAGCTGATGGTGCAGCGGCGGGTGTAAGGCGCTGGCGCGTATCTGCGTGCGGATGGAATGTTGGGACGCTTGCGCGGCGATCCTGTAACGCGCGGGTCTGGATCCCGGCCGTCCTTGCGTAGCATGGCTCTGCCATGACGCCGGGATGACGCCAGTGTGTGCAAACCGATGGCTACAGCCTATTCGTCACACCGGCGAAGGCCGGTGCCTAGACGCGTTTCCAAGGTAAAGGAAGCGCCTCGCATTTCTGCCGGAAGCCCCGCGAAACCCGCTTTTTTGATTTGGCGGTGAGGCCCGCTTCAGGGGCATTGCGGCGCTTTTCGGGCTGAGAAGAACCCAGAAACGAGAAGACCGGTGGCGCATCGCGCTGCCACCGGTCTTTAAAGATCAAACCAGGCCGCCGTCGCCGCTCTCGTTGCCCAGACGAGTGCGGACGAGGCGATCCCCGCTTTACGCGGCCTTCTTGGTCCGCTTCGCGGCGGGCTTACGAGCAGCCGGCTTGCGAGCAGCCGTCGTCTTGCGAGCGGCGGGCTTGCGGGCGGCAGGCTTCGCAGCCTTGCGAGCGGCGGGCTTGCGAGCAGCGGTCGCCTTGCGGGCAGCCGGCTTACGAGCGGCGGTGGTCTTGCGAGCAGCCGTCGTCTTGCGAGCGGCGGGCTTGCGAGCAGCAGCCGTCTTGCGAGCGGCGGGTTTACGGGCCGTGGCCGCCTTGCGGGCCGGGGCCTTCTTTGCAGTGGTCTTAGCCATAAGAGTTCTCTCCCTCTAGAGTTCGAATCATTTCGAACAAAAAATCATGAGGAAGTTCGATCATTTTGTTGACATGTAAAGTGGATTCAGCTCTCGCATTTCTTCGCATTCGCATTGAAGTGTTGCGCGAAGTCAACAATTTCGTCGGGATTTTAAGATGCTACGTCGTCATCCTCGACTCCGTGTCATCTCCGAGCGGAAAGTTTTTCAACACGAAACGCGGATGCGCGATGTCGGAAACGACTCATTCGAGTCGCATTACGCCGCTTTCACCACGCGCCGCTGAAGATCCAGCACCGCCATCATGAAGCCCATGCGATCCTCGACAGCCTCCGCGAGGATGGAGAAGTAGTTCGGTTCCTGAGGCACGATCTCGCCCACGACCTCACCCATTTCGAAGCGCAGCTCGGCTTCATGCTTGCGGGCGATGGCCTGCATCTTGGCGTTGGATGCCAGGCAGCTCATGTACAGCAGGTGGACGCCGCGGTTGCGCGCCGCGCGGATGACACGGCCCATCAGCTCCGTTCCTAGCCCGTGATCCTGGAAAGCGGCTTCGACGGAGAACGCGGCTTCGGCTTCCCGGCCCCAGACATCGCCCAGCTTCTTCAGCTCGGCCGTGGCGCGGACCTCGCCGTCCTCGATATAGGCGAAGACGGTCGAGCCCTGCTCCGACATGTGGCGCGCATAGTCTTCGATAAAGGAATCCGAGACGCCGTGTGCGAAGCGCATGGCGCGGCTTGCCTTATCGAGGCGCAGAAGATGATCGCGGAAGAGTGTCTGTTCCTGCGGCCAGAGTTTGCGGATCGTGCCGCTCGTACGCACGTGCCCACTCATTTCAAAAAGCCCTCCGGTTCCCGCGTCCCAAGGCTCGTGCCGGCCCTCTTTCCTTGCCGGCGGTTCGCGTGCCCTGCGGATGCGGTGAGGCGGTGCATTCGAAGACCCCGCAACGCCTCGCGACTTCATATGGGGCCCACTTGTGCATTGCACAATGCGCCAAACGAGTGACGAAACGTCCGATATTCCGGCGGTGTGGCCTTTGAGTGCGGCGAGATTTGTGGTGCGGTGCGCAAAGAGCGGGGCTGGGTTGCGCTAGACGCGGGTGTGCCGCCGGATTTCGGCTCGCGTGCGGGCAATGCGACGATTTCCGGGCGTTTCCTGGCGCAGCAAACGTGCTTTAGGTTTTCAACTCACACTCTCGATGTCGACGGCGCGGCCCGGAGCGGACGACCTCCATGGCAGGACCCCTTCTCGATCGTTATGACGCGCGTCTCGCTTCCGGCGAGATCGAGCCGGATGCCGCGCAGCTCGATGCCGTGCGCTGTCTCGACCGGCTTGCCGTCGAGCTTGGCGGCTGGCGCCGGGGCGGCAGGGCGCGTCTCTTTCCCTCGCTGCGCCGGGTGCGCGAGGCCGGGCCGCGTGGGGTCTATCTCCATGGCGGGGTCGGCCGCGGCAAGACCATGCTCATGGATCTGTTCTTCGAGACCGTGAGCTTCGCCCCGAAGCGGCGCCTTCACTTCCATGCGTTCATGGGGGAGGCGCACGAACGCATTCAGCGGGGCCGGGCGACCACCGACGGCGACCCGATCCCGTTCGTTGCGGCGGAGATGGCGGCCGAAGCGGGACTGTTGTGCTTCGACGAGCTTGCCATCACCGATATCGCGGATGCGATGATCCTGGGGCGGCTCTTCAGCGGATTGTTCGCGAAGGGCGTGGTCGTGGTGGCGACTTCCAACTCCGCTCCCGACCGGCTCTATTGGAACGGGCTCAACCGCGACCTCTTCCTGCCCTTCATCGATCTCATCGAAGCCAATATGGACGTCGAGGAACTCGTTTCTGCGAAGGACTATCGGCTCGACAAGCTTTCGGGGCGGCCGCTCTATTTTTCTCCGTGCGATGCGCATGCGGCCGCGGAGATCGAGGCGCACTGGGTGCGTCTCACGGGAGCGACCGCTGGGGCTTCGGCGTTCGTCGACGTCAAAGGACGGCATGTCCCGGTGCCGCGTCAGTCGATGGGGGTTGCGCGGTTCGGATTTGCGGATCTCTGCGAGGCGCCGCTCGGGAGCCTCGACTACCTCCACATCGCGCATGCCTTCCACACCGTCATCCTGGAGGGCATTCCGGTGCTGACGCCGGAGCGGCGCAATGCGGCGCGCCGGCTCGTCCATCTGGTCGATACACTCTATGATACACGCACCTGCCTGATTGCGTCTGCCGAGGCCGAGCCGGACCGCCTCTATACGGACGGGGATGGCGCGTTCCTGTTCGAAAGGACGGCTTCGCGGCTCATGGAGATGCGGAGCGAGGCCTATCTCATGGACCGCGCGGGACGCACGCATCCGGGTGCGGAGACGCCGATGCCCAACTCCTGAGCAAATACTTTAGAGTGTGATCAGTTTCGATGGACTCGAGATCACACTCTAATCTCTTAAGTGAGACCGATGATTCACGCTTCAGACTTTCTCCGCGCTGCCGATTCACGCCGCGCCGGGTAGGCGGCGCGCCGATCGGAGCGGCTAGGGCCTGAAGCGATCATGGTCTTGGTCTTTTGGCCGAAGGGCTCTGTTTTGCCAGATCGCGGACTTGAGCGACCCTTCGTTTCGTCCTACCAAAGTTGTGGGTTTTCATGAGGCCGGGTTCGGCCATAACTCTCTTTTCCATCCGGATCCGACGCTCGCCTCATTATACACCCGCAATCAAGGCCCCGGATCGAGGGCAACAGTCTCCAGGGAGAACGGCATATGGCGCGCACGAAAATCGCGTTGATCGGCGGCGGTATGATCGGGGGCACGCTGGCGCACCTGATCTCGCTCAAGGAGCTCGGTGACGTCGTGATTTTCGACATCGCGGAAGGTGTTCCGCAGGGTAAGGCCCTCGACATTGCCCAATCCGGCGCCGTCGAGGGGCATGACTGCACGCTGCGCGGGACGAACGCCTATGCCGATATCGAAGGCGCGAGCGTTTGCATCGTGACGGCCGGCGTGCCGCGCAAACCCGGCATGAGCCGCGACGACCTGATCGGCATCAACCTGAAGGTGATGGAGCAGGTGGGCGCGGGCATCCGCAAGTATGCGCCGAACGCCTTCGTGATCTGCATCACCAATCCGCTCGATGCCATGGTGTGGGCGTTGCAGAAGGCCTCGGGCCTGCCGCGCAACATGGTGATCGGTATGGCGGGCGTGCTCGATACGGCGCGCTTCCAGCACTTCCTGGCGGAAGAGTTCCGCGTGTCCGTGCAGGACGTCTCGGCATTCGTGCTCGGCGGCCATGGCGACGACATGGTGCCGCTCGTCCGCTATTCGACCGTGGGCGGCATCCCGCTGCCGGATCTCGTCAAGATGGGATGGATTCGCCAGGACCGCCTCGACCAGATCGTGGACCGCACGCGCAAGGGCGGCGGCGAGATCGTCGGGCTGCTCAAGACCGGCTCGGCCTATTACGCACCTGCAGCATCCGCCCTCGCCATGGCAGAGGCCTTCCTCAAGGACAAGAAGCGCGTGCTGCCATGCGCCGCGTACCTCAACGGGGAGTACGGTGTTAAAGGATTGTATGTGGGCGTGCCGGTGATCATCGGCGCCGGCGGGACGGAGCGCGTGGTCGAAATCGACCTCAACTCCGCCGAGCGTGCGATGCTCATGAAGTCGATCGAGTCCGTAAAGGGGCTGGTCGATGCCTGCATCAAGATCAATCCCCAGCTCGGGGCCTGAAAAAAGAAACATAGGGGGGCGCCCGAAGCGGTGGGCAAGACGGATGCGAGAGGCGGCGCCTCGGTGCGTTCGCCCGAGCTTCCGCATTGCGTCCCCATACTTCGGATCGTCCGTAAGAGGGATCACGCTCAGCAATGAACATCCACGAGCATCAAGCCAAAGACCTCTTGAGGCAGTACGGCGTGCCGACCACGGGTGGGGGCGTCGCCTTCACGCCCGAGGAGGCCGAGAAGGTTGCCCAAGGCATCGAAACGGACGTGCGGGTCGTCAAGGCACAGATCCACGCCGGCGGCCGCGGCAAGGGTAAATTCAAGGAGCCGGAAGCCGGCGAGAAGGGCGGCGTACGCTTCGCCAAGTCTGCGGCGGAAGCCCGCGAGCTTGCCGAGCAGATGCTGGGGCGGACGCTCGTGACCGAGCAGACGGGGCCTGCGGGTCGGGTCGTGCGGCGCCTCTATCTCACCGAGGCGGCCGGTATCGCGAAAGAGCTTTATCTCTCCGCGCTCGTCGATCGGGCCAGCTCGCGCGTGGCGTTCATCGCCTCGACCGAAGGCGGCATGGACATCGAGAAGGTGGCCCATGAGACGCCGGACAAGATCCTGACGCTCACCGTCGATCCGGCGACGGGTCTGCAACCGTTCCACAGCCGCAAGATCGCGTTCGCGCTCGGCCTCAAGGGCGACCAGATCAAGGAGTGCGCGAAGATGATCGGGGGGCTCTACAAGCTGCTTCTCGAAAAGGACGTGAGCCTGCTGGAGATCAACCCGCTCATCATCACCAACGACGGGCATCTCAACGCGCTCGACGCCAAGATTTCCTTCGACGGCAACGCGCTGTTCCGCCATCCCGATATCGTCGCGCTGCGCGATGAGACGGAAGAAGATCCGATGGAGATCGAGGCGGCGAAGTACGAGCTTTCCTACATCAAGCTCGACGGTTCGATCGGGTGCATGGTCAACGGCGCGGGTCTCGCGATGGCGACCATGGACATTATCAAGCTCTATGGCGAAGAGCCGGCCAACTTCCTCGACGTGGGCGGCGGCGCATCGAAAGAAAAGGTGCAGGCCGCGTTCCAGATCATTCTGTCCGATCCGTCGGTCAAGGGGATCCTGGTCAATATCTTCGGCGGCATCATGCGTTGCGACATCATCGCGGACGGCATCGTGGCCGCGGCCCGCGAGATGGCGATTACGGTTCCGCTCGTCGTTCGTCTCGAAGGCACGAATGTGGATCTCGGCAAGGAGATCCTCGCCAAGAGCGGGCTCAAGATCGTGCCTGCCGACGATCTCGCGGATGCTGCCGCGAAGATCACGTCCGCAATCAAGGCCGCGGCGTAAGACGCCCGCCATCGCACAAGCGCCGAGGAAAAGAACACAACCATGGCCATTCTCGTCGACACGTCGACCATCACCATCTGCCAGGGCCTCACGGGGAGCCAGGGCACGTTCCACACCAAGCAGGCCCGCAGCTACGGCACCAAGGTTGCCGGGGGCGTGACGCCCGGCAAAGGGGGCACGAAGCCTGCCGATCCCGAGCTTGCCGATCTGCCGCTGTTCAACACGGTGGGGGAAGCCAAAGCCAAGACCGGAGCCACGGCGAGCGCCGTCTATGTGCCGCCGCCGTTCGCGGCGGATGCGATCCTCGAAGCCATCGACGCCGAGATGGAGCTGATCGTGGCCATCACCGAGGGCATTCCGGTTCTCGACATGGTCCGCGTGAAGCGCGCGCTCCAGGGCTCGAAGTCGCGGCTGATCGGGCCGAACTGTCCGGGCGTGCTGACGCCGGGCGAGTGCAAGATCGGCATCATGCCGGGCAATATCTTCCGTAAGGGCACGGTCGGGATCGTTTCGCGCTCCGGCACGTTGACCTATGAGGCCGTCAAGCAGACGACGGATGCGGGTCTCGGCCAGTCGACGGCGGTCGGCATCGGCGGCGACCCGGTGAAAGGAACAGAGTTCATCGACGTGCTCGAACTGTTCCTGGCCGATCCCGATACGCACTCTATTATTATGATCGGCGAGATCGGTGGCTCGGCCGAGGAAGAGGCGGCCCAGTTCCTGATCGACGAGGCGAAGAAGGGCCGCAAGAAGCCGATGGCCGGTTTCATCGCCGGTATGACGGCGCCGCCGGGCCGACGGATGGGGCACGCGGGTGCGATCATCTCCGGCGGCCAGGGCCGGGCGGAGGACAAGGTGGACGCCATGCGTGCGGCCGGTATTGCCATCGCGGACAGCCCGGCCTCGCTGGGCACGACCTTGACCAAGGTCCTGAAGGGCTGACGCTCGCGCGCATGCTGCACAATGCGGCAGGAGTGCGGATCTGATCTCGACGGAGAAACCGTTCGGTGACGGAGGCGCTCGACTTCTACGCTCCAGATTGGGGTCTCGTGCTCGTCTGGGGCGTGGTTGCGCTGTCGTCTTTTCTGCTCGTCCTTTGGATGAGCGGATTATTCGGACGGGCAGGTGCGCTCGGCACGGGCACGCTCATTGTGGCCGCGGGGATCGGGCTGTGGCTAGCGGCTGGTCAGCTACATTTCCTAGCCTGGGCGCTGCCGTCGATCTTCGGCGCGCTGATCGGTGTCGTGGTCTGTTCTGTTGGCATAAGGCGGCGAAAGGTGGGATGATGCATCCTGCCGTTCGCGGATCCTGTGTGCGACTTTGACCAAAGTTCTAAAGGGTTGAGACGGAATCCGACGTAAGAACGTCATCCAATACGCCGAGAATCGCCTAATTCCTGGAGAGAGATTGCCGTCTAAGCAGCCGGCGTTGGGCCGGGACTAAGGATGCGGGGTTTGCATGACACGGCACGCGCGCAACGAGCAGTTCGCAAGGACGTCGTTCCTGTACGGGGCTAATGCGCCCTACATCGAAGAGCTGCAAGAGCAATACGAGAAGAACCCTGGGTCCGTCACCGATGAGTGGCGGCTTTTCTTCGAGAGCATGCGCGAAGGCGCTGGGCAAGGCCCCGCCGAAGACGATCTCGGTTCGGGCAGCGGACAGCCTTCGTGGGCCCAGCCGCTCTCGCAGCTTCACGACGCGCCGTCCGAACTCGTCTCGGCGTTGACGGGCGACTATGGCGGTATCGAGCGCGATCTCCGCGACAAGATCCAGGCGAAGGCGTTTGCGAGCGGCTACGAGCTTTCTCCTGCGGCTTCTCTGCGCGCCATCCAGGACAGCATCCGCGCGACGATGCTGATCCGCGCCTATCGCGTGATGGGTCACCTTGCGGCGGATCTCGATCCCTTGGGGCTCGCCGAACGGCGCGTGCACAAAGAGCTCAAGGCCGACACCTACGGCTTCACGGACGCCGATCTCGACCGGCCGATCTTCCTTGACCGCTATCTGGGCCTCGAAACGGCAACGATCCGGCAGGTGCTGCGCATTCTCAGGCGCACCTATTGCCGCAAGATCGGCTACCAGTTCATGCACATCACGTCGCCGGTGCAGAAGTCGTGGATCCAGCACCGGATCGAGGGCGACGAGAAGGACATCCGCTTCACGGATATGGGCAAGAAGGCCATCCTGCGGAAGCTGATCGAAGCCGAGATGTTCGAGCGGTTCGCCGACGTCAAGTACACCGGCACCAAGCGCTTCGGGCTCGACGGCGGCGAGGCGATCATTCCGGCGCTCGAACAGATCATCAAGCGGGGCGGCCAGCTCGGCGTCCGCGAGATCGTGATCGGCATGGCGCATCGCGGGCGTCTCAACGTGCTGTCCAACGTGATGGCGAAACCGTTCCGCGCGATCTTCAACGAGTTCAAGGGCGGGTCTTGGAAGCCCGACGACGTCGAGGGCTCGGGCGACGTCAAGTACCATCTCGGCGCGTCGTCGGACCGGCAGTTCGACGGCAACAACGTGCACCTGTCGCTGACGGCCAATCCCTCGCATCTTGAGATCGTGGATCCCGTCGTGCTCGGCAAGGCGCGCGCGAAGCAGGATCAGCTCAAGTGCTCGGCGGCGGAGAGAAACTGCGTGCTGCCGCTGCTGCTCCACGGCGACGCAGCCTTTGCCGGGCAGGGCGTGGTGGCGGAGTGTTTCGGTCTCTCGGGGCTCAAGGGCCACCGCACGGGTGGCTCGATCCATTTCATCATCAACAACCAGATCGGGTTCACCACCAACCCGCGGCATTCGCGCTCGTCGCCGTATTGCTCGGACGCGGCGAAGGTGATCGAGGCGCCGATCTTCCACGTGAACGGCGACGATCCGGAAGCTGTGGTGCACGTGGCGAAGATCGCCACCGAGTTCCGGCAGAAGTTCCGCAAGCCGGTCGTGATCGACATGTTCTGCTATCGCCGCTTCGGCCACAACGAGGCGGACGAACCGGCGTTCACCCAGCCCCTGATGTACGACCGGATCCGCAAGCATCCGACGGCTGTCCAGATCTACGGTGAGAAGCTGGTCGAGGAAGGCGTGCTCGGCGCGGACGACGTGGAGGGCATGAAGGGCGAGTTCCGCGCGTTTCTGGAAGAGGAACTCGTGGCGGCCGAAGCCTACAAGCCGAATAAAGCCGATTGGCTCGACGGGCGGTGGAGCGGCGTCGGGCTCGCAGAGGACGAGGTGCGCGGGAACACCGGCGTGCCGCTCGAAACGCTTCGTGAGGTGGGCCGCAGGATCACGACGGTTCCGGCCGACTTTACGGCGCACAAGACGCTCGTGCGGTTGTTGGATCGACGCCGCGAGATGATCTCCAAGGGCGAGGGGATCGATTGGTCGATGGCCGAGCATCTGGCGTTCGGTACGCTCGTCAACGAAGGTTTCCCGGTGCGCCTTTCCGGTCAGGATTGCGAGCGCGGGACGTTCTCGCAGCGCCATTCGGTGCTGATCGACCAGGAGACGGAGCGGCGCTACACGCCGTTGCGCCACATTGCGCCAAATCAGGCCGGGTTCGAGGTCGTGAACTCGATGCTGTCGGAGGAAGCGGTGCTCGGCTTCGAGTATGGCTATTCGCTGGCCGAGCCGAACGCGCTCGTGGCGTGGGAAGCGCAGTTCGGCGATTTCGCGAACGGTGCGCAGGTGGTGTTCGACCAGTTCATCTCGTCGGGTGAGCGCAAGTGGCTTCGGATGAGCGGGCTCGTGTGCCTGCTGCCGCACGGCTACGAGGGGCAAGGGCCGGAGCATTCGTCCGCGCGGCTCGAACGCTTCCTGCAGCTTTGCGCGGAGGACAACTGGCAGGTTGCCAACTGCACCACGCCCGCCAACTATTTCCACATTCTCCGGCGGCAGTTGCACCGGAACTTCCGCAAGCCGCTGATCCTGATGACGCCGAAGTCGCTGCTCCGGCACAAGCGCGTTGTCTCGCGTATCGACGAGATGGGGCCGGGGACCACGTTCCATCGCGTGCTTTGGGACGATACGTTCCGGGTACCCGAGGCGGATATCAAGCGCGTGATCCTGTGCTCCGGCAAGGTGTATTACGACCTGGCGGACGCGCGCGATGCGGAAGAGCTTTTCGACGTCTACATCCTGAGGCTCGAACAGCTTTATCCGTTCCCCGCGCGCGCGCTGCTGCACGAACTGGGGCGTTTTCCGAATGCCGAGGTGGTTTGGTGCCAGGAGGAGCCCAAGAACATGGGCGCCTGGACGTTCATCGAGCCGAACATCAACTGGGTTCTGGACCGCTTGGGGCAGGAGGGGGAGCGCGTGCGGTACGCAGGCCGCTCGGCGTCGGCCTCCACGGCGACGGGCCTGATGAGCAAGCATATCGCCGAGCAGAAGGCGCTCGTGGCGGACGCTTTGAAGGGATAGGGCCCGTGCGGGCGTTATCCGACTTATGCGGACTTCTATGTGCGGGACCGGCTGCACCGCGGCCGGCGAGGAAAAGGGCAAGAGCAGGCAATGACTATCGAGATCCGTGTGCCGACGCTGGGCGAGTCGGTGACCGAGGCGACGGTGGGCAAATGGCTGAAAAAGCCGGGCGACGCCGTGAAAGCGGACGAGCCTCTGGTGGAGCTGGAAACGGATAAGGTGACGGTCGAGGTTCCCGCACCTGCATCTGGCCAACTCTCTGAAATTCACGTCGACGAGGGCGCGACCGTTGCCATCGGAACGGTGCTCGGAGCGCTCGCGGACGGCGGTGCCGCTGCAGCTGCGCCGAAGAAGAGCAACAGTAAGCCGGCGCAGGCCGAGCGGAAGTCTGACGGAAGCGGGCCGCCGCCGAGCCCGGCCGCGCGCAAGCATCTTGCGGATGCAGGGCTCGCTGCCGATGCCGTGTCCGCAGGTTCCGGACGCCGCGGACAGGTGCTGAAGGAAGATGTGGCGGCGGCTGTTGCGAAGGCCGCGCCGCGCTCGGCGCATCAGCCGGAGCAGGAATTGGAGGAGCCGCGACGCGAGACGTCCACGCCGCAACCTGCCGCGCAGGTGCCCGCGACGCAGCGCGCGCGCGAGGTGCCTGCTCCGGATGTACGCGTGGCTACATCGGTCAGCGAAGCGGGCCGCGAGGAGCGCGTGCGCATGACGCGCCTGCGCCAGACCATCGCGATGCGTCTCAAGGAGGCGCAGAATACGGCGGCGATGCTCACGACGTTCAACGACGTCGACATGAGCGCGGTGATCGCGATGCGCGCCCAGTACAAAGATCTGTTCGAGCGCCGGCACGGCGTGAAGCTCGGCTTCATGGGCTTCTTCGTAAAGGCGTGCATTCAGGCTCTGCGCGAGATCCCGGCGGTGAACGCGGAGATCGACGGCGAGGATATCGTCTTCAAGAACTACTACCACGTCGGCGTTGCGGTCGGGACGGATCGCGGGCTCGTCGTGCCCGTTCTGCGCGAGGCGGACCGGATGTCGATTGCCGAGATCGAGGCGAAGATTGCCGACTTCGGCAAGCGCGCGCGCGATGGGCGGCTCTCCATCGCGGAGATGCAGGGCGGCACGTTCACGATCTCGAACGGAGGCGTCTACGGCTCGATGCTTTCGACGCCGATTTTGAATTCGCCGCAGTCGGGCATTCTCGGCATGCACCGCATCGAGCAGCGGCCGGTGGTCAAGAACGGCGAGATCGTGGCGCGGCCGATGATGTATCTCGCGCTGTCCTACGACCATCGTCTGGTCGATGGAAAAGAGGCGGTGACGTTCCTCGTGCGCGTCAAGGAGTGCCTGGAGGATCCGCAGCGGTTCATCCTGGAGCTGTAAGGGGCATCGAAGCGGGCGGCCGCCCGAGGAAGACAGCGACGGGGGCGGATTATGGATACGACCTACGATCTCATCGTCATCGGCAGCGGGCCGGGCGGATATGTGTGCGCGATCCGCGCGGCGCAGCTTGGGCTTAAGACGGCGATCGTCGAAAAGCGCAGCACGTATGGCGGCACGTGCCTCAATGTGGGCTGCATTCCGTCCAAGGCGCTGCTGCACGCCTCGGAGCTGTACGAGGAGGCCGGTCACGGCTTTGCCCGCATGGGCATCAAGGTTTCGCCCGAGCTGGACCTCAAAAAGATGCTCGCCTTCAAGGACGAGGGCGTGAAGGGCAACGTCGATGGCGTCGCGTTCCTCATCAAGAAGAACAAGATCGATCCCTTTCAGGGCACGGGGCGGATCGTGAAGCCCGGCCGTGTCGAGGTGACAGGGGCAGATGGCGCGCAGACGGTGCTCGACGCGCGCGCCATCGTGATCGCGACGGGATCGGACGTGGCGCGGCTTCCCGGCATCGAAATCGACGAAACGGACGTCGTGTCGTCGACGGGAGCGCTTTCGTTGCCGAGCGTTCCGGAGCGGTTGCTCGTGGTCGGCGCGGGTGTGATCGGGCTGGAGCTCGGATCGGTGTGGCGGCGGCTTGGCTCGAACGTGACGGTGGTCGAATATCTCGACCGCATCCTGCCGGGCATGGACGGCGAGGTCGCGAAGTCTCTGGAGCGGATCTACGCGAAGCAGGGGATCAAGTTCCGGCTCGGAACGAAGGTGACGGGCGTTTCTCGGACCGAGAGCGGGCTTGAGGTTGCGCTGGAGCCTGCGCAAGGTGGCGCGGCGGATCGTGTCGAGGCCGACATTGTGCTCGTCGCCATCGGGCGCGTTCCGTTCACCGACGGGCTCGGGCTCGACGACGTGGGCGTGGTGCGTGACGACAAGGGCCGCATCGCCGTCAACGGTCAGTTCCAGACCAACGTAACGGGTATTTACGCCATCGGCGATGTGATCGCGGGGCCGATGCTTGCGCACAAGGCGGAAGACGAGGGCATTGCGGTTGCCGAAATTCTCGCGGGGCAGGCGGGGCAAGTGAACCACGACGTTATCCCAAGCGTGATCTACACGACGCCGGAGGTGGCGTCGGTCGGAAAGACGGAAGAAGAGCTGAAGGCTGCCGAGATCGCCTACACGGTCGGCAAGTTCCCGTTCCTCGCCAACGGCCGCGCGAAGGTGAACAAGACGACCGACGGTTTCGTGAAGGTGCTGGCGGATGCGGAAACGGATCGCATCCTCGGTGTGCACATCATCGGTGCGAATGCGAGCGAGCTGATCGCGGAAGCGGCCGTGATCATGGAGTTCAGCGGCTCCGCCGAAGATCTGGCGCGCACGTGCCATGCACATCCGACGCTGTCGGAGGCCGTCAAAGAAGCGGCGCTCGCGGTGGCGAAGCGGGCTATTCATATGTAGCGCTCACGGGCTTGTTCGGGAGGCGTATCGCGGCGGAGCGCCGCCATACGCCTCCCGCGCCCTCCGCGCGGGCGCGACACCCGTCGCGGGTCGCTTTGCTCCCGGCTGCTACGCAGCGTGATTATCGCTCATGGGCTTGTTCGGGAGGCGCTACTCGACGGGTGTGACGGTGTAGCCGGCGTTGCGGAGAAGGGCGACGAGGCCGTCTTCTCCGGGCAGATGAAGCGCGCCGACAGCCATGAACGTGCCGCCCGTCTCGAAGTAGACGCGGGCGGTCTCGTACATCTTAATGTTGCGGTCCACGATGACGGCCTGGCGGAAGCCGTCGAAGGCGGACGCGGGGATGCCGGCCGTTTCGGCCAACGCCATCTGCAGCTCCCACACCGCGCCGATGCGCCTCTCCAGGTAGAGCTGCACCATGGTTTCCATCAGATTGTCGGTTTCGTCGATGAGCGCGAGGTTGGCGCGCAGCATGTCGAGCTGCTGATCCTCCGGCACGGACGCGAGCGTGCGGATCTGCTCTTCGGCCGTTTCGAGGCCGGCGATGGGGATGCCGTGGATGCGTGCTTCCTGGGCGAGGGCCATGTCGAGCACGGGTTCGCCTTCGCGAATGCGGCGGCGTTCGCAATTCGAGCCTGACAGCATCATGGAGATCATCCACGGCCGATAAATCCGCGCGGAGGCCGCAGGCACGCCTGCCCGGTCGATGGTTTCTTGCACCTTCCGAAACTCATCCTTGGTGAGGAGCCGGTCCAGCGTGCGACCATCCGTGTAAACGGCCGTTCTGGCAGCGGAGACGAGGGCTGCGGCCGTCGTTTCGGGACTGATGTCGGATGTTTCGAGAAGCACGGCCTTGGCGCTTCGGAGCGCGGCGCGCGTCTTCAGGGAGATGTCCCGCACGCGGTTGTCGGTCAGGTGCACGGTTCCGAACAGATAGGAGGGTGCGAGGCCCGGCCGCTCGACTTTCCAAAGCAGGTGCTGACCGTTTTGGAGCGACGCGGCAGCTTCAAGGATGCGGCTATGGAGGGTCGGATCGGATGAGGCGAGGCTCGTCAGCAGGTTCACGCCGCCGCATCGCGACGGCTCGGAGGGCGCGTAACCGGCGTTGGGATCGGACGTGATGCCGCCCCGTGCGCCGCCTCCGATGGCGAAGAGCAGGGCCAGGAGAACCATGCGTTTTATGGCGTTCCGCAACGCGTTTTCCCTCACTTGCGCCTTATCGGGTGCCTTCCCCTGTGCTCAAACGCGCGACGGCCGGGTTTGGATCGGCCGCGATTTTTTGTCAGGCGCGCGGATGGGCGGCGTCGTAGACGGCGAGGATACGTTCGCGGTCGACGTCCGTATAGACCTGGGTGGTGGAGAGCGAGGCGTGACCCAAGAGCTCCTGGATCTGGCGCAGGTCGGCGCCGGCCGCCAGAAGGTGGGTGGCGAACGAATGGCGGAGCGCGTGCGGGGTTGCGGTCTCCGGCAAGGCCAGTGCGTCCCGCATTCGCGCGACAGCGAGCTGAATAATGCGCGGCGAGAGCGGACCGCCCTTGGCGCCCAGGAAGAGTGAGCCTGCGGGATCGAGCGGATAGGGGCAGAGCGCAATGTAGCGGGCAACAGCCTGCTGCGTGACCGGCAGAATGGGAACGAGCCGCTCCTTGCCGCCCTTGCCAACGATGCGGATGACGTCGCGGCCGGGCAGGGGCGCATCTTGCCGCGTGAGGCCGAGCGCTTCGGAAATGCGCAGGCCAGCGCCATAAAGCAGTAGCAGAACGGCGGTATCGCGCGCGCCGATCCAGCCGTTGGCCGCATCGGCGTCGTCGACCAGGGCCGCTGCCTTTTCCACGGTGAGAGGTTTTGGAAGCGAGCGCGCGATACGGGGCGTGGCGACGCGCGCGAGCGCGCGGTTGCTTACGTGGTTCGTCGTTTCGAGCCAGCGGTAGAAGGTGCGCAGCGCAGACAGGGTGCGGGCGAGCGAGCGGCTTTGGATGCCGGCCCTTCGGCGTGCGGCAAGGAAGCGGCGGACGGCTTTGACGTCGAGGCGGGCGAGGTCGCCGAGGCAGGGGGAATGGCCAAGATCGCCCTTTAAAAACAGCACGAACTGGCCGAGATCGCGCTCATAGGCGATGCGGGTCGCTTCGGAATATCCGCGTTCGTGTTCGAGATGGGCGAGCCAGCCGCGGGCCGCGTCACGGAGATCTTCCGCGAGCGGCAGAGTGCCGTCGGCATCGAGGAGATCGTCGATCGAGGTCTTCGTCATCCGGCGCGCATGCCCTGTCTCTCTCAGCGCGACGCTACATGATTTGCGACGTGGCGGCGTGCCCTATCGCGTGTGCCGCGGTTCGCTCTGCGACACTTTAATCGCTTTAAATAAGCGCTTTCTGCTGCTCAAAGGCGCGAACTGCGGATTGGGAACGAACGTTCGGAATGCGCGAATCAGGGGGACGAACTGCAGTCTCGATTGCTCCCTCGCGTGCGGCGATGGTATGCAACACGGAGGGTGGAGGCGCGTTTTGTCCCCGGTTTCAGGGCAAAACTTGTGTTCTTCAGACCTCCGTTGCGCGTGCAAGCGTGACCGAAACTCCAATCCCTGGCTAGAAAAACGCAATCATTGTAGATCGATAGACGCGAAAGCTCATTGTTTATTGTATCTTCGCGGGCATTGATTCTTTTCGCTGAGGAAACACTCATGGCTACCAAGACTGTCACTAAAGCCGCGCCGAAGACTAAGGCGAAGGCAAAGGCTCCGGCTAAAGCCAAGCCTGCAACGAAGACCGCTGCGGCCAAGACGACGGCCGCGAAGGCAACGAACACCCTCACGCTTCGCCATATCGGCGTCGCGCTTTCCGAGACGCACGACCTTCCGAAGAAGCAGGCCAACGCCGTGCTTGAGGATATGGTTGCGTTGATCACCAAGCACCTCAAGAAGGGCGACCGCATCCGCATTGGCGGCCTCGGCATCCTTCAGGTGCGCAAGCGTCCGGCTCGCATGGGCCGCAACCCGGCGACGGGCGAGACCATCAAGATCAAGGCGAGCAAGAAGGTTGCCTTCCGCGCCGCCAAGGATCTCAAAGAGCAGATATAAAGCGTGATCGTTTCGGATTGTCGGGATCGCGGTCTTCGTTAGCGAGGCCGACTATCACGCTTCAGGCTGATAAGGCCTGAAGCGATCATGGTCTAAGACGGGACGGGTTGGCGCGGCGCGGGCTTCTCTGCAGCCCACTCCCCGTCTCTGTCCGGTGCGATACAAATAAAGCGGCGGCCGAGTTTTCTCGGCCGCCGCTTTCGTTGGGTGTGTGGAAGCGTGTCTGGGCACCGGCCTTCGCCGGTGTGACGGAGTGTTTTAGGCAATCGGCTTGCCAGCAAACTGCCGTCATCCCGGCGTCATGGCGGAGCCATGCTCCGCATGGACGGCCGGGATCCAGCTACGTTGGTCCGGATGAGAGGGCGGTGGTGTGGTATCCCGTGTGCGTCAGATCGTCTGGCCGGTCTTCTGCCAGTCGGCCACGAACTGGGCGAGGCCGGAGTCGGTGAGCGGATGCTTCACCAGCGCCTTCAGGATCGAGGGCGGAATGGTCGAGACGTCGGCGCCGATCAGGGCTGCTTCCTTGACGTGGTTCACGGTGCGGATCGAGGCTGCGAGGATGTCGGTTTCGAGATCCTGGTAGTTGTCGTAGATGGCGCGGATTTCGCGGATCAGGTCCATGCCGTTCAGGCCGATGTCATCGAGCCGGCCGATGAACGGCGAGACGAACGTAGCGCCCGCCTTCGCGGCCAGGAGCGCCTGGTTGGCGGAAAAGCACAGCGTGACGTTGACCATGGTGCCGTCCGACGTCAGGGCCTTGCAGGCCTTGAGGCCGTCGAGGGTCAGCGGCACCTTGATCGCGACGTTGTCGGCGATCTTCCGCAGCACCTCGGCCTCTTTCATCATGCCGGCGTGGTCGGTTGCGGCGACCTCGGCGGATACGGGGCCGGATACGATGGCGCAAATCTCGGAGATCGTCTGCTTGAAGTCGCGGCCCGATTTTGCAATCAGCGAGGGGTTGGTGGTGACTCCGTCAAGAAGCCCGGTTGCGGCCAGCTCCTGAATCTCCCCGACATCGGCGGTATCGACGAAAAACTTCATTCTCGGTCCTTTGTGCTGCCCCGGTGGCGGGGCATTCTTCACGACGGAGCAAGGCAGCCGCTTTGGGCTCACGGGCTCATTCTCGTCACCCTGCCTCACCACGCTCTGATTTTCGATTGGTAGCTTCTAATCCGGTACCGGCACACTTGGATAGCCTCCTTGACATGAACGAACACGGTGAACGCGGCCTTTTGGGGCCGAAGACCGTGCCTGTGCTGATGCCCGGCGCGCCGCTGGACCAAACCTACGACTATCTGGTGCCCGCGGGGCTTGCGGTCGAGCCCGGCTGCTTCGTCCTTGTGCCGTTCGGGCCGCAAACGCGGATCGGCGTCGTTTGGGACACCCCGCAGGGCGACCAATCGCGCGCCGTCGATCCCAAGAAAATGAAAGCGATCACGGAGCGGCTCGACGTGCCGCCCCTTCCGGCCGTTTCCCTCCGGTTCGCGGAATGGATCTCGGGATATACGCTGTCGCCCCTAGGCCTCGTTGCGCGCATGACGATGAGTGCGCAGGCCGCGTTCGAGCCGCAGAAGCCGCGCTTTGGCGTGCGCATCGTGGCGGGCGCGCAGGAGCCGCCGCGCATGACGCCGGCCCGGCGGCGCGCGCTCGATATCGCGGCGGATGGCCTGATCCGGGTAAAATCGGCGCTTGCGACAGAGGCGCAATGCAGCACTGGTGTTGTCGACGGGCTGGTGGCTTCGGGAAATCTCGTCGAGGTGGCCGTGCCGGAGCGGCGGTATCCGGTGCCCGATCCGGAGCATCGCGAAACTCAATTCACGGATGCGCAGGCCGAGGCCGTGCATGCACTCGTGTCATCGGTCGACGGCGACGGGTTCTCCGTTTCTTTGCTCGACGGCGTGACGGGCTCGGGCAAGACGGAGGTTTATTTCGAGGCGGTTGCGCAGACGCTCCGGAAAGGGCGGCAAGCGCTCATCATGCTGCCGGAGATCGCGCTCACCGGGCAGTTCATGAGCCGGTTCGTGGCGCGCTTCGGGTGTCAGCCGGCGGAATGGCATTCGGCGCTCTCTCCCGCCGAGCGTGGGCGTGTGTGGAAGGCCGCGGCCTCGGGAGAAGCGCGTGTGATCGTGGGGGCACGATCCGCGCTGTTTCTGCCCTATGCCGATCTCGGGCTCGTCATCGTCGACGAAGAGCACGATGCAGGCTTCAAGCAGGACGACCGGGTGCACTATCAGGCGCGCGACATGAGCGTTGTGCGCGGCAGTCTCGGCAAGTTTCCGGTGGTGCTCGCGTCCGCCACGCCGTCCATCGAGAGCCACGTCAACGCGCGCACCGGGCGCTACCGGCAGATCGTGCTGCCGGGGCGCTTTACGGGTGCCGATCTGCCCGACGTCAAGGCGATCGATCTGAGGCGCGATCCGCCTGAAAAAGGGCAATGGCTCTCGCCCGTGCTGGTGGGCGCGCTCACAGAGACGCTCGCGCAGCGCCAGCAGTCGCTGCTGTTTCTCAATCGCCGGGGCTATGCGCCGCTGACGCTGTGCCGGGCGTGCGGTCATCGGGTGGAGTGTCCGCAATGTACGGCGTGGCTTGTGGAGCATCGTTTCCGCCGCCGGCTTAACTGCCATCACTGCGGCTTCTCGCTGGCGATGCCCGAGGCATGTCCGAAGTGCCATGAAGAGGGCGCGCTCGTCGCGTGCGGTCCCGGCGTCGAGCGGGTGGCGGAAGAAGTGCGGGAGCGGTTTCCCGAGGCGCGCGTGGCGCTGCTTTCGTCAGATCTCATCCCGGGGCTTGAAGAGATGCGCCAGATCATCGGCGAGATCGAAAGCGGGGAGGTGGACATCATCATCGGCACGCAGATCGTGGCCAAGGGGCACAACTTTCCGCTGCTGGCGACGGTCGGCATCGTGGACGGCGATCTCGGTCTTTCGATGGGCGCGGATCCGCGCGCGGGCGAGCGGACGTTTCAGCTTCTCCATCAGGTGACGGGCCGCGCTGGGCGCGCGATGACGAAGGGGCGCGGGTTCGTTCAGACCCACATGCCAGACCATCCGGTGATGGAAGCGATCATCTCCGGCGACAGAGAGAGTTTTCTCGACCGCGAGATCGACATGAGACGGCGCGGACTGCTGCCGCCGTTCGGGCGTCTGGCCGCGCTCGTCATCTCGGCGCGCGACAAGGATCTGGCGGAGAAGTTTGCGCGCGAGGTTGCGCGCCGGGCGCCCCCCTCGGACCGGATCGCCGTGCTTGGCCCTGCGGAGGCGCCGATTGCGGTGGTGCGCGGGCGCCATCGATGGCGGCTTCTCGTTAAAGCGCCGCGGGAGGCCAACATTCAGGACTATCTGAGGCAATGGGGCGAGGCGCTGCCCCGGATCGCGGGGGATTTGCGCCTCGCCGTCGATGTCGATCCCTACAACTTTCTCTAGGGATCGGCCGCGTGCCTCGTTTTAGCGGTGGGCCGAGGAGAGGATCGCGCCGACCGCCAACACGCCGAGGCCGATGGCTATGCCCTTTGCGAGATCCCTATCCTTGTTGTGGCGATGCTTCTTGTAGCCATGGCTGCGACCGTGGCGATGCTCGTAGCGGCGGTCGTCGTAATGGCGGGAGTAGTGGTGGCCTCTCTTGCCGTGCCAGCCGTCCCTGGCGTTTGCCGCCGTGGCGGCGAGCGGGCTCAGGTTGGCGGCGACGAGGCCCGTGATCACGGCAGCGGAGGTTGCGAATTTCTTGAAGGACATAACCGTTCCCCTTCTTTCTGATCCAATGTGCCAAGCCTTCCCAGCACGTTGGGATCAGAAATAGCGGGGTGGCGCTGAACCCTCCTTGAACAGCGCGTGCAGGCTCCGTTCATATTCGTAAACGCTCGTAAATACGCGCCGGACAGCTCTTTTTTGCTGCCGGCGCGTCCGTTTCTTCTGCGGTGATGCAGGCGGGGCTTATCTCAGGTAGGGACAAAGCCTCCGTTCGCCGCCGTAGGTCAGGAACGTGCCCGTTCTGCGATCGAACGAGCGATAGCGGGCGGCGCAGCGCTCGACGGCGTCGTCGTCGTAGGACGCGACCGGCTCGTCGTAATCGTCGTCGTAAGGCGGAGCGTAATAGAAGTCGTCGTAGTAGTAGGACGGACCCCACGCGCCGTAGAAATAAGGTGCGCCGAAGCCGATGCCGCCGCCCCGCCAACGGCGATGGGCATGACGATGATGGCGATGGCCGACGCCACGGTAGCCACGTCTTGGGCCGGCGTAGTCTCCCCGGCCAGCGCCGCCCCGGAAGCCGGGGCCTCCGCCGCCACGGTGACCGCCACCCATGGCGGGACCTCCGCCGCCGCGTGGTCCTCCGCCAATTCCCGGGGTGGGCGCCGTGCCGCCGCCGCGAAGCGCTGCGCCGCCATCCATGTATCTTTGGACGGGAACGATCGATGACCCCGCAGGGGCGCTGGATGTGGCGGCCTTCGCCGTGGCGGAAGCGGCCGGGGCGGCAGCCGCCGGCGCTCCGAACGGCAGCGCCATCAATGCGGCCGCCGCCAAGATGCGTGAAGTCCTCATAACTTGCTCCAATTCTCACGCCTTAGCGGGCGTGACGCCTCGATTTTTTTCGTTCTTTGTCGTCCCCGGATTTGCCGGAACGGCGTTCGAGATCCTGATTGCCCATGTGGGGCCTCGCCTCAACGAATTCTACGAGCAACCCCTATGGTTCCATCATTTTGGCGTGGTTTGAGGGAGAGGGCGGTGAATGGCCGCGGAAATGCGGCGTTCGGGCTCGCCAACCCCGGTTGATGCGTCGTTGCGCCCATGATACAGAACCGCGGGTTTTCAGTCGGGGGGCGACGCAGAACATCGGTGTGGCCCTAACGCCCTGATCACCCTTTCTCAAAGAAATGAGCTGTGGCTTCGGCCGCGGGGCTTCCTAGCAACCCCTTGAGCACGCGAGAATTCTTGACGTGGCGACAGAAGAACCCATCGTGGCCGGAGTGGCAGGCCGATACGCAGCAGCGCTGTTCGATCTCGCCCGCGAGGAGAACACCATTTCCGAGGTCGGGCAGGATCTCGAAAAATTCAAGCAACTTTACGACGAGAGCCCAGAGCTCCAGCGTCTGGTCCGGAGCCCGGTGATCGCGGCTGACGATCAGACGCGCGCGCTCGGCGCGGTGCTCGACAAGGCGGGAGTTGGCGGGCTCGCGAAGAATTTCTTCGCGTTGGCTGCCCGGAACCGCCGCCTGTTCGCCGTGCCCGACATGGTGCGGGCGTTCCAGGCGCTCGCAGCCAAGGCGCGCGGCGAGGTGACGGCGGTGGTTGCCAGTGCGCAGCCCCTGACCGATGCCCAGGCCGAGGCCCTCAAAGCTTCGCTGAAGGCGGCCGTCGGAAAAGACGTGACGCTTCAGACGCGGGTCGATCCTTCGCTGATCGGCGGGCTCGTCGTGAAGCTCGGCAGCCGGATGGTCGATTCGTCGCTTAAAACGAAGCTGCAAAACCTGAGCCTCTCCCTCAAGGGAGGCCACTGAGAGTTTTAGGGAGGGGCGCGGTCACGCTGCCTCTCCTTTTTACGACATTCGCGTGGCGGGCCTTCTGGCGCGCCCAAAAGAACACAAGAGAAAACGCCCAAAGACACGAGGTCAACCGATGGACATCCGGGCTGCAGAGATCACCTCGATCCTGAAGGATCAGATCAAGAATTTCGGCAAGGAAGCCGAGGTTTCCGAGATCGGACAGGTGCTGTCGGTGGGCGACGGCATTGCGCGCGTTTACGGTCTCGATAACGTGCAGGCCGGTGAAATGGTGGAGTTCCCCGGCGGCATCCGCGGCATGGCGCTCAACCTCGAAGCCGACAACGTCGGTGTCGTGATCTTCGGCGACGACCGCACCATCAAGGAAGGCGACACCGTCAAGCGGACCGGCGCCATCGTGGAAGTCCCGGTCGGCCGTGGCCTGCTTGGCCGCGTTGTCGACGGTCTCGGCAACCCGATCGACGGCAAGGGCCCGATCAAGGGCGAGGCGATGAAGCGCGTCGACGTCAAGGCGCCCGGCATTCTGCCGCGTAAGTCGGTGCACGAGCCGATGGCGACCGGCCTCAAGGCGGTCGACGCCCTGATCCCGGTCGGCCGCGGCCAGCGCGAGCTGATCATCGGCGACCGCCAGACCGGCAAGACCGCCATCATTCTCGACACGTTCCTCAACCAGAGGGCGGTGAACGCCGGCACGGACGAGAGCGCAAAGCTCTACTGCGTGTACGTTGCTGTTGGCCAGAAGCGTTCGACGGTTGCCCAGTTCGTGAAGGTGCTCGAAGAGCGCGGTGCGCTCGAATATTCGATCGTCGTTGCGGCGACGGCTTCCGATCCGGCGCCGATGCAGTTCCTGGCGCCGTTCACCGGCTGTACGATGGGCGAGTATTTCCGCGATAACGGCATGCACGCCGTGATCGCTTACGACGACCTTTCGAAGCAGGCCGTGGCGTATCGCCAGATGTCGCTGCTGCTGCGCCGTCCGCCGGGCCGCGAAGCGTACCCGGGCGACGTGTTCTATCTCCATTCGCGTCTGCTCGAACGCGCCGCGAAGCTCGGAGACGCCGCCGGCAACGGCTCGCTCACGGCGCTTCCCGTCATCGAGACGCAGGCCAACGACGTGTCGGCCTACATTCCGACCAACGTGATTTCGATCACCGACGGCCAGATCTTCCTCGAAACCGATCTCTTCTTCTCCGGCATCCGTCCGGCCGTGAACGTCGGCCTCTCGGTGTCGCGCGTCGGCTCCTCGGCGCAGACGAAGGCGATGAAGCAGGTGGCCGGCAAGATCAAGGGCGAGCTTGCGCAGTACCGCGAAATGGCGGCGTTCGCGCAGTTCGGCTCCGATCTGGACGCTGCCACGCAGAAGCTGCTCGCGCGCGGTGCGCGTCTGACGGAGCTTCTGAAGCAGCCGCAGTTCTCGCCGCTCAAGATGGAAGAGCAGGTTGCGGTGATCTTCGCCGGTACGCGCGGCTATCTCGATTCGCTGGCGGTTTCGGCTGTCGGCAAGTTCGAGGAGAGCCTGCTGACGGCGCTTCGCGACGAGAGCTCGATCCTGTCCTCGATTGCATCTGCGAAAGCGGTTTCGGACGAGACCGAGAAGAAGCTCGTGGAGTTCCTCGACAAGTTCTCGAAGAGCTTCGTCGCCTAAACGAACGAGGGGTGTCTCCTCCGGCGAGGCCAGAGGAGAACGGGATAGAGACGGTTCGCAAAGGACGCTCGAATGCCGAGCTTAAAAGATCTCAAGAACCGCATCGCCTCCGTCAAGGCGACGCGGAAGATCACGAAGGCCATGCAGATGGTGGCCGCCGCTAAACTGCGCCGGGCGCAGGAAGCGGCGACGGCTGCGCGGCCCTACGCCGAGCGCATGGATGCGGTGCTTGCCGCGCTCAACAAGAACACGAGCCGCGAAGGCGCGTCTCCTTTGCTCGTCGGGACGGGCAAGGACGATGTGCATCTCCTGGTCGTGATGACGGCAGAACGCGGTCTCTGCGGCGGCTTCAACTCGAACATCGCCAAGCTCGCGCGCGCGGATGCGCAGCGGCTGATCGCGCAGGGCAAGACGGTGAAGATTATTACCGTCGGCCGGAAGGGTGCGGACAACCTGCGTCGCGATCTCGGCCGCAACATTACCGAGCGCCTTGGGCTCGGCGGCGGGCGCGGGATCTCGTTCTCGACGGCGGAGGACATCGGCAACAAGCTGCTCGCCATGTTCGAAGCGGGCGAGTTCGACGTTGCGACGCTCTATTTCTCCGAGTTCCAGAGCGTCATCTCGCAGAAGCCGACGGCCTTGCAGCTCATTCCGACAAAGCTGCCGGAAGGCGCGGAGGATGCGCCGGAAGCCGGTGGTGCGCAGGCCGTCGTCGAATACGAGCCGGACGAGGAATCGATCCTCGGCTATCTGCTGACGCGCAACATCTCGACACAGATCTTCCGGGGTCTTCTTGAGAACGCTGCGTCCGAGCAGGGTGCCCGCATGAGCGCGATGGACAACGCGACGCGCAACGCGGGCGACATGATCAATAAGCTGACGATCCAGTACAACCGTCAGCGGCAGGCGAACATCACCAAGGAACTGATCGAAATCATCTCGGGCGCGGAAGCGCTCTGACGGGACCCTGTATCTTCATGCGATCGATTTTTTACGGCGCAGCTCTGGCACTTTTCGCGACGTTCGTCGGTTTCGACGGCGCTCGTGCGCAATCGCCGGACGTTGCCGCTGCGGCGGATCGGTTGCTCGAAGTGCAGTCTCCCAAAGAGATGCTCGCGGATATCGCCGGCAAGATCTCCGTCTCGCTTCCGCCCTCGCAGCGGCAGGCATATGTGGACGCGATGACCGAGCCGGCGTTCGTCGAACGCTTCAAGGTGGCGGCGCGCGATGCGCTGGCGAAGAACTTCACGGTGGAGGAGCTCGATGCCCTCGCCGAATTCTACCAGCGGCCGGTTGCACGGTCGGCGATGGCCAAGATGGGAGACTATATGGCCTCGCTGATGCCGTTCATTCAGGCCGAGCTGATTGGCATCGCTTCTAAGCTGCAGTCGCAGCCTTAGGTCGTACGGATAGCTCGGAGACGGACGTCAATGGCTTACAAAACGACAGCGACGACAAAGGGCGGCCGCGAAGGCCGTGCAATGCTCGACGGCGGCGCGCTGGCGCTCGCCATGGCTCTTCCGAAGGAGCTTGGCGGATCGGGCGAGGGTCACAATCCGGAACAGCTTTTCGCGCTCGGCTATTCGTCGTGCTTCGGCCAGGCGATCCTCGTGCTGGCGAAGAAGCATGGGCTCGACGGGCAGGCCGCGCGCGTGACCGCCGACGTGACACTCAAGACCGACGACGGCTTCTCGCTCGCGGTCGATCTCAAGGTTTCGCTTCCTGGTGCCGACAAGGCCGCACTTGAGGCCCTGGTCGAGGAAGCGCATCAAATTTGTCCGTATTCAAAGGCGACGCGCGGGAACATTCCCGTGACGATCACGGTCGCCTGAGCACTTTACGCTGGAGAGGAAAATGGCAAGCAAGGTTGGTAAGGTCCGTCAGGTCATGGGCGCCGTTGTCGACGTCGAGTTCGACGGGCATCTGCCTGAGATTCTCAACTCGCTCGAAACCACGAACCAGGGCAACCGCCTCGTGCTTGAGGTCGCGCAGCATCTGGGCGAGAACACCGTGCGCACCATCGCCATGGACTCGACCGAAGGTCTCGTCCGCGGGCAGGACGTGACGGACACGGGCGCACCGATCTCGGTGCCGGTCGGCGAGGAGACGCTGGGCCGCATCATCAACGTGATCGGCGAGCCGGTGGACGAGGCTGGTCCCGTCAACACCAAGGCGCGGCGCGGCATTCACCAGCCCGCTCCCTCCTTCGCCGAACAGTCGACGGAAGCCGAAATTCTCGTCACGGGCATCAAGGTCGTCGACCTGCTGGCTCCCTACGCCAAGGGCGGCAAGATCGGCCTCTTCGGCGGCGCCGGCGTCGGCAAGACCGTTCTCATCATGGAGCTGATCAACAACATCGCTAAGGCCCACGGCGGCTACTCGGTGTTCGCGGGCGTGGGTGAGCGTACGCGTGAGGGCAACGACCTCTATCACGAGATGATCGAGTCCAATGTCAACGTCGATCCGAAGAAGAACAACGGCTCGACCGCCGGTTCCAAGTGCGCACTGGTGTACGGGCAGATGAACGAGCCGCCGGGCGCGCGTATGCGCGTGGCGCTGTCGGGTCTCACGGTCGCTGAAGATTTCCGCGACAAGGGCCAGGACGTGCTGTTCTTCGTCGACAACATCTTCCGCTTTACGCAGGCAGGCTCGGAAGTGTCCGCGCTTCTCGGCCGTATTCCTTCGGCGGTGGGTTATCAGCCGACGCTCGCCACCGACATGGGTGCGCTGCAGGAGCGCATCACCACGACCCAGAAGGGCTCGATCACCTCGGTGCAGGCCATTTACGTGCCGGCCGACGACTTGACCGACCCGGCGCCTGCCGCCTCGTTCGCTCACTTGGACGCGACGACGGTGCTTTCGCGCTCGATCGCGGAAAAGGGCATCTACCCGGCCGTGGACCCGCTCGACTCGACGTCGCGCATGCTCGACCCGCGCATCGTCGGCGAGGAGCATTACGCGGTTGCCCGTCAGGTGCAGTCGATCCTTCAGCGCTACAAGGCGCTCCAGGACATCATCGCGATTCTCGGCATGGACGAGCTGTCGGAAGAGGACAAGCTCACGGTGGCCCGCGCCCGCAAGATCGAGCGCTTCATGTCGCAGCCGTTCACGGTGGCCGAGGTGTTCACCGGCTCGCCGGGCAAGCTGGTGTCGCTGGCCGACACCATCAAGGGCTTCAAGGGACTGTGCGAAGGCGACTACGACCACTTGCCGGAACCCGCCTTCTACATGGTAGGCTCTATCGATGAGGCCATCGCCAAGGCGGAGCAGCTCGCCGAGGCAGCGTAGGCGAACGTCAGGCGCTAGCAGAGGCCCGCTCAAGGCGGGTTGGGAGAGAGAATGGCGGCAGACATCGGCGCAGGGAGCGGGGGCCAGGGTTTTGGCTCCTGCTGCGAGGAACTCCAGGAGGCGATGAGCGGCGAGGAATTCGAGCCGCTGATCACGGTCGGGGATGACGGCGTTCTCTACATGTCGGTCGGCATGGTCGAGCTTGAGGACGAAGAGCCGGGGATGGTCGATCATCCGGTTTTCTTCTGCCCCTTCTGCGGCTCGGGCCTGCAGACGCCCGAGGACGTGAAAGCGAAGACCGGCGACGAAGACGATGACGACGAAGAAGAAGAGGACGAGTCCGAGGACAAACAGTCCTAGAGCCGTTCAGGTTTTGCTGGAAGCGCAGAACGGCTCTAGGTTTTTGCTTTGTCGTGCTTCTTATCGGAAAACCGGTTCCCACTTTTCCGGAAGCACTCTAGACGTCCGCTCTTCCGGGAAGGATTTAGAAAGAGGAGCTTATGGCTCAGACGTTTACATTCGAGCTGGTCAGCCCCGAGAAGGTGCTGCTTTCGGGCCAGGCAGAGCAGGTGCAACTGCCGGGCAGCGAAGGCGATATGACCATCCTTCCCAATCACGCGCCGCTGATTTCGACGCTTCGGCCGGGCGTGATCGACGTCGTTCGCAGCGAGGGCCGGGCGCGCATCTTCGTGCGGCAGGCGTTCGCGCAGGTGGAGCCGGACCGGCTGACGGTTCTGGCGGAGAAGGCCTACGACGTGTCGGAGCTGCGCGGCGAGACGCTCTCTGCCGAGATTTCGTCGGCGGAGCGCGATCTTGCCGAGGCGAAGACGGACGAGCAACGCTTGGTTGCCAATCAGGCGTTGACGGCACTCGCCGAGCTTCGGGCGTAAGCGGGACGTACGTCAGGTAGATTATTTTAAAAAAGCGCCCTCGAAACCGGGGGCGCTTTTTTTGTTTCGTACACAAGCTGCGGGAAGCTTCGGACAAGGGGCGTTGTGCTGGTGGATGTCCGCGCCACTTGGCGCGGGGGCGCGCCCAAGCGAAGCTTGGCTCCGTCAAGACGCTCCCGAGCGCTGACGCTCTAAAGCGCGTTCATGTCAGATGGGATCGCTCCGGTTCCCCTCCCCCTGGTGGGGAGGGGTTAGGGGTGGGGGGAAGCCCGACAGCAGATGGTCTGGAATCCCCCCCTCCTAACCTCCCCCACGTCGAGTCGGAGACTCGCCTCCGGCGAGATGGGGGAGGGATAAGCGTGGTGAAGTTCCCAACTGCTTCCGTATGACTTGAACAAGCGCTAGTACGCAAATTGCGAGACGCTACGTCTGCTCGGCGGCGTCGAGCTTGCGGTTCATGCGGCGCAGAAGCTGGCCGACGTTCGCGATCAGATTGTGCTCGATGGCGAAGTAGATGCGCTCGCCCTTGAACTTCTTTTTGACAGCATCCCACGGAAACAGCAGCACGACATCGAACTCGATCGGCTGGCCTGTGGACGGGAGACCCAGGAGGTCGCCCTTGTGGATGCCGTTGAAGTGCGCTTCCTCGACGACGCCCTGAGGACCGACGAAGACGTTGGTCACGGCGAAGCAGTTCTCGGGAAACGCGGTGAGAAACTTGTCGTAGAACTCAGCGGCGCCCTCATGGCCGTGCCAGACCTTGCCGTTGTTCAGCATCGTGTAAACGCAATCCTCAGTGAGGGTTGCGAGGAGGCCGGGGATGTCGCCGCGATGCTCGGCGGCGATATGGTCCAGCCATAGCTCCTTGATCCGGTCGTATTCGGCATGGTCGAACGGTTGCCCGGACTGGTAGTCCGCACCGTCGTTGAAAGGCGGGAGCGTTCTTGTCGTCGTCGACATATGAAATGGGCTCACAGGAGGGAAAAACGAAAAAGACATCGGAACGCCGCCGAAGCGGCATTCCTCGCCTCCTGTCATTTCAGTTTTGGGCCAGATACGCAAATCTCTCAACGAGCGTTTGGTAAACGGGTTTCTTAAACGACACGATCAGCTCGGGAAGTTCGGACATCTCCCGCCAGCGCCAGCGGTCGAACTCGGCTTTGGCCCCGCGCGGCTGAATATCGATCTCGCTGTCGTCCCCCCAGAAGCGCATCGCAAACCAGCGTTGGCGCTGACCCCGATATTTGCCCTTGAGGGCCACACCCAAGAGTTGCTCGGGAAGCTCGTAGGTGAGCCACTGAGGCATCTCGGCCACCACCTCGGCGCTGGTGATGCCGGTTTCCTCACGCAGCTCGCGGTAGGCGGCGTCGATGGGTGCTTCGCCCTCGTCGATGCCGCCCTGCGGCATCTGCCAGATATGAGCAGAGCGGTCGCCGACCCATTTGGGCAGCCGCCGTCCCGTCCAGACCAGGCCTTGCGGGTTCAGGAGCATGATGCCCACCGAGAACCGATAGGGGAGGTCGAGGGGAGCTGCGGGAACGGTAACGTCTGCGTGTTTCATCATGGTCCGGTCATCAGAGGATCAGCGTGGCGCCAAGGCGGGCCTGTGCCGCGGGCGGCCGAATCGAAATGTCATCTTACTGAGAATAATAACGGTTTTATGTCCCCCTTCTGTCATGTGGGGATCATGTGGCCCCGCGGGGCAATGTCTCAGATGATGGCGCTTGCTCATTATCCGCCGAGAATGGGGCGGAAGATGCGCAGCACTTCCGTATAGACCGCGCGTTTGAACGGAATGATGACAGTGGGCAGCTTCTCAGGCGGGCACCAGTGCCAGGCGATGAACTCGCTGTGCGGCTGGCCGGGCTCGCCGATGTCGATCTCGCCGTCGTCGCCCAGGAAGCGGACGGCGAACCATTTCTGCGCCTGGCCGCGGTAGCGTCCGCCCCAGAGCTTTCCGATCAGATGTTCTGGCAGGTCGTAGGTCAGCCAGTCGGGTGTTTCGGCGACGATCTCAGCGTTGCGGATGGCGGTTTCCTCGCGAAGCTCGCGTAGGGCGGCGGTGCGAGGATCCTCGTCCGGTTCGATGCCGCCTTGGGGCATCTGCCACCAGGGGCCACCGCCCTCGGGCACGCTGTCGGCGCGCTGCCCGACCCAGACCTGATTGGCGCCGTTCAGGACCATCATGCCGACGCATGGCCGGTAGCCGAGCGTTGCGGGATCGGGATGGGATGTGCTCATGGCTCTGCTCGCTGTCTCGTGTTCGATCCATCGTAACAGGTGCGTGACTCACCGTGTGTATGGATCCTCAAATGGCGATGGGCGCCGTTTCCGGCGCCCATCCTGGATCGTGTTTTGCGGATATTTCGACGATCCGCTCGATCAGTTCGGCACCGGGCTCTTCTGCTCTTCGGCCGTGTTCGACGGCTGCTGGGCCGGCTTTGCAACGGTCTCCTCGACGGGGATCTCTCCGCGCAGGAACTTGAGAGCGTACTGGAGCTGGGTGTCTTTCTCGGCTTCCTGCGGGACGTAAGCGGACGAGCCGGATTCTTCCTGCTTCTTCTCTTCGTCCGCCTTGGCCTTTGCCTCGTCCGCTTTCGCCTTCTCCTCGTCGCGCGTTTCGCCCTTGAGGTGGCCGCGCAGGCCCGCTTCGCCGCGGTTGCGTTCCTGGCGTGCGGACTTCAGCTCCTCGGGTAGCTCCTGCTCTACGACGATGTCCGGATCGATGCCCTTGGCCTGGATCGAACGGTTCGAGGGCGTGTAGTACCGGGCGGTGGTGAGGCGGATCGCGCCGTTCGCGCCGAGCGGGATGATGGTCTGCACCGAGCCTTTGCCGAACGAGCGCGTTCCGATCACGGTTGCACGTTTGTGGTCTTTCAGGGCGCCGGCGACGATTTCGGACGCGGACGCCGAGCCGCCGTTGATCAGAACGACGATGGGCTTGCCGTCGGCCGTGTCTCCGGGACGGGCCTGGGCACGCTGCGTTTCCTCGTTGTTGCGGCCCTTCGTGAGCACGATGGAGCCCTGATCGAGGAAGTCGTCGGAGACGGCGATCGCCTGATCGAGCAAGCCGCCCGGGTTGTTGCGCAGGTCGAGGACATAGCCCTTGAGCTTCGGCCCGATCTCCTTCTTGAGATCGTCCATCGCCTTCACGAGGTTGGCGTGGGTCTTCTCGTTGAAGGTGGTGAGGCGGATATAGGCGATGTCGCCTTCGACGCGCGACCGCACGGCGTTGATGCGGATGAAGTCGCGAACGATCTTGATGTCGAACGGCTCGTCGCGGCCCTGCCGCATGATGGTGAGCGTGATGGGCGTGTTGACGGGGCCGCGCATCTTTTCGACGGCCTGCTCAAGCGTCAGGCCCGAGATCTGGTCGTTGTCGAGATGCGTGATGAGGTCGTTGGAGAGAATGCCTGCTTTCGCGGCCGGCGTTTCGTCGATGGGAGCGACGACCTTTACGACGCCGTTCTCCATCGTGACCTCGATGCCGAGGCCGCCGAACTCACCGCGCGTCTGCACCTGCATGTCGCGGTAGTGCTTCGGGCTCATGTAGGACGAGTGGGGGTCGAGCGCCGCCAGCATGCCGTTGATCGCGTTTTCGATCAGCATCGTGTCGTCGGGCTTCTCGACGTAATCGGACCGGACGCGTTCGAAAACGTCTCCGAACAGGTCGAGCTGACGGTAGAGCTCGGAGTTCGGCGAGGCGGCTGAATACGTCTGCGTGACGTTCAGCACCGTCGTCGCCCCGGCGAGACCTGTCATGGTCAGAAACGTCCAGAACACGAAGTCGGTCTTGCGCATCATTCCTGTACCTTCTGATGAGAGGCGACCCACCATGGACCCGAGTCTACGGGGCGCCCATCCTTGCGGAATTCAATGTAGAGAACGGGCGCGCTCGCTTGCGGCGCCGACTGATCCATATCTGTCGATCCGGCTGCCAACTGTGCTGTGCGAGGCGCACCACTCATGGTTCCAATCGGTTCGGCGGCCAACACGAACTGTCCTGGTCCGACATCCATATGTGACAAACCGGCGACCAGCACATGATACCCGCCGCCGGCGTTGATGATCAAGAGTTGCCCGTAGCTGCGAAATTCTCCCGCGTAGACAACCCAGCCGTCGCAGGGAGAGGTGACACGGGCCCCGAACCGGGTTTCGATCACGAGACCCTGCGATGTGCCTCCATATTGGGTCTTGTCGTTGAATCCCAAGACCCGGCGCCCTTGAGCGGGCAAAGGTAGCTTGCCCTTGGCTTGGTGAAAGGCAATGGACGGCTTGATCCGGTCGGGCTTGCCGGGCACGAGGGACGTGTTTTCCGGAGCAAGTTCAACGATGGACGACGGGGGCGTGCCTACCCCCGGTTCCGGGGAGAGAAGGGCCACTTCCTCGCCGCGGGCGGGCTCGGCTTCGGGGATCAGCTCGACAGGGGGCGTTTCGGGCGTGGCCGGCGGCGGAAGGACGGCCACGACGGCATCGGCGGGCGCCTCCTCCGCGGCGGCCATCGGTGTCTGGCTGACCTGCTGGCTGAGCTTCTCGATCAGCTCGCTGAGGTCGGCCACGTTCTGCGAGATCTCGGCGGTCGCCTCGCGGACCTGGCTGAGTTCCGTTTGGCGGTCGGCGAGCGACTGCTTCTTGGTTTCGAGGAGGCTCGCGAGCAGGATCTGGGTGCTGTTCAGCCGCTCGGTTTCCGCGCGCAGGGCGTCGCCTTCGCGGCGGATGGACGCCATGATCTCCATCAGCTCGTTGAGGCGGCCGGTGAGGGCCATGGCCTCGCCCCTCATCTCGGGGAAGGCGCGGGCGATCAGCATGGCGCTGCGCACCATCTCAAGTGCGTCCTCGCGCTGGGTGATGATGACGGGGGGCGGATTGCGGCCCATGCGCTGAAGCGCTGCCAACAGGCCCGCGATCTTCGCGTGTTCGCGCGCGAGGGAGACGCGGATGTCCTTTTCCTGGCGTTCGAAGCCCGCGAGGCGCTGCTCGATCGCGGTCATTGCGGCCTCGCTCTTCTGCACGAGGGCCGCCGTTTCGACGAGGCGCGCGTTGATCTCGCGCCGCTCGTCGGCAAGGCTTGTCAGGTCTTTCTGGATTTCCGCATCGCGCGCCTGCTTGGCGGCCAGCTTGCCCTGTTGGCTTTCCAGCCGCTTGGCGGCGTCCTCGGCCGAGGATGGCGTTTCGGCAAATGCGATGGGGAAGATCGGCGTCGTGACGGCAAGCGTCAGCGCCGCCGCCGCGACAAAACGCGCACGCCGCCTTTTGCGACAGGCTCTTGCTCCGGCTCGGTGCACTGCCTCGCCCATTCGGATCGACTGCTAGAACGTCCTCCGATCCGATCGAAACGGAGCGGAGAACGTTCTAGCTCTTTCTTGAGACCGATGATTCACGCTTCGGACTGGTAGGGTCCGAAGCGATCATGGTCTCCTTAGTTAGACCGATGATTCACGTTTCGGACTGATAGGGTCCGAAGCGATCATGGTCTCCTTAGTTAGACCGATGATTCACGCTTCAGGCTGGTAGGGCCTGAAGCGATCATGGTCTTCGACCGCCGGGGTGCGCACCGCACGATCAATCCCCGGTTTCAGTCGGTTGTTCGATGCTGTCTTAAAAGAATTCGGCTGCCCGAGGCAAACCGAACTCTGCGCGGTTACAACGCTCCGATAAGTCGTTAGAATTAGGGCACGCGGGTTACCAAACGGTGGCGGGACCTGGCGATCTGCTGCGCGGGATCGAGGACGGCGGGGAGAAGGTACCCGGCGGAAGGGTGCGGCGCGTCCGAAGGCGGCATTTGAACGGGCCTTCGAACGGGATTATCTACGGCGCACATTAGACCCTTTCATGCGAGGCGGTGCCGCCAATGGAAACTGTTCTCTTTCACCTGACGACGATTACGACACTGGCCGTGCTCGTGGTGCTCGTGTGCGGGCTGTTCGTCATGATGCGGGGTAAAAGCCCGAACCTGAGCCAGAAGCTCATGCGTTGGCGTGTCGGGCTGCAGTTCACGGCGATCATGATGGTGCTGGCCTACGTTCTGGTGCGCCAATACTTCTGACCGGCCGCCGGGCTGCCCGGCAAAGAGCTTGATTTGGCAGGACCCACAACTACTCTGGGCGCCGAAACGGGGGACAACGCGCGCGATGGTGAAGCTCAACAAGATCTATACCCGCACCGGCGATGCCGGCACGACGGGGCTGGGCACCGGCGAGCGTGTGCGCAAGGACGCCCTGCGCATTGCAGCTTATGGGACGGTCGACGAAACCAACGCGCTGATCGGCGTCGCGCGGGTGCATCTCACGGGAATGCCGGGGCTCGATGCCAAGCTCGGCCGCATCCAGAACGATCTTTTCGATCTCGGCGCGGATCTGTGCGTGCCCGATCGCGGCGAAAAGCCCAAGTTCGAGCCGCTGCGGGTTTCCGACGCTCAGGTCGTTCGTCTCGAAGCGGAAATCGACGAGATGAACTCCGAACTCAATCCTTTGAAATCGTTCGTGCTTCCGGGCGGTTCGCCGGCTGCTGCGGCGCTGCATGTGGCGCGCACGGTGTCTCGGAGAGCGGAGCGTGAAATGGTGGCCTTGGCGGCACTCCCGGACGAGCCGGTGAGCGCGGCGGCCATGAAATACATCAATCGTCTGTCGGATTATCTCTTCGTCGCGGGCCGCTATGTGAACGACCGAGGGCGGAGCGATGTGCTTTGGGTGCCGGGGCAAAACCGTTAGACACCGGACCTCGTTTGGATTGGATCGCGCCTAGCCTAGGGACACTCGTATGTTCGTGCCGATACACGATGAGAACTCGCTCAAGTCGATCCCTTTCCAGTACGTGACCGTCTCGCTGATCGTGGTCAACGTCGCCGTCTTCCTGCTGTCCGCGGTGGGGGGCGATATGGTGGCGGTTGCGAGCTTCGGGATCATTCCGAAGGAGCTGTTCGACACCAGCCTGCTACCGGTTCCCATCGAGGAGCAGGTGTCGGTGCGGCCGACGCAGCTCACGCTTCTCACCTACATGTTCTTTCACGGCGACGTCTTGCATCTTGCCGGAAACATGCTGTTTTTGTGGGTGTTTGGAGACAACGTCGAGGACGCCATGGGGCATCTCAAGTTCCTCGCGTTCTACCTCATGTGCGGTGTGTTCGCGGGCTATATGCACGCCTGGATCGAGCCCGGCTCGGCGATCCCGCTGATCGGCGCGAGCGGAGCGGTTGCCGGGGTCATCGCTGCCTATCTGATGCTCCATCCCCGGGTGCGGGTGTGGGTGCTGGCGTTCAAGGCTATCCCGCTCCGGATCTCCGCCCTCATTGCGTTGGGCGCCTGGGTGGTCATGCAATTCGTGATGGTGCTCTTACCGCAGGTTGGCCCTGTCGCCTGGTGGGCCCATGTCGGCGGGCTGATCGCGGGGGCGGTGCTGATCGTGGTGATGCGCCGGCCCGGCGTGCCGCTGTTCGACCGGCACCTCAAGGTCGCCTGATCGCCGGAGCTGGCGGGAACGGACTGTTCCCGCTCAATTGCCCGTGGGAAGCCGATTTCCGGCGGCGAGTCGCATTGACTTGCAACAGGACGGCTCGTAATTTCGGTTCTCGCACCTGCGAAGAGCTTTGGCGCGCTCAGGCTCGCCGGGCTCTCAATCCGATGCACTCGAAGGGCGGAACAGGGGCCCCCGGGTCATGATCGGAGTCGCGGGCGCGGCCTTATCCCAATCTCCCGTCGGCACGTCTCGGGACATAAAAAACCAGGGAAACAATGATCAGAACAACGCTAGGCGCCGGGGAGCGCCGCGCATCATGAAGCTACTCGTCGCGGTGAAACGAGTCGTCGATTACGCGGTCAAAATTCGCGTCAAAGCGGATGGATCAGGGATCGAACTGGCCAACGTCAAAATGAGCATGAACCCCTTCGACGAGATTGCCGTCGAGGAGGCCGTTCGGCTCAAGGAAAGCGGAACCGCGACCGAGGTCGTGGCCGTCACGATCGGGCCCGCGAAATCGCAGGAGACGCTGCGCACTGCGCTCGCGATCGGCGCCGACCGCGCGATCCATATCGAGACTCCGGCGGACGCGGAGATCGAGCCGCTCGCGGTTGCGAAACTGCTGAAAGCGGTGGTCGAAGCGGAGAAGCCGGATCTGGTCGTGCTCGGTAAGCAGGCGATCGACGACGATTGCAACCAGACAGGCCAGATGCTGGCCGCGTTGCTCGGTTGGCCGCAGGGGACGTTCGCGTCCAAGGTTGCGCCCGAGGGCGGCGCCGTGGCCGTTACGCGCGAGATCGACGGCGGCCTTGAGACGGTGAAGCTCAATCTTCCGGCCATCGTGACGACCGACCTCCGGCTCAACGAGCCGCGCTATCCGTCGCTTCCCAACATCATGAAGGCGAAGAAGAAGCCGCTCGACGTCAAGAAGCCCGACGAGTTCGGCGTCGATATCGCGCCGCGTCTCAAAGTGCTGAAGACGGCGGAGCCGCCCGCGCGCAAGGGTGGCGTGAAAGTGGCTGACGTGGCGGAGCTGGTGCACCGTCTCAAGACAGAGGCGGGGGTGATCTGATGGCTGTTCTTCTTCTTGCAGAGCATTCCAATTCGGCTCTCGGCGCTGCGACGGCCAAGGCCCTGACGGCTGCCAAGGCCATCGGGCCGGACGTGCACGTGCTGGTGGCCGGTCATGCGTGCGGCGCGGCTGCCGAAGCGGCCGCGAAGCTCGACGGCGTTTCCAAGGTGCTGGTCGCGGATGCGCCTCACCTTGAGCATGGCCTCGCCGAGGAAGTCGCGGCGACCCTGCTTTCGCTCGCCGGCAGCTACGACGCCATCGTCGCGCCTGCGACCGCTTCGGGCAAAAATATCCTGCCGCGCGTCGCAGCCCAGCTCGACGTGATGCAAATCTCGGACATCACCAAGGTCGTCTCGTCCGATACGTTCGAGCGGCCGATCTATGCCGGTAACGCGGTGCAGACGGTGCAGTCGAGCGAAGCCAAGAAGGTCGTGACCGTGCGCACGGCGGCATTTGCCGCTGCGGGTGAAGGCGGTTCGGCTGCGGTCGAGGCCGTCAGTGCGGCGCCGGCCGTTGGGCTCTCGTCGTTCGTCGGCGCGGAGCTGACGAAGTCGGACCGGCCGGATCTTACGGCGGCGAAGATCGTCGTCTCGGGTGGTCGTGGCCTCGGGAACGGCGAGAACTTCAAAACGTATCTCGAACCTGTCGTCGAGCGCCTCGGTGCTGCGATGGGTGCTTCGCGCGCGGCGGTCGATGCCGGCTTCGTGCCCAACGATTTGCAGGTCGGGCAGACCGGCAAGGTCGTGGCGCCGGAGCTTTATGTTGCGGTCGGCATCTCGGGTGCGATCCAGCATCTCGCGGGCATGAAAGACTCCAAGATCATCGTCGCCATCAACAAGGACGGCGAAGCGCCGATCTTCCAGGTGGCCGACTACGGTCTCGTCGCCGATCTCTTCCAAGCTTTGCCCGAGCTCGAAAAAGAGCTTGCCAAGGCGGGTGGCTGAGACCACGCGAAGCGCACCGGGACAGGAAGGACATTCGCCATGGACGTCGCAGTCAAGGCTGAGAGCAAGTCTAAACCGGATGCACGGCCGGTTCCGGTGATCAAGCAGGTGGGTATCATCGGCGCGGGGCAGATGGGCAGCGGCATTGCCCATGTGATTGCGCTCGGCAAGTACGACGTGCTCATCAACGATGTTCGGAAAGAGCAAGTCGACAAGGCGCTGGAGATCATCGAGAAGAACCTCGGTCGCCAGGTTGCCAAGGGTCTCGTCAACGAAGAGGATATGAAGGCGGCGCTTGCTCGGATTACGTTTGCGCCCGATCTCGACGCGTTCGCCAACTCCGACATGGTGATCGAAGCGGCGACGGAAGACGAAACCGTCAAGCGGCGCATCTTTCAGGAGCTGTGTCCCAAGCTGAAGCCCGACGCGATCGTGGCGACGAATACCTCGTCGCTTTCGATTACGCGGCTTGCCTCCACCACGGATCGTCCCGAGCACTTCATCGGGATGCACTTCATGAATCCGGTGCCGCTGATGGAGCTTGTCGAACTCATTCGCGGCATCGCGACGGAGGACGAAGTTTTCGGCGTGGCGCGCACGTTCGTCGAAAGCCTCGGCAAGGTGACGGCGGTCTCCGAGGACTTCCCCGCTTTCATCGTCAACCGCATCCTGCTGCCGATGATCAACGAGGCCGTGTACACGCTCTATGAGGGCGTCGGCACGGTCGAGGGGATCGACAAGGCGATGCGGCTCGGTGCGCACCATCCGATGGGCCCCTTGGAGCTTGCAGATTTTATTGGCCTCGATACCTGCCTTGCGGTGATGCAGGTGCTCTACGAAGGTCTCTCGGATTCCAAGTATCGTCCATGTCCGCTGCTCGTGAAGTATGTCGAAGCGGGTTGGCTGGGGCGCAAGACGAACCGCGGCTTTTACGATTATCGCGGCGAGAAGCCGGTGCCGACGCGCTGAGCTTGCGGCCGGCGTGACCCATCACTCAAACAAATTTGCGCTCGTGACCGGCGCCGGAAGCGGCATCGGGCGCGCCGTTGCGTGTGCGCTGTTCGATGCCGGTTTCGATCTCGTGCTTGCGGGACGGCGTCAGTCGATGCTCGACGAGACGGCAGAGCTTTGCAGGTCGCGACCGGGGCGCGTGCTTGCGCGGGCATGCGACGTTTCGAAACCGGAGGCCGTGACCGCGCTGTTCGACGAGATCCAATCGATCTTCGGACGGCTCGACATCCTGTTCAACAACGCGGGGCTTTCCGCGCGCGCCGTGCCTATCGACGAGTTGACGTTCGACGAGTGGGCGGCGGTGGTGGATGTGAACCTCATGGGCGCATTCCTGTGCGCGCAAGGGGCATTCCGGCTGATGAAGACGCAACGGCCGATGGGCGGTCGGATCATCAACAACGGATCGATCTCGGCGTCCGTACCGCGTCCGTTTTCGGCGCCTTACACGGCGACCAAGCACGCGGTCACGGGACTCACGAAGTCTCTCTCACTGGATGGACGCGCATTCGATATTGCGTGCTCGCAGATCGACATCGGCAATGCGGAGACGGCGATGACCGATCCGATGGCGGCTGGCGTGCGGCAGGCGGATGGCTCGATCCGTCCGGAGGCGCGATTCGACGTGAGCCATGTGGCGGACGCTGTCGTTTATATGGCGGGGCTGCCGCTTTCGGCGAACGTGCAGTTCATGACGCTCATGGCCACCAAAATGCCGTTCATTGGTCGAGGATGATGCGGACAACAGATTCGGGAGTGTTGCGGCCGTCCGCCGACGCACTTTAGAGTCGGGCGATATTTTCGGTTGAATGTTGCTCGACTGTCTTCATTTCCATTGCTGTGCTTCCTTTCGGGCGAACCGGCCCCATCTTTTCGGAAGCATCGGAGATTTGCCTCGCCCCGCCGATCGCGGGGATGGGAGGCAGTGCCGCTCACATCGGGAGGGGTGAGCCCACATGCGATTCCATCGTGTCAGGATTGGCGCTGTCGCGCTCGGCCTTGCGGCCGGGTTGCCGGGCTGTGCGAACGTCTTTTCGATGTCCGAAGCCGAGCGGGCCGGGCATCAAAGCGATGGGACGTACATTCCGAGCGTTGCCGAGGAGCAGCTTGCCTGTCGCCAGCTCCGCGAGCGTATCGATGCGCTCGACAGTCACATTGCAACGTTTCCTGAGCGCGCTGCGCGGGAGGAGCAAAGCCGCCCGCGCACTCTCGGCGCGGCTTTCGGACGGATGTTCGGCGGTGACGGCGGGGGGCTCAAGGCTGTCGAAGATCACAAGAAGACAACGGCGGAGCGCGCGGGTCTCGCCGGGCTCTATGCGCGGAAAGACTGCATCTAAACGTGATCGGGCGGAGCTTTCGCTCCGCCCGATGAAAACATGACGTGTTATCTGAAGACGCTCAGTCCTCAAGATCCATTTTGACGATCTTGCCGCCGCGGATGTCGACGTCGAATACGCGGCCATCATTGTGCACGGCGTCATCGACTTCCCACTTGCCGTCGTCCAGTTCGATCTTGCGCCAGGACTTGAAGCCTGCAGCGTTGAGGATTGAGGTGAGCTCGGAAAGTTCGGCCGGCGTCGGCGGGCGGTCGTTGGCAATGGCCACGGTGGCGAGCGGGGCCGTTGCGAGCATCGCGGACAGGCCAAGGGCAAGAACTGCGTTTTTCATGCGATTTCTCTCTCGGTTGGCATTCAGATCGGTTGCGGCGTGCCTTGGTGTATCCAGGGCGCATCTCGCTTAGACCGAGTGCGTTTTAATCACGTGCCGCTGATAGCCGCCTGATCGTGTCTGTCAGCCATCTGTCAGACGAACGGGTAATGCGCAGGAAACGGGAAAAGATCCCCGCCTTGATGGGCTTTTTCGATTCCATTCGCGGAGGAAATGGATAGCGTGCGCGTGATCGCCGCAGCGTTGCAGATCAGGGACGCGAAGAGGCTTTGAGCGTCAGCGTTGCGGCCAGGCCTGGGTTGGCGTTGTCGAGCGACAGCGTGCCGCTCCAGGATTCGACGATGTCGGTGACGATGGCGAGGCCGAGGCCGGCGCCGGAGCCGCGCTCGTCGAGCCGTCCGCCGCGGCGCAACGCTTCGGCGAGATTGTCTTCGGGAATGCCGGGTCCGTCGTCGGCCACCTTGAGTGTCACCGCCGGGCCGTTGCGGTATCCGGAGATGGTGACGGTGTGGCGGGCGTGCCGTGCGGCGTTTTCGATGAGGTTGCCCAACGCTTCGGAGAGATCGTCGTGATCGATGGCGGCTGCGAGATCGGGGGGGACATCCACGATCCAGTCCATGCGCTCGCCGTCCGGCGTGCGTTGAACAACGCGCACGACCTGCTCGACGGCGGCGGCGATGCTGGCTTCGGAGTCGCGCTGGGGCGATGCAAGCCTGACCCGTGCAAGCTCGCGCTCCACCGTGCGCTGCATGGTTCGTGTGACGGTGGACAGGTTGAGCGCGACGGTGGCGTGGCCGTCTTTGGCGAGGCGTTCGATTTCCGCCTGCAGTACCTGAAGCGGCGTTCTGAGGCCGTGCGCGAGATCTCCGGCGCGTGCGCGGGCGCGCTGAAGCTCGGCGTCGCGGGCGTCGATCAATTCGTCGATCTCCTGGGCGAGCGGGCGAACCTCATCGGGAAAGTCCGCGCCGAGACGGCGGTTCTTGCCGGAGCGGACGGCCGCGAGACGGCTCCTGATGTCCGACAACGGGCGCAGGCCGATGCTCACCTGCACCCACGCGGCTGCGAGCAGAAGCGCGCCGATGATGGTCAGAAGCGGCGTGAGGTCGGCGGCGAAGCGGCGAACGGCTTTGGTCGTTTCCGCCGCGTCCCAGGCGACGGCGATGCGGGCCGTACCGCCGCCCATGCGTGCGGGAAGCTCCACGCGTCGCTGCAAGAGGTAGAGTTCGGTATCGGCGGGTCCGGCAATGCGGTGCTGGTGAATCACGTCGTCGACATCGGGTTCCGGAGGCAGGGCCAGTTCCGAATCCCACAGCGAACGGGACCGGAGAACGGTGCCTTTCTGCTCGTGGATGATCTGCCAGTAGAGACCGGACAGCGGAACTTCGAAGCGCGGGTCGGCGGGCTGGGCTGCGAGCGTGATTTCGCCCGGGGTGTTCGTCGAGGGTTCGAGCTGCGCCGTGATCTGGTTCAGGTGGACGACGAGCTCGGCCGTGAGGCGGCGCTCGACGTGTCGCTCGAACAGGATCGTCAGGCCATACGCGGCAAGCGCGAGTGCGACCAAGGTGGAGGCGGCGCCCGCGAGAAGGAGCCTGAGGCGCAGGGAGCCGAAGGTCATTCCGGGCCGTCCGCAACGACATAGCCGAAGCCGCGGCGTGTCTGGATCACGTCGGCGCCGATCTTCTTGCGCAGGCGCGTGACGACGGCTTCGAGGGCGTTGGCGTCACGCGCATCGTCGTCGCCGTAGAGGTGCTCGATCAGCTCGCCGGGCGGCACCACGCGGTTCTTATGATGGAGAAGGTAGGCTACGAGGCGATATTCGAGCGGCGAAACATTGAGGCTCGCCCCGTTGATCATCACGCGCATCTGGCGCGTGTCGATGGCGAGCGGGCCGGACTCGATGACTGGCGAGCCGTGTCCTGTCGAGCGGCGGATGAGCGCGCGGACGCGCGCGATCAGTTCCTCGATGCGGAAAGGCTTGGCGAGGTAGTCGTCGGCGCCGGCATCGATGCCTTCGACGCGCTCGGGCCAGGCACCGCGCGCGGTGAGGATGAGGACCGGCATCTGGCGGCCTTCGGCGCGCCAGCGCTTCAATACGGCAAGGCCGTCCATGCGGGGCAGGCCGAGATCCAGCACTACGAGATCGAAGTCTTCGGTATCGCCCAGGAACCATGCCTCTTCGCCGTCGGTGGCGAGGCGTGTCTGATAGCCGGATGCTTCGAGCGCTGTGGAGACGTTGGTGGCGATCGTCGGCTCGTCCTCAACCACGAGAATGCGCATTCGGGTGTGTCCTCATATTGGCTCATCAATGTCCCATCGAATATTGAGGACACACCCTAGTCATCATCCTCGACCTTCAGCACTTTGCCGGTCGCGGCATCGACCTCGACTTCCTTCAGGCGGCCTGAAGAATCGATGATATCGAATTCGTAGACGATCTGTCCGTTGTCCTCGACGTCGATTTCGACTTCGAGAATTGTGCTGCCCGGAAGCTGCGGCTCCAAGAGTTTGATGATCTCGGACAAGGGCCGGATGCGGCCTTCGATCAGCGCTTTGCGGGCGATTTCCGCATCGCGTGCGAGGGCGGGCGACATTGGCGGGGCGAGCCACAGGCCGGCGACGAGCGCGAGCATGACGACGAATGGGCGAAGCATTTTCATCGATATTTGGTGCACTTTTCGCGCTGACATTCCCCTGACGGGGCCTGTCAGGGAATGATCAGGGCCAGTGGGGCATTGAGGAGGCATCACCGAACGGCCAGACGTTGTTCCGCGTCCGGTCAATCGTCAATATCACAGGAGATGATGCCATGAAGACGCTGCTTGCCGTTTCGCTGTTTACCATTGCGGCGGCGACGCCCGCCTTCGCCTGCGACGATTATGGCCGGCTCAACGTTCCCGCCAACGAGTGGCTGTCGATCCCCGAGGTGATCCAGAAGCTCGAAGGCCAGGGATACAAGGTTTACGAGATCGAGGTCGACGATGGGGCGTACGAGTTCGAGGCGACGACGGCTTCCGGCGTGCGCGTCGAAGCTTGTGCCCATCCGGCGACCGGCGAAGTTCTGAAGGGACGGCGCTAAACGGCGGGTCCGGCGGCCAAGCGCCGCCGGATCTCGTTTCCAAGCTTCGTAGGGAGCGGTGGGTCCGCTCCAATCATGACGCGCGTCGCTTGCGGGTCGCGGCGGCTTTTTTTGCGGACGCTTTTCGCGCGGCAGCGGGGCGGGCAGCGGCGGCGCGTCCGCCGAGCTTGCCGCCCTTCTTGGCTGCCGGATTGCCGGTTCTGCGGCCGTGCCCCGATCCGCCGGGCTTGTTGCCTCCACCGTCGTCCTTGTTCACGGTGGCCCACGCCCGGCTCTCTGCTTCCTTGGCCGATACGCCACGCTTCTTGTAGCCCTCGGCGATATGGTCCGCCTTGCGTTCCTGCTTGGCTGTGTATTTCGACTTGTCACCACGCGGCATGACGGTCTCCTCATGCTTCGGATCTCACTCAACATCGGTTGCGACCTCGGAGTTCCGGCGATGGCTCGAAGGCCGTTCTTTGGTCGATGAGTCCGGTTTTGGCGTTGCTCTCGGCGGGTGGTCGACACATGCTCGATATCTGGCGTGCAGTTCGACGAGCGAGGCAGGATGACCGAGACTTTTCGCGTGCTTATTGCCGATCCGATCCATGAGGATGGCCGGGCTCTGCTCGAAGCCGATGGCGCATTCTCCGTAGATGTGGAAACCGGGCTCGACGAAGCGGCGCTGATCGCGAAAATCCCGGCATACGACGCGCTCATCGTTCGCTCGAAGACGCGTGTGACGGCGCCGGCGATTGCAGCCGCGACATCGCTCAAAGCTGTCGGGCGTGCCGGGATCGGCATCGATAATATCGACGTTCCGGCCGCGACCGAACGCGGGATCGTCGTGTTCAACACGCCCGATGCCAACGCGACGACGACGGCGGAGCTGACGATTGCGCACCTGCTGTCCCTGAGCCGTCATCTGCCGCAAGCCGATCGCTCCGTCCGGAGCGGCGCGTGGACGCCGACCCGCTTTGTCGGCTCGGAGCTTTCCGGGAAAACGCTCGGCGTGATCGGCTTCGGCACCATCGGCAGGCTGGTGGCGGAGCGAGGGGCTGGGCTCAAGATGCGCGTCGTCGCCTACGATCCGTTCGTCGCGCCGGAGGTGATGGCGGGCGCATCTGCGGAGCCCTGCGAGCTCGACGAGCTTTTGGCGTCCGCCGATTATGTGACGCTGCATTGCCCGCTGATCGAGAAGACGCGTAATCTCATCGACGCGCGGCGGATCGCGGCGATGAAGCCGGGTGCGCGCCTCATCAACTGCGCACGGGGCGGACTGGTGGACGAAGACGCTTTGGTGGCTGCGCTCGAAAGCGGACATCTCGCGGGGGCTGCGCTCGACGTTTACGCGACGGAGCCGCCCTCAAAGACGTCGCGGCTCTTCGCGCTCGACACCGTCGTGCTGACGCCGCATCTCGGCGCCTCGACCGAAGAGGCGCAACAGGCGGTGAGCGTGCGTATCGCGCGGGATCTTGCGCATTTCCTGACGACGGGCGCGGCGGAGACGGCGGTCAACCTTCCCCGGATCTCAAGCGATCAGCTCGGCCGCCTTCGGCCCTATCAGGCGCTTGCACGTGCGCTCGGCGGAGCTGTGGGTGCGCTTGCACCGGGTCCAATCCGAGAGCTTGTCGTGCGGCTGTTCGGCGGGGTGGCCGATCTGGAGCCGCGCCCCATCGCGGCGGAGGCGCTGGTTGGGCTTCTGGAAAAGCGGTTGGCCGGACCTGTCAATCGCGTCAACGCGTTTCATCTTGCTCGCGCGCAGGGCATCGAGGTGCGCGAATCCCGTTCCGAGCAGGCGCGGGATTATGTGTCGCTCATAGAGATCGCGGCCGTGACGGACGAGACGACGATCACGGTGGCGGGCACGCTGCTCGGCGGCAGGCTGCCGCGGCTGGTGCGGATCGACGATTACGATGTGGAGGCCGTGCCGAAGGGGCATTTCCTGTTTACCCGCCACGGCGATCAGCCGGGCGTTGTGGGCGCGCTGGGCGGCATTTTGGCGCGTGAGGGCATCAACATCTCGCGCATGCATGTGGGCGTGGATACGAATGGAGGTGGCAGCGGGCTCGCGATTGCGCTTATCAGTCTTTCCGATCCGTTGCCCGATTGGGTGGTGACGGAAATTCTGGCGCTGCCCGCCGTTGCAGAGGTTGCGGCTTTCGAGCTTTGATTGCCGCGCCTTTTTCATATCCGGATGCTTACCACCATGACGACGACGTTTAAGCCATCATGCCTGCCTCTCAATCCGCGTTTTTCATCGGGGCCCTGCAGCAAAAGGCCGGGCTGGAGCCCCGACGCGCTCAACGGCGCGCTGACGGGGCGGTCTCACCGCTCGAAGGAGGGCAAGGCGCGCCTCGCGCTCGCCATCGAGAAAACGCGCGCTCTGTTGGGGCTGCCGGACGGCTATCACGTGGGCATCATGCCGGGCTCGGATACGGGCGCTTTCGAAGCGGCGATGTGGTCGCTGCTCGGTCAGCGCGGCGTCGATGTGCTCGCGTGGGAGGCGTTCGGCAAGATCTGGGTGGTGGATATTCTGCGGGAGCTGAAGATCGAGAACGCCCGTGCGCTCGAAGCCGATTACGGCGTGCTGCCCGATTTGAGCGCGGTCGATTTCTCCCGTGACGTCGTGTTCACCTGGAACGGCACGACGGCGGGTGTGCGGGTGCCGAACGGCGACTGGATTCCCGACGACCGCGAGGGCCTGACGCTGGTGGACGCCACGAGCGCGATTTTCGCCCAGCCCATCGACTGGTCGAAGACCGACGTCGTCACCTACTCGTGGCAGAAAGTTCTGGGCGGTGAAGGTGCACACGGCGTGCTCATTCTCAGTCCGCGCGCGGTTGCGCGTCTTGAGAGTTATGTGCCGCGCTGGCCTTTGCCCAAGCTGTTTCGCCTGACGAAGAAGGGCAAACTGGATGCTGCGATTTTCGAAGGCGAAACCATCAACACGCCCTCGATGCTGTGCGTCGAGGACTACCTGGACGCGTTGACCTGGGCCGAAAGCGTGGGCGGGATCAGCGGCCTGATGGCGCGTGCGGATGCAAACGCGCGCGTGCTGTTCGACTGGATCGCGCGAACGCCGTGGGTCGCCAACCTCGCGGTGGACCCCGCGACGTGGTCGAACACGGGCGTGTGTCTCAAGGTCGTCGATCCTGAGATCGCGGCGTTGCCGGAAGCCGAACAGGCGGCGTTCGCGAAGCGGATCGTATCGCGGCTCGAAGCGGAGGGCGCGGCGCTCGATTTCGGCTCCTATCGCGATGCGCCGGCGGGCCTGCGCGTGTGGACGGGCGCGACGGTCGAGACCGCCGATGTCGAGGCGTTGACGCCTTGGCTCGATTGGGCGTTCGCCGAGGAAAAGGCTGCGCTTTAAAGCCGTTCCCCAGACGGGCGAGGGCCGGAGATCAGAACGCGACCTCCATGCTGAGCTTGAGCGAGGCGGTGGGCGTGTCGTCGTTCAAGCCGAACAGTGTGCCGAGGCCGAGCGTGACTTCGGAATCGCGATCGCGTCCGAAGGGATGGGTATGCGAGCCCTCGCCGCCCGGAACCCAGCTCCAGTACAGGACGGGGCCGATCCGGTGCTGGTCGAAGTCGCCGAAGATCTGGGCATCGTCGCTGCGTCCGCCGCGGCCGCCCACGCGCTCGATGCTGCCGTAGGCTTCGAGGGCGACGGCGAAGCTTTCGGACCAACGGTTCAGGATGCGGGCGGAGTAGCCGAAGTCGGTTTTCTCGTCGCGCTGGCCAGCCGCGTTGCGGCCGCCGCCCATGAACTGGCTCAGCATCGGGTTCAGGGTCAGGCGCCACGGGCCGGTCTGGTATTCGAAGAGCGGGCCATAGTTGAGCTTGCGTGTGCCCCCGCTTTCGGCCGGATGCTCATACTCCACCACAACGCCGAGGCCGAAGCCGTCGCCGCGCCGGGGAACGAGCACCCAGATCAGTTCGGCCTCGTACTCGTCGAGCTTGAGGTCTTCGAAGCCTTGCGCGTCGTGGGGCGATGTGGGGTCTTCCCGTCGCTCACGCTCGTACTCGATGCCGATGCGGGCCTTGAGGAAGGTCGTGATGCCGTATTCGAGTTCGATCGCGTTGCGCTGGCGGGCGAGAGAGTTGTGATCCGCCTTGAGCTCGCCGCCGACGGTCTCGGTGCGGCGGCGCGGGACGCCCAGGTCGTAGGCGTTCTGGCTCTGGAATTCGAACTCGCCCGGCGTGGCTCTGAGCGACTTGATTTCGAACTGTCCGATCGCCGGGCCGGCGAAGGCCGGGCCGGGGCCGATCAGCGCGAAGGCGGCGAGCACGGCCGTAAGGACGGTCCCGCGTAACGGTTCGATGCTCATAAGGCCTTTCCCCGAGACTTTTTCCCATCATATGCGGGATATTCAGGAAGTATCAGGGGAATTCTGACGCGGCGCTGACATCTGTGTGGACGGCGTGCTCAGCCGCGGCATAGGCGCGATCCTGGCTTGGCCGTGAGCTGCTCGTGGCGCGAGAGGCGCCTGGTGCCACCTCCCCGCTCAGAGATGGAGCCACGAGCGTTATGTCGAGATGCCATCGCGGCTTTTGAGAAACGAGCCCGCGAAATGCGAAAAGCGTTCCTGACAAAACTGTAAGGGAGCTTCGAGGCGGATGAAAGATTGGGCCTCCACCTTCGTATGATCGCCGCGTTCTGCACTTTGCCCGCTTCTCCTCCTTAGCATTGGCGCGAGGTGCAATCTGGCGATGTCTTCGTTGCGCGCCTCATTCCGTCCGGAGCCGCGCAAGGCGAGGGGGACGGCGGGCTGCATATTTGCAGCGCGCCCGATCCCGCGAAGGCTCGCCTCGAACGTCTGCAAGCAACAAAAAAGAAATTTTGGAAACGCATTTGGAGGGACTATCGAATGGCCAACCCGTGCACATACCCGCATCTCGTGTTGACGCGCTCCGACGGCTTTCCTGATCTGCATCGATCCGTCTGACAGCGCCTCTGTCGCCTTCCAGCTTCGGGTTCGACCGATGATGCCGTGCGCCCTCCGTTGTGCGCTCTCGGCGACGCTCGCGGCCGCGAGTGCGATCCTTGGGTTTTGCGTTGCTTCGTTTCCGGCCTCGGCTCAGAGCAGCGAGGCGATCCAGCGGCTTCGATGCCTGGCCTGTCATGCCGGCGCCAATCGTCTGACCGCGCCGGCCAAGGCTGCGCAGACGCGCGGCGGGACCATCAGCATTCCAGATTTTCGCGATGCCGATCACGGCCAGATCCATTGTCTCGATTGTCACTCGAAGGGTTTCGCCAACTTCCCGCATCGGGGGATGAAGACCGAGACCTGCATGGATTGCCATCCGCGAAAAGAGAAGGGCGCAGAGGACGATAAGCCCTACGATTTCGACCGCATGCGAGAGGAATACGAAGGTTCGGTGCACTTCACGGAATTCAAGCATGCCAAGGAGAAGTGCTGCGGCACCTCGACGGGAAAGCCCGTTCATGCGGCCCCTGAAGTGACGAGCGGGACCGGCGATCCGCATCGCAAGGCGGCGGAGCAGCGCTTCACGTGCGAGCATTGCCACGAGCCGCACTACTTCAAGGCAACGAAGCGCATCAAGGATCCGCAACTCATTCTGGCCAACGACAACGGTCCGTGCCTTACGTGTCACAAGGATGGGGCGACGGGTGCGCTCGCCGATCCGGCCGAGCCCAATCTCCTCAAGGCGCACAGCTATCTGCCGCACGCGGAGCTGCATCTCTCCGGGACGCGCTGCGTCGATTGCCATACGAGCGTTATGTCGGCGGTCGCGCACGATCTGCCGCTCGGCAAGAAGGCCGATCAGGGATGTAATAGCTGTCACAGTATCGACAGCGTGCTGCTGACGCGCCTCTACCGCTATGTCGATCCGAGCGAGACGAAGCTTGGCTTCCATAATGTCCGCATTTTGCAGGACGGCTATGTGGCCGGCGCCAACCGGCATAAGTGGACCGATTTGGCCGCTTACGCACTGATGAGCCTCGGGCTTGCGCTCGTGCTTGCCCATGGCGCCTGGCGTGTGCTGGCGCGCAGGCAGAGCGGAGCGCGGCGCGGTGGGGAGGTTGAGCCGTGACGCCGGGGTGGGTTCGGCTTTGGCACTGGGCGATCGCGATCCTGTTCGTGATCCTGGTTTTTACCGGCGTGGTGCTGACGTATTCATCGTCGCGGTTTGTGCTGATGGATTACGGGCTGGCCGATACGCTGCACCAGGTGACGGGCATTCTGTTCTCGATCCTGGTCGTTGTGTTTGCCGTTGCAGCGGCGATGACCGGCTACTGGAGGCGGTATCAGAGACGGTGGCAGAACTTATCGGCGCGGATCCGCCGTTTCGGCGGCTACCTCGTCCGGGGCGTTCCGGAAGCAGGAACGGAGGGGCCGTCGCGTCTCGAACTGTCACGCGGGTTTCTCATCCTCATTCAGCAGTGGCTTTCGATTTTGAGTCTAATGGTCCTGTCGCCACTGCTGATCGTGACCGGGCTCGTTCTGTTTTATCCCGAGCTTCTGCCGGAGCAGGTTGCCGGGCTCGGCGGGATCTGGCCGTTTGCGCTGGCCCATTACTGGGTGGGCTTGATCGGGGCGCTGTTTTTGCTGTTCCACGTCTACATCGGGACCATCGCCGGGTTCAAACGCATGATCCGCGGTCGTTAGATCATTGGGCGGGTTGCGGCTCGATGAAGCGCTCGGGGGCGGCGTGGCGGCTGGACAGCCTCGTTCCGTATTCGAAGACGTCGATGTAGCAGGAATCGATGCACGCCGCGCAGTTCGTGCAATCTCCCGACACGATCAGATGCGTTCCTGTTCCCTTGAGGGCGGGCGTGATGACGTGCGGTTCGGGGCAGGCCTTGAAGCAGGCGCCGCAGTCCGTGCACGCCGTGCGGTTTATGGCGCTCACGCGCACGAGGCTGTGCTTTCCGATGAGCCCGTAGAACGCCCCGACGGGGCAGAGATGGCTGCACCAGCCGCGCCGCGTCACGAACAGATCGAGCATGAAGACGGCGGCGACGATGCCCCAGCCCGCGCCGATGCCGAAGATGATGCCGCGCTGGAGCGTGCTGACGGGGTTGAGGAACTCCCAGGCGATGGTGCCGGAGAGGAACGAGGCCAGGATCGCAGCTGCGATGATCCAGAGGCGCGTGCGCCGATCAAGCTTGCGGTCGCGCGTGAGGCCGAGCTTGTCGCGCAGCCAATGAGCGGTGTCGGTGACGACGTTGACCGGGCAGACCCAACTGCAATAGACGCGCCCGCCGACCAGAAAATAGAACGCGGTGATGGTTGCGACCCCGATGAGCGAGAGCAGGATCGGCCTGTGGCCCGCCGCCAGGGACTGGACGAAGATGAAGGGGTCGGCGAGGGGCAGGACGCCCAGGATCTCGCTGGAGGCGAAGTTGCCGCGCGCGATCCAGAGGCCGAGCCACGGGCCGGTGAGGAAGATCGCAAGCACGAGCGCCTGCGAGGCTCGCCGCGCCAGCCAGAAACGGTGGGCGTAGAGCCAGCCGCGCCGTTCAGCGGCGTAGGTGCGCGCGTCGGAGGTGAGCCATTCGACGGCAGCCTTGCGGTTCATGCTAGACGCCCCGCTTCAGCGAGCCATGCCCTGTCAGCCCGCGACCGGCGTTGTTGCGCCCCGCCTTGCCCTGACCGAGGGGACGCGGGAGCACACGGATGGCGGCTTCCTCCAGCACGCAGTGCTTCTCGCAGTGGCCGCAGCCGGTGCACTTGGTCGAATGCACGACCGGGATCACCATCTGGCGGCCCTTGATCGTCTGTTTTTCGAGCGTGATCGCTTCGTTCCGGATCGGGCAGACGCGATAGCAGATGGAGCAATGCATGCCCTTGTAGTTGAGGCAGGTCTCGTGATCGACGAGGACAGCAAGGCCCATGTCGGCGTGGCGAATGTTTGGGATTTCGGCATTCAGAGCGCCGGTCGGACACGCCTTGGCGCACGGGACGTCGTGGCACATGAAGCAGGGTGTCTCGCGGGCGACGAAGTAGGGCGTGCCGATGGCGGCGGAGTCGCCCAGCGTCGCGAGATGCAGCGTGTCGTAGGGGCAGGCGCGCACGCACAGACCGCAGCGGACGCAGGCGGAGAGGAATTCTTCTTCATCGATGGCGCCGGGAGGACGCAGAGCTTTGGCCTCGGTCGAGCGCGCCGTGCGGATGAACTGGTCGAGTGCGACCGCCGCGAGGCAGGCGACGCCGGCCGACTTGGCAGCGCCGCCGAGGAAGTCGCGGCGAGAGACGGCGGAGGACGAAGTTTTCTCGGCTTTTCGGGCAGGAGGCGCGCGTTCCGTTCCTGGACGCGCCGATTCGGCGGGTGCCGGGTGTTGGCCGATGGGGGAAGGGTTCTTCATCGGGTCACTCTGTTATTTTGCGATGCAAAAACCCCTTGAAAAGGGGTGCCATTTTGCGCCTTGCGAACGCGATGCGCTCAAAAACGGACGCGTAAAAGATTCACCGAATGGCGCGCACGGCGATGATCCAGTCTGCCAGATGTTGAGCCTTCGGCAACTGAGAGTGTTGCCTTACGCGAAATGTAAAGGAGGGCTCAGTTTCAGACAGGATTGCACGTCGCGGCCCCTCAGCCGTTGGCTTGGTGCTCGTCTTTCTTGTTCGATCTTGCTTGCTTTGAATGATATTTTGAAGATGCTTATTCGAAGCACGATTAGAGCGTCCGATCCGACGGGATCGGATCGGACACTCTAGATCTTTGATGAGACCGATGATTTACGCTTCGGACTGACAGGGTCCGAAGCGATCATGGTCTAGGGCGAGGCGCGAGCGCCATGAGAATTCTTCTGATCGAAGACGACGGCGAGACGGCTGCTTTCGTGGGAAGCGGGCTCCGTCAGGCGGGCCATACCGTGGACGTGGTGGAGAACGGCAAGGACGGCGTTCTGCTCGGGATTCAGGACGACTTCGATCTCGTCATTCTGGATCGCATGATCCCCGGGCTCGATGGCCTCTCCGTCGCGCGGACGCTTCGCAGCAGCGGGCAGTCCGTGCCCATCCTGTTTCTAACGGCGCTGGGCAGTATCAACGACCGGGTGCAGGGGCTCGATGTGGGCGGCGACGATTATGTGGTCAAGCCGTTCGCGTTTTCGGAGCTGCTCGCGCGGGTGAACGCGCTGGGGCGGCGCTCGCCGCTTCGGGACGAGCATGAGAAGCTTTGCGTTGGCGACCTCGAAATGGACGTGGTGCACCGGATCGTGACGCGCAACCACCAACAGATCAATCTCTTGCCGCGGGAATGCCTGCTGCTGGAGATCCTGCTCCGGAACAAAGGACGCGTCGTGTTGCGGACTATGCTTCTCGAACGCGTTTGGGGCTTCCGTTTCGAACCCAAGACGAGCGTAGTTGAGACATACATTTCCCGACTGAGGACAAAGGTCGACAAGCCGTTCAAAACGGCTCTTATCCACACGGTCAGGGGATGTGGCTATTCCATTTATGAAGCCTGACCTCGCGCTGACCCGTTTTCATGCTCACCTGATCGTGGCAACCAGCTGTCTGCTGGTTGTGGCGATGAGCTTTCTTTTTTCGCATTTTTTCATCGAGTCTCACGAGGATCTCGCGGCGCGTGTGCAAAAGCGCGTGGAAGACGTCGGGGCCTCGCTTGCCGACTACGAACGCAAGAACGGAACGGACGGACTGGTTCGCTTTGTGGAGGCGAGCGCGGCTTGGCACGATCCGGATGCACCGTTCGTTTCGATACGGAATGCGGCGGGCGAAGTCGTTCTCCACACATCGCGAGACGTTGCGCCGGATGCGGCATGGGGTGCTGCGGCGCTTTCCATCCGGTCCGGGGTTGCCGGGTGGGGACTATCGACGCGCTTCTTTCATGTGGCGTCTACCCGTCTCTCCCAAGGCGGCGAGCTTCTTGTCGGGCAAAGCGAGGTGAAGTCTGCGCAGGCCCGCGATTGGGCGGTCGGAGGGTTTGCGATGCTGACCTTCGCCGCGCTTGCCGTCATGTTTCTCGTGGGGATCTTGTTCTCGGGGCGCTCGCGCACGCGCGTCGAGGATATGACATCGACGCTCTTTTCCTTTGCGGCGGGCGAGATGGACCGGCGCGTGCCGATGTCGGGACAGGCCGATCGGCTGGCCGATCTCGCGTTTGCGATCAACGGGACGCTGGATTACGCACAGCGGCTGCTCTGGAACCTCAACTACATGTCGGCCGATATCGCTCACAACCTGAAGAAGCCGCTGACGCGTCTCCGGCAACGGCTGGAGGTGGTGAGCAAGTGCGAATTCGCGAACACGGATCTTTCGCGCAAGATCGACGAGGGTATCCAGGAGATCGACTCGCTCGTCGTGATTTTCGAGGCGCTGCTCAATATCGGTCAGCTTCAGTCGGGCGATCGGCGCTCGCGCTTCGTCTCCGTCGATATGCCCGCGCTGCTTGCGCATATTGCCGATATCTACGAGCCGATCGTCGCCGACCATGGGCACAAGCTCGAAGTCTGCATCGCGCGTCAGCACGTTCCGCCCGTGAGCGGCGACCGCGAGCTCCTGATGGAAATGATCATCAATTTCCTGGAAAACGCGATCCAGTATACGCCCGAGGGGACGACGATCACGATCAGTCTTCAGGAGCTTCGCACGGGCTTCGACGTGTCGATTAGCGACAACGGTCCGGGCGTTCCGGATGGCGAAATCAAGCACCTGTTCGAGCGCTTCTATCGCTTCGAGGGGACGCGCGCGAAGCCTGGTCACGGGCTCGGCATCCCGTTCGCGGTCGCGATTGCGGAGCTGCACGGCGCCTATGTCGAGATCGGCGACAACACGCCGGGCCTCAACGTCGTCGTGCATTTTCCGAACGACCCGTTCAGCCGCTCGCAGCTCGGCTTGAGGCTGCGCTCGGGCCTTCACATCACGTCGAAACCGCAGGTTCCGGCGCGGGTGTCCGAGCAAATTTGATTCCTGTCAAAATTGTAAGGGAGCTTCGAGGCGGGTGAAAGATTGCCCCCTCATGCTGCCCATATTGTCGCATCGACCTCCGTCCGATCCCTTCTCGTGATCGTGCGGCAGGGTTGATCGGCGGTCACGCTTTTCGCAAGCGGCTCGCGGGCTTTCCCGCGAGGCGGGCGGGGAAGTGTTGCGACTTCAAAACCGGCGATCAACGCCGGCACGATAAAACGACGACTAGGGATGTAACGTACTCGAAGGGGAGGCTATCGAATGGCCGAAACTTGGAACGGCCGCGCGCATTCCGCGCGTGAAGGCGTTGTCGATCATATCGACGACGCGACATCGTTTGCGCAGCCGTGGTCCGGCCTTGCGCGGTTTTCCCTTCTGGCCGTGAGCCTCCTTGCGGGCGCGGCCGGTGCGGCGGCGTTCGCCGCCGGTGTGCCGCTTCAGACGGCCATGCTCTGGATCCTGGTTTCGGCCGCGTTCGCGGGCGGACTTTTGTCGACGTGGTCTCCCTGCGGCTATTCGAGCGTCTGCCTGCTGCGCCCCAGCGGTGAGTATTCGCGTGCGTCCGTCATGGCCTGGATGCCGACCCTTATTGCGCACGCCGTCGGCTATGCGGCAGGCGCGCTGGTCCTCGGCGGTGCGCTGGGGCTTGCCGGCTACGCGCTCGGGCTCGACGCCTATTTCGCTTATACCATTCCGGTGTTCGCCGTGCTGCTCGTCGCTTATGGCGCGCATCAGTTCGGCTTCCTCAACGTGCCTTATCCGCAGCGGCGCTGTCAGGTTCCGCACGACGCGCGTCAGCGTTTCCCGAAGTGGGTGATTGGCCTGCTGTACGGGTTCTCGCTGGGGCTCAACTACCTGACGTATGTCCAAACGCCCCTGCTCTATGCCGTGACGGGTGCCGCTCTTTTCTCGGGCTCGGTCACGTTCGCCATCGGCATCTTCCTGGTGTTCAACCTCGGCCGCTTTCTGCCGCTGGTCGTCAACGCGCTTCCGGTTACCGATCGCGCTGTGACGGCTTGGCTGGCTCGGCGGCAGGAGGCGGCGGCCATGACGGATGGCGCTCTGTTGGTTGCTGCCGGCGCGGCGATCCTGACGTTGCTCGTCGCTTAACGCTCACACGTCTCTTTTCACTAAAAACAATCGCGGCCTCATGGAGGAAACAATGACGCACGCCCATAATCCGTCGGAAATGCTGAAGAGGTATCGTGCTGCCCTGATCGGCGGTGTCGCGACGCTCGGCCTGCTTGCCGGCGGTGCAGCCTACGCGCAGGAAGGTCCTCGTGGTTCGGAGCTGCCGAAGCAGCTCGGTCAGGAAGCCACGTCGGATCTCGAAGACAATCCCGTCATTCTCTCGGCGCCGGAGCCCGATGCACGCCGCATCTACGTCACCGACCCCGCGCACTTTGCGGTCACGACGCAGCACTTCACGGTCGATGGCAACACCGGCAAGGTGCTCGGCATGGTGGACGGCGGATTCCTTGCGAACCCGTTCGCTTCGTCCGACGGCAGCTTCTTCGGTATCGCGAGCACGGTCTACTCGCGCGTGGCGAAGGGCCAGCGCGACGATTACATCGAGGTCTACGATTCCAAGACGCACGAAGTGATCGCGGACATCGACATTCCGGAGAGCCGGTTCCTCGTCGGAACGTATCCGTGGATGACGACGCTGACGCCGGACAGCAAGTCGCTGCTGTTCTATCAGTTCACGCCGTCGCCGCAGGTCGGCCTCGTCGACATCGAGAACAAGAAGTTCGTGCGCATGCTCGATGTGCCGGATTGCTATCACATCTTCCCGTCGGGCAACGACACGTTCTTCATGCATTGCCGCAGCGGCACCATGGCGAAGGTCACCTTCGACAAGGACGGCAAGGTTGAGGTCAAGGAGACGGAAGTCTTCCATGCCGAGGACGAGTACCTGATCAACACGCCTGCGTTCTCGCTCAAGGCCGGCCAGATCGTATGGCCGACGTACGAAGGCAAGATCTTCCTGGTCGACATCTCGTCGGGCGAAGCCAAGTTCGGCCAGCACTTCGACGTGTTCACGGAAGAAGAGAAGAAGGACAACTGGCGCGTCGGCGGCTGGCTGCCGGTGGCTTACCACCGCGGCACCAACGAGATCTATCTCCTTGGCGACCAGCGCGCGAAGTGGACGCACAAGTATTCGAGCCGCTTCGCCTTCGTTCACGATGCCAAGACCGGAAAGCGTATCCGCAAGATCGATTTCGGCCGCGACATCGACTCGATTGCGGTGAGCCAGGACGACAATCCCCAGCTCTACGCGCTCTCGACGGGCGAGAAGACGCTCTACATCCTCGACGCCGCGACGGGCAAGGAACAGCACTCCGTTCCCGAGCTCGGTCACGGGCCGCAGGTCATCATCGCTCACGACAACTGATCGAGGCCTCCCATGTGGCTCCTTTCCGATCCATTGGTGACGACCTTTCTTCGGTCGTTCCTCGCTCTCCTGTTCGCCGGCGCAGCTTTGTCCAAGCTGCGCCACCAGGAGGAGTTCGTGGGTGTGGTCCGCAATTTCCGGCTGATGCCGGAGGCGCTCGCCGCTCCAGTCGCTGCGGTTCTGCCGTGGCTGGAGCTGGCGGTCGCTGCGGGATTGCTGGTCGATCCAGCACTCCCGTATGCCGCCGCCGGGGCGAGCGGGCTGTTGATGCTCTTCGCAATCGCGATGGCCATCAACGTCGCTCGCGGACGCAAGGCCATCGACTGCGGGTGCTTCCGCACGGGCTACAAGCAGGCCCTTAGCTGGTTCCTCGTCCTGCGCAATGTTGTGCTGGCGGGCGGCGGGCTGGTTCTGCTCGGGCTCGTGGATGCTTCCCGCGCGGCAACCTGGGCCGACATTGCAACGGGCGTCTTTGCCGCCTCGGTCGCGATGCTTCTCTACATCACGTTCGGTCTTCTCGGTGGCGTCGCAGCCACCGCGCGGAACAACGCTCATCTCGCTTAGAAAAGGAAACGCGCAATGGCGATCGAATTCCTGATTGCGTCAAACGTTCTGCTCTGGCTCACGCTTATCGGTTGTGTGGTCGCCTTGTTCGGGATCACCAGGCAGGTCGGCATCCTGCACGAGCGTTCCGCACCCCTCGGCGCCATGATCACAGATCATGGTCCGGATATCGGAGACGCAGCACCCAAGTTCGAAGTGGTCGACTACTTCGGCAAGGCGCATCGTATCGGCGGCCCGCAGCCGCAGGAAACGCTGCTGATGTTCACGGCTCCGACGTGTCCGATCTGCGACAAGCTGCTGCCGATCATCAAATCGGTTTCCCGCGACGAGAACATCAACGTGTTCCTCGTCAGCGACGGACAGCCGGAAGACCACGCCCGTTTCCTCAAGAGCCACGATCTCGGGGACATCCCCTACATCGTTTCGGCGGAAGTCGGCATGCGCTTCCAGGTCGGAAAGATTCCCTACGGCGTCGTGATCGACAGCCACGGGAAGATCCGTGCAAAGGGCCTGACCAACACGAGGGAGCACCTCGAAAGCCTCGTCGAAGGCGCTCGCTCCGGTCATCACTCTTTGCAGGACTACATGAAGAAAACGGGCATCAGCTCAATTCATTCGAATGGCAACGGCTTCCACGCCGAGCACTGAGTCCGAAAAATCAAATGGATATGTCGAGGAGGAATACCCCATGCTAGAGAATACGAAATTCGATCAAATCCTGGAGAAGCTCTCGCGTACAGTTGCGGGGCGGACCAGCCGCCGTGGTTTCATCGGCCGCGTTGGGACCGTGCTTGCGGGTGCCGCGTTGGTGCCGCTCCTGCCCGTCGACCGCCGCGGACGCGTGAGCCGCGGCGCTCATGCGGCAGCCGGTACGCGCGAAGGCTGGAAGCCGCAGGATACCGACGTCACGCAGTGCGATTACTGGCGTCACTGCTCGATCGACGGCAACATCTGCGACTGCTGCGGCGGCTCGCTGACGAACTGTCCTCCGGGCACGCGGCTGTCTCCCAGCTCGTGGATCGCGAGCTGCTTCAACCCCGGCGACAACCAGAGCTATCTGATCGCCTATCGCGACTGCTGCGGTAAGAACGTCTGCGGACGTTGCGGCTGTCTCAACACGGAAGGCGAGTTGCCGGTCTACCGTCCGGAGTTCGCGAACGACATCATCTGGTGCTTCGGTGCCGAGGACGATGCCATGACCTACCACTGCACGATCTCGCCGATCGTCGGCAAAGCCTAACCTCTCCCAAGTCCAAATTGGGCAGCGATGATGCGATCATTGCTGCCCCTTTTTGATCGAAAGGTGTGAGATCCGTATGAAAATCGTCAGTGCTGTTGTTGCTGCTTTGATTGTCTTGTCCGCGGGGTTCGACGTCGCCCGTGCCGCGGATCCGCTTGAGGTCGTGGCAAAGGACGCGCTCCCCGCGGACGTCGTCAAAGTCGATATCGCGAAGATGAAGTATGCCCCGGCGACGCTCGAAGTCGAGGCGGGCACGACCGTGGAATGGACCAACAGCGATGCTGTTCCCCATAACGTGCAGATTGGCACGCCGGCCAAGATCATGGGTGCGATGCTGCGCACCGGACAGACGATGGCCATCCGCTTCAACGAAGCCGGCGATTACAGCTACACGTGCACGCCGCATCCCTTCATGAAGGGTGGGGTGAAGGTGAAGCCCAAGGCGTGAGCATTCTCATCATCCCATCGAATAGGTGAGGCTGTGTGGATTCCCCATAATACTCTGTCGCCGCTGAAGGCCGAAACTCCGAAGGAGACCGTGACGGCTTCCGAGGAGGCTAAGGACGAGCGCTCGTTTGTGGTGGGCTTCATGCTTTGCAACACCTTGACGCGCGCTTGGGAGACGGACCTCGTCGTTTCCGCTTCGGACAGCGAACGCGACGTCGAGATCGACGGTGTGCGTTGCATTCTTCACGCTTCGGCAAACGAAGCCGGTAAGCTTCACGAGATCGTTTATGCCGTTCCGGCGACAGGCGCGACGGACGCGCTTTCTCTGGCCTTTCGCCACGCCGACGCCGAACTCAGCCGTATGGCCCTCCAATACGGGCGCAGCTTCGAAATCGCGGGCTGGCGCGTCGCCGATGTGGAGTACGGCGCGCGCTGGCGGTTTGTGCCGTTCCGGCCGAGTGCGCTCAAGACCGAGCCTGCTCTCGGCGCATTGTCTTCCGAATGGAGCAGCCTTCTCCGACTTTATCGGGAGGCCAGGAGCGCGACGAGCCCGACCTGGCGCCTGATCGCAGCGGGCGCTATTCTCGACGCGGCCGTTGCGGCACGTGCGCCCTTCGACGCGACAGGTCTCGATGTTGTGAACCATGCTCTGACGTTCGACATGCTTGCGCGAAGCGGGACTCTTACCACGCATCCGGAATTCAAGGGCGCGACGGTGCGTGCGCTGCACGATGTCGTCGAGCCGCTGCGAATGTCATTGTTATCGGAGCTGTCCCAGCTTGGCGCTGGTGCCGCTCGACGCGAGACCGGAGATTATCACGGGACGGTTTGCCTCACGGCCTTGGCCAATCTTGCGGATCTCGTCGCGCGCGATCTCGTGCTCATGCGCCTGCGCACCGAAGGAGACGTCCGCGATGCGGAGCGGGCAAGGGGCATGGAAACGGTGAGTGCGTAACGGATCGACATGACGGAAACCCGTTTCTTCATCCTTTTGGCTTTTGCAATCGTGCTGACCGTCGGTACGGCGGCGGGTGTCATGCCGCGCACGCCGCAAGGCCCGGCGTTGACGTCGGCCTTCGCAGGGCCCGTGTCGGCTGCGACCGGAGTGCACGTTTCCGAGGATCTCAAGGCGAAGTATCGCCGCCCCGAGGCTATTCCCGCGCCGCCATCCAATCCGTTGACGCCGGAAAAGGCCGAACTCGGCAAGACGCTGTTCTTCGATCCGCGGCTCTCGCGGACGGGGAGCGTTTCGTGCGCAAGCTGCCATCAGCCGGGATTCGATTGGGGCGACGGACTCAAGCGCGGCGTTGGGGTGACGGGCGTGCCGTTGCCGCGCAAGACGCCGACCGTTCTCAATGCGGCGTGGCTTTCCGCGCTGATGTGGGACGGCCGCGCCGGAACGCTGGAACAGCAGGCGGTGCTGCCGATCACGGCCGAGCACGAGATGGGGCTCGAACTCGAAGAGGCCGTGACGCGCGTCAACGCAATCGACGGATACGCGCCGCTTTTCGAAGCTGCCTATCCCGGCGAGGGCATCCGCGCGGAAACGCTTCTCGGCGCACTTGCGAGCTTCCAGCGCACGCTCGTGTCGGGCGAAGCACCGTTCGACAAGTGGATCGACGGGGACGAGGCCGCTATCTCGGAAGCTGCCAAGCGCGGGTTTCTCGTCTTCAACGAGGCGGGGCGTTGTGCCAAATGCCATTCGGGCTGGCGGCTCACGGACGACAGTTTCCATGACATCGGGCTTGAAAGCGAAGACATCGGGCGCGGGCAATTCGCGCCGCCCAGTGTCGTGATCATGCAGCACGCCTTCAAGACGCCGACGCTGCGGGATTTCCGCTTGTCAGGTCCCTATATGCACGACGGATCGATGGCTTCGCTCGACGAGGTGATCGAGCACTACGAGGACGGCGGAAAGAAACGGCCAAGCCTGTCGCCGGAAATGCAGGCCATCACGTTGAGCGCACAAGAGCGGGCGGATCTCATTGCCTATCTGAAGACGTTGCAAGGGCCGCCGCTTGACGTAAAGATGCCGCGGCTCCCCTGAAGGCGACAAAAGGTGACATGGTTATGAGACGTTGGATTGCAGCGCTTGCGATGAGTATTGCCGTAACGGCGCCGCTTCTTTCAAGCATAGCGTTGGCCGCCGAGCATACGGTGGTGTTGCACCACATGGAGCTCGATAAGATCGAGGGCGAGATGCGCGTCGGCGACGTCGTGACGTTCGATAACCGCTCCGACATGGCCCACAATCTCTACATCACTTATTCGGATGGGACGGTCGATAACCTCGACACCCAGGTTCCTGGGGTGAAGCGGAGCCTCACGCTTCGCGTTGCGGGGCCGACGGTGATCCGCTGCTGGATTCATCCGATCATTAAATCCGAGCTTGTCATTCTGGACGAAGAGGGCGACGCCGGGCGTTGATCCATCCGGCGCCGAGCATTCATTTCAACAGTGGAGGTCACCATGGGTCTCAGCGTCACGCATCTTCTTCTCGTGGTGGCCGTCGCGTTTCTCCTGTTCGGGCGCGGAAAGATTTCGGAGCTGATGGGGGACGTCGGCAAGGGCATCCGGAGCTTCAAGAAGGGGCTCGAAGAGGATGACGGCGCTGCGAAGGCCGATGTGGTGGCGGAGAGCGTGAAGCCAACAGCGCCGGGCCGGTCGGGTCTCGCGTGAGGCTCGTCGCTTTCTGCGAAGCGCAATAACGCGCTGCGGAGCGGTCGCGCGTAAGCGGCACAAACGGCTGTCGGGCTGGCGCGGATTTGCCTTGCCAAACGACGGCGCATGACAAAAAATTCCCCTGTATGAACATTATGCCCCGGGTGCAACGGCGGGGCCCACAGGACATCGCAAAGGGGAGCTTCATGCAGCAGCAGAAGCCGGCGGACGCGCGCGTGGAACGGATGTTCGCGGCCGATCGAAGATGGGCCATCGGCGCCGTGGTCGTGCTGTGGTGTCTCTATGCTTTCACCTACTGGGTGCTTCTGGTCAGCAAAGCGGAGGCGGGCGTTCTCATCGCGTTGGCGGTCGGCGGCGGGCTGGTTCTGTTGTTCAACACCGCTTCGATCGCAGCGATGATCATTCACTACACGCGCGACAAGGAGCATATCTACAAGCTAGATATTTATTATCTCGATGAGATGAAGCGCGCGAAGGGGTGAGGGCGGCAGTCATGGCGAGGAAGCGCTATCAGCCACCTGTTCAATCCTGGATCGGGCAGGTCTTCGATACGCTTTTCCTGCTTGTGCTCGTGCTCGCGTCCCTGTTTGCACCGGTGTACCTGGGTCTGGTGGGCAGCGGTAAGTACACGGTCGAGCTGAGCGATACGTCATGGGCCGGCATGAAGCAGAATGCGACGATGCAGGCCCAATGGGAGAAGCTGGGGTACACCGACGGGGCGGAGGCGAAAGACGGCAGACAGCCCGCCGCGCTGCTCATCGCCACCCGATTCAATTACAATTTCAGTTTTATAGAGCTTGGGATCAGCACCCTCGTCGTCATTGCGTATTTCATCATCGTCCTCCACTGGTCGAGAAAAGAGTATCGCGAGGTCATCGACGAACATTTCGACGATAGCGAATAGGGGGGCACGCGGGTGAATACGTTCGAACTCTTGGAATACGCCGCGTGGAGCCTTTCGGCATTTCTCGGTTTGTGGATGCTGGTCGACATGATCCGAACGGACAGGTCCTACGAAGAGGATCTTCTGACGTCGTCCAAGGAAGGTGAGATCGAACGGTCGCCCGTCACCGATCCAGAGCGGGAAAGAGATCGTTAGTGGCTCAGGCAACCGCTCGCCGCCGGCAGAAGCGCATCTCGCTGCTTCGCGTGCTTGGCCCTGGTCATGTGTGGGCGCTGGGTGTCGGGATCGTTCTCGTCGGCGAATACATGGGCTGGAGCTTTGCGGTCGGCAAGGGTGGCGCTATTGCCGCGCTCATCGCGTGCTGGTTTGCCGGCCTCCTTTATACGTGCGTTGCCATCATCGATTCGGAGGTGACCTCGACGGTTGCGGCCGCAGGCGGACAGTACGCGCAGGCCAAGCACATCATCGGGCCGCTGATGGCTTTTAACGTCGGTCTTTTTCTGGTTTTCGCCTACACGATGCTGGAGGCGGCGAACGCCATCACGCTCGGTCACCTTGTCCAGACCGTCGGCATCATGGCGGGTTTCGAGAATTCGAGCGACAAGCCGTTCGTCGTGCTCACGATCATGACGCTCGCCTGGCTCAATTATCGCGGCGTCTACACGACGCTGACGTTCAGCCTTGTCATCACGGCCATCGCCTTTATCGCAATTTGCGTGCTGTTCTTCGCGGTCCAGCCCTGGAGCGATGCCTACGTGCATCACGATCAGCTGCTGACCGAGCTTCCCTATGGCTGGCTCGGCGTGCTGGCAGCGTTGCATTTCGGAATGTGGTTCTATCTCGGTATCGAAGGAACCACGCAGGCTGCGGAGGAGGTGCGCTCGCCGGCGCGCGCTCTTCCGCTCGGCACCATGACGGGCATCATTACGCTTCTGATTGCGGCGACCATGACGTGGTACGTCTGCTCGGGCCTGATGCCGTGGGAGTATCTGGGGCAATCGGTGACGCCGCTGTTCGATGCGGCGCGTCTCACCAATTCGACGGTTCTGATGGTGTTGCTCTTCATCGGCACAATCTTCTCCGCACTGGCCTCCGCCAACTGCTGCATCAACGATGCGTCGCGCGCGTGGTTTTCCATGGGGCGCGATCATTATCTTCCCCAGGTGTTCGGCGCCGTGCATCCCAAGTATCGCACGCCCTATCGCTCGATCGTGTTTCTGGTGCCGGTGGCCCTGGTGTTCGCTTACTTCGCACCGCTGGATCAGGTGATTACGTTCTCGATCCTTTCGGGCCTGCTCGACTACACGTTCATGGCGATCAACGTGATCATGTTCCGGAAAAAATGGCCGCTGGGGTCGATTAAGCGGGGTTATGTCTATCCGTTCCACCCGCTGCCCGCGATCGTGCTGCTGATCCTATGCGCCGCGACGTACTTTGCGGTGTTTCTGGGCTACGGCACGCAGTTGATTGCGATGATGGTGTTCTACATTGTTGCTTCGCTGTGGTTTGCGCTGCATCGGTATAAGTTCGTGCGACGTGGGGAGCAGTTTACGATGCCTTGGCCGAAGCCTGTCGGGTATTGACGAGCGGGTGTCGCGCGAGAGTGAGAACTGGAGTTGGAGGCCGTGGAGTTGTCGCTTTCAGGCGTCGTTGTCGTCATCGCCGTGACGGCCATGCTCGGGTGGCTGGCTTTGCGACAGCATCGGCTGCAACTCGGCAAACGCCGTTCTCTTCTCGACGATTGTTCGAGGTTATTCGATGCGCAAACCGTGACATGGAGCGGAGACGGGTTTCCGCGCATCGAGGGCATGCAGGCGGGGCGCGCTATCGACGTTCGGCTGATCAGCGACGGGATGACGATCCGCCGCTTGCCGCAGCTTTGGCTCCAGGTGACGGAACTGGCGACACTCGAAGGTTTCTGCGGGTTCTCCATTCTCGTCCGGCCGTCAGGTTATGAGTTCTTCAGTCTTACGCCTCGCTTCCATTACGTGATCGACGTGCCGCCGTCGTTCCCGCGCGAGGTAATCGTTCGCGGCGAAGATGAGCGGTCTGCTGTAAATTTCGAAGCGCTTAGTGCGCTGCTCGCGTCCATTCTGGCGGACGCGCGTGTTAAGGAGATTGCGGTGACGCGGCGCGGTTTGCGCATTATCCGCCAGGCGGACGAAGGGCGCCGCGGAGAATACCTTCTGCTTCGTCAGGCGACCTTCGACGGCAGCGGTGTCTCTGCCGAGATGCTGGCCCACGTGCTTCGAGAACTCGATACTTTGCGTGTTGGAGCGGCGGCGGCGCACCAAGAGCCGGAGGCGGCATGACCTCGGATCGCCCGCCGGTGCATCCCTACATCGTTCTCGCGCTTGCCGTTCTTCTGCCGGGTGGGGGTCATGTCGCGTTGGGACTTCCGCAGCGCGGATTCGGCTTTGCGTTCTTTTCTCTGCTGCTCGCGTTGGCCTCCTGGCACACGACGACGCCCGATCATTCGTTCGTCGGGCGCTCGGCCGGGGGCCTGTTTGTGTGGGCGTTGTCCATCCCCGATGCCTATAGGATCGCGCGGCTTAGATACGAGATGTGGCGTCGAGGGAAAGCGCCGAGCGACGAATGAACGGCGCACGTAAAGCCGGACCGCTCTGCAAGAGCGGCCCGGTGTTTGCGAATATCTTTCGAGCGTTGCGATCTAGAATTTCACACGAGCGCTCACCTCGACGCTTCGTCCGATTCCCGGAAGCTCGTCGAACGATGAACGGTATTCTTCGTCGGTGAGGTTGTTGAGATGAACCGCGAACGTTGCGGATTCGTCTGCGGTGAGCGGACCGCCGAACGCGAAGTTCAATGTCGTCCATCCTGAGAGGGTGTCGGTATCGACGGCGGATGCCGTCTCGTTCCATGACGACAGCTTGACGCCGCTTGCCGTGCGCACGAACAGATCGGTCCAGAGATTGAACCCCGAGATCACGGTATCGTACCGCACGCCGATCCGGCCCGATAGCTCGGGCGTGTTGCTGTTGTAGGTGTCGAAGCGCTGGAATTCGAGTTTGCGCCGTGTCCATGCGCCGCTGACGTAAGGCGTGAACGCAGTGCCGGGAACAGCGTACTCGGCCATCAGCTCGATGCCGAAGGTCGTCGCGGCGTCGACGTTGTCATAAATGTATTCCGCGGCCAACGCCCCAGCCGGACACGCAGGTCCCGTTCCGCAGCGGACCGTCGTGATGTAGTCCTTTGCGGTCGTGTAGAAGCCGGCCAAGTCGAGTGCAAGGCCGTCTGCATTGTAGCGTGCGCCGATCTCGTAGCTGCGGGACGTTTCGGTATCGAGGTTGGGATTGCCGTAGGTGTTCGTACCGCGGCCCGCGGCGGTGTCGGTGAAGAGCTGAAGCAGCGTCGGCGTTATGTAGCCTTCCGCGTAGTGCGCGCGCAGGGTTGTGTCCTGGATGCCGGTGTAGACAAGGCTAGCCGAAGTTACGACCTGTCCTTCGCTGTTGCTCTGGGGCGTGCGCGTGGCGCTGGTGGTCTCGTCGAGTTCCGTTTCGATGTGGTGGTAGCGAATGCCGGTTGCGAGCTTGAAATCCTGTGCGAACGACCACGTGTTCTGGGCGAAGGCTGACGCGGTTCTTATGAAGGCCTTGTCGCGATCATCTCCAAGCGTTGGCGGCACAGGAAAGGGAAACCCCCTCGATATGGTCGAAGATGTTTTCGCCGTATCCAGACCGTCTGAAAGATAGTGGGCACCGACGATGGTTTCGTGGTCGGGATGGAACTGGAAGTCTGCCTGGATCGTGCCGCCGAAGTTCACGATCTGGTCGTCGGATGTGGACGTCACGGTCACGCTCCGATTGGGGGCCGCCGGTGTCGGCCTCATCACCACTTCGTTCATAAACAGGCGGTCAATCGTCTGGTAGAACGCATCGACGTGGACGTTGCGCAGAACGGGGCCGAGGTTCTTGCCGTCGTAGTAGACGCCGATCTTCTGACGGTCGCGCTGGGGCAAGTCGATGCGGAAATCCGTGATGGGAAAAACGAGGCTCTCAGGGTCCGTCCAGTTCTCTGTCGTGAGCCGGTTTTGCTCGACCTTGAGCGCGAGATAGTGATTGTTCGCAGCGCCGAACGTGTGTCCCAGATGCAGGTAGAGATCGTCGCTGTCGAACGAGGTGCCGTCGAGCCTGCCGGTGGACGTGTAACGGCCGCTCGGAACCTTGCGGTCCTCATGGTCGGCAAGCGTTCCGGAGATGCGATAGTCTAAGCTGTTGATCGTTCCCGATAGCGCAGCCCAGCCCTGCTTGCCCTTCGTTCCGGAATAGTAGGCGCCGCCCAGCTCCAGCTCGACGGGCTTCTCCGATCCGCGCTTGGTGATGATGTTGATCACGCCGCCGATGGCCTTGGCGCCGTAGAGAACGGACGCGGGGCCGCGCACGACGTCGATGCGCTCCACGTTGCTCGGATCGATCAGGATGGGTGTGCCGAACGTGCTGTGGTCGGTCATCTCCTGACCGTCGACGAGGATGGTCACGCGTGCCGAAGATTCGCCGCGGATGCGCAGGCGCTTCATGCCGGCTGCAGAGGAATCGACGACCTCGACGCCCGGAACGTCACGCAACATCTCGGCGATGCTCTCTGGCGCCCTGCGCTCAAGCTGCTGCTGGTCGATCACGGTTACGGAGGCGGGGTTGTCCTGCACGGAAACCTCGGTGCGCGTGCCGATCACGGTGATGCCGTCGAGCCAGACCGCGCCGTCCTGGGCGCGCGCGGGGGACGATGCCACAACGGCGGCGGACAGCATGAGGCCGAACGCCAGCCCCTTCATCCGGTAACGGTCTTTTGCTCCTTCAAGATGCGGAACGCGCGGAAGGGTCCCGTTCGCTCTCGTCTGATTATGTTTCGTCGTCGTCATACCTCGTACCTTTCCTTGCGTGACGGCACAGCAGGACCGGCCCGTGAAAACGCGTTGCCGCGCCACGGGAGAGCTTCGTTGCCGTCGATTGACGTCAGTTCCCTTCCGAAAGCAGTTTCTGGGCGGAGACCGCGCAGTATTGGGTTGGCTTGGCCGGATCTTGCCCGGCTGGATCGGCGGCGCATGGCGCATCATTGCCGGACAGTTGGGTGATCCGGGCGTCCGTGTCGTCGTACGAGACGAGATAGCGATGCGTGTGGGCGCCTTGCGTATCGTGCGAGAACGGTTCGAACGTGGCATCCGAGCGGCGGCAGATGATATCCTTGAGCGGCTGCGGTCCGTTCGACAAAATCGTTCGCACCGCAGCCGCACGGCGCTCGCATTCTTCGAGGGACGCCGTGTTGACGAACGCTGCCGACATCTGGCCGCTTTCGAGCAGGGTCATCACGATCATCAGAAATCCGAATGTCATGCCGCGCCTCGCTTCACTTGCATCTGGTTGGTTGTGTTTCCCTTTGGGTCGGACATGGCTCACCCTCAAGCCGCGAGAGGAAAGGGTGCGATGGGATTGACGCTTTTCGCCTGATCCCTGTCGACGGCGGCAAAGGCGCGGCCCGCCGTGCCGGCGTCGCGCAGCGCGCGCGCGACGAGATCGGCGACGTCCGCGCGATGGATGAAGCCGTGCATCTCAGCGTCCGTCGTCAAGATCCCGCGGCCGGTTGCCGGTTCGGACCGCAAGCCGCCCGGCCGGATCGCGGTGCCTTGCGCGATGGTGCGCTTCATGTGCTCTTCGGCGCGTGTTTTCGCGTCCACGGCCGCGCCGAACGCAGCAATGGCCCGCTCGGATCGGAAGGGCGCCATCTCGCCACATCCGATGGACGTCACGAGCACGAACCGGGCGACGCCGCGCCGGGCGGCTTCGTCGATCACGTTGATGTTGCCGACATCGTCGGCGTATTCGCCATCGGGTGCGCAGCCGCCGAGCGTCGAGACCACGTCGAACTCACTTTGTAAGAGGGAGAAGGCCCGTTCGAGATCGGTCCTAGAAAACGCGTCACCTTGGGCGATGCGCACGCCCTCTGCATCAAGCTCCGCGCGGCCAGTGTCGGAGCGAAGCATCGCGAGCACCGGCACGCCGTCGTGGCGCAGCTTTTTTGCCAGGAGCAAGCCGACGCCGCGGCTCGCTCCGAAGATCAGCACCGGCCTCATCTCAATGGGCGCTCCCGGTTTCCGGGAAGCGGGTTTCCAGCCGGGTGAAGCGTTCGACCTGATCCGTCTTCAGCTTTCGGTCTTCGTCGCGGCCGACAAAGATCTTGAACATGGCTTCTCCGTCGCCGTTGAAGAACTGGACCGAGAGCGTCTCTTTCCCCATGAAGGGGCGGCGGAGAAAGACGATTGCCTTGCAGTTGTCGGCCCGCAGATGGCCGCTCAACCCGCCGCCGCCGCCGAGATTGTAGAAGCCGTGGCCGAGCTTGCCAGCGGGAACGGGCCCTTCGAACTCCAGGATGGCATCCTTGGTGTGGGAAATGACGGTGACGCTTCCCCATTCCGATACGTCGCTCATGACGTCGACGAAGTGTGTGCCGGAAATACGCGTCCACATGTCTGCGGGGAGGCATTCGACAGTGTCTTGCAGCGAGAGTCCGTGGCGGGTGGCCGTTGCCTCCAGGATGCCGCCGGGATCGTCGGCAAGCGCGATGCGGGCGAGATCACGGGCTGTCGCGGTGTGTGCGTGGGTCATGATGGGCGTAATGTCCTCTGCTGATTTTCAGGATTTCGGATGGGTCCAGTGGCGCCGCTTGCGGGCGTTGCAGGCGCTGAGCCTGCCAGGATCGCGTCGAATGCAGAGACAAGGTTGCTGTACCAGAAGCGCCCTGCCGTGGTGAGCGAGACGATGCGTCCGTCGATCGACACAAGCCCGGCCGAACGCCACTGATCGAGAAGAGGGGCAATGCCAGGGTTCAGCCTGCCGCCGAGATGGCTCGCGATGCGTTCGAGATCGAGGCGCCCGACTTCGAGGCCGGCCGTAATGGCGTTGCGGGCGGGTTGGAGAGAGTCGGACACGAGCATGCCCGAGAGTGGTTTTCGACCGGAGATGACGGCGTCGCGATATGTCTCAAGATCGGGAGCGACGCTGTAGCTGTATTTTCCAAGGAGACCGCCCGCGCCGGATCCGTATGCGAGGCAATCGACGCCTTCCTTGATGCGGAGATTGTAGAGGTTGCGTTCGCGGGGGGTGCGTGCCCAGTGGCTGTTGCTGATCTGGGTCCATCCCTTTGCGGCGAGCGTTTCGACGCCTGTGCGATACATGCGCCCAATCTCGCGGAGTGCGGCCATGTTCTCGAATTTTCCGCTGCCGACCGCCTTGTGCAGCGGCGTTCCCGGAATGAGATTGAGGCCATAGAGATCGACGCCATCGGGCGCGATGTCGGCGGCGATGCGGAGGTCTTCGCGCCAGACGCGGTCGGTCTGGCCCGGAAGGCCGTAGAGGAGATCTATGACGAGGGCTGCGCGATCGCGGTCCCGGATCGCCTCCAGGAAACGGATCGCGTCGTCTCGCGATGCGCGCCGTCCCTGTCGCCGGCGGACGTCGGTGTCGAAAGTCTGCACGCCGATGGAGATGCGATTGACGCCCGCTTCGAGCGCGGCATCGATCTTCTCAGTGTCGAAGTGGATGATGCGGCCTTCGATCGTGATCTCGCAATCGGATGCGAGCGGCAGACACCGCTTGATCGTACTCAGAATGCGGGACAGCTCGGCGGCGGATAGTGCGCTTGGGGTTCCTCCGCCGAGATAGACCGCAGCGATCGGGCGATGGCGGATCGTTTGTGCCGACGCTTCTTGCTCTATTTCCTCGATCAGGAGATTGGCGTAGGACGACGCGGCATGCTGCGTATAGGCGTTGCGGTAAAAGCCGCAGAAGAGGCAGTGGTTGGCGCAGAAGGGAACGTGAATATAGGCTAGCCGGTCCTCCGACGAACGATGGCCGCTCATGAGGTTTGCCCATGTGGCCGATACTTCGCCGGCAGGAAGCGGTCTCTTGTTTCGCCATGGGAGAACAGCCCGGCGATCGGCAAACGCATCGCAGAGGGGCTCGTCGACGAGCCGCGCAAAGTGTGGCGCTAAATCGGCTTGTGTCATCGGACGGCTCGGTGCACTCGGTTTGCTTACAGGACGGGCAGCGATCGTCCCGCACCAGTTGCGGTTGATCCGCGGCACGGAGAAGCAGCCCTTGAGACAGAAGGAGTAGCGGTGGCTCGCGGGGCGGCCACTTGAGCAAAATCAATTCTTGATGAAAATAGTATAGAAGATGGGAAGATCGCGGCGACCTGTGGCCGTTTGCGCACATCGCGAAGACCCCGCGCCGGTCTCCGCGCGCACCCCGGGGCACTTGGGCGTTCGCCCGCGCTCCGGCCGCTCCGGCAAGCCTTGTACAAGTTTGGAGTGCTATCTGCCGCTGATTAACGGCCGCGGGCTCTTCGCCTTGCGAGGCGCCGGGCGGAGATGGCGCGTGAACGCCCAAGATCAGAGGTGCGCGCATGAGCGGGATCAAACTCAGCTTCTGCATCCCGACGTACAATCGCGCCCCGTTTCTCGAAAACGCATTGTCGTATTTCGAGACCCGGTATCGGTTCGATTTCCCCTACGAGATCGTGATTTCCGACAATGCCTCTGCCGACAACACGGCCGAGGTCGTCGAGGCGTTCCGTGCCCGCGGTTTGCCGATTCGCTATTATCGCCGCAGCTCGAACGGGGGCTCGCTCGCCAATTCCGCGAGCGCGTTTCACCATGCGCTCGGTACCTACGCCCTCAGTCATGCCGATGACGACACGCTCGTGCCTGAGGGGATCGTCGAGGCCGTGCGGTTCCTCGACGCCAATCCGGATGTCGTCGCGTGCCACGCGCCCTGGACGCTCTACAACGAGGTCGCAGGCAAAGACGTCAGCCAGTTCTACAGCGTCGATGCCAACCGTAAATTCGAGCGTGGCAGCTTCGCTGAGGTGTTTCAGTTCATGTACGAGCGCCACATCTTTCCTGAGATCGGCATCTACCGGGCGTCCGTGCTTAAATCGGCCTGGGTGCCGCGCGAGTTCTGTTTCTGGGCCTTCTCGTACCTTGCGCATTTTCTCGAAGAAGGCGCCGTCGCTTTCCTCAAGCGCCCGTTCTATCGCTCGGTGACGGTCTCGAAGGTCGCGGCGCGACAACAGGCCGGCAATGACCAGGTCATGACCGACTGGGACAAGTATCGCGGCGGGCTCGAATACTTTCTCTATCTGGGCCTCAAGCGTGGCCGGATCCCCGACACGCGTGAGGCCCGCGCCGACTACGAGCAAAAATGCAGAGCCTTCACGCTCAACCGCATGGCCGTGGCCGTGCGGTTCTGGGCGGCGCGCAAGGACTATATCAAGGCCTACGAACTTTACACGCGCATGGCCATCGGCGGATTGGGCGAGCATCCTGAGGTTGCAAAGCTCAGGCAGACCCTTCCGCTTATGGCGGGCATCCAGACTTTGGCGTGGCACGCCGCGTCACCGGCCGGAATCAAGAGGTTGATGCTGTCCGGCGTGGCGGATCGCGCGGCGCTTGAGGAGATGCTGCGGCAGCTCGGGCTGCCCGGCGAGATCGAGGTCGTCGAGGAGCCGAGCGTACACTCTCCAGAGGACGCCGAAAGCACCGCGGTCTTTGTCCCCAACGCGTCCAGCTACGACAGGTTCGTGTCCCTCGGCTACAAGCCAAATCTCATCTTTACCGATCGCGATCTTGTCGGGAATGTAGTGATCTGAGGGCGATTCGCCCTCCACGGCGTTCCGGCCCAAGAAGCCTGCGGCGTTCAGGCGGTGAGATCGACCAAAGGGGGAAGGTCGAAGCATGCGTGAAAGAATTCTCTACACGAAGCCGTCCATCACCGATCTCGAAACACGCTACGCGGCGGACGCGGCCGCGAACGGCTGGGGCAGCCGCTGCTACGAGTATATCGACCGCTTCGAGCACGGCTTCAGGACGCACATCGGCAGCGAATTCGCCATTGCCACATCGAGCTGCACGGGCGCGCTTCACATGGGACTTGCCGCGCTCGGCATCGGCGCGGGCGACGAGGTCATCCTCGCCGACACGAACTGGATCGCAACCGCGGCTCCCATCGTGCATCTCGGTGCGACACCCGTCTTCGCAGATATTCTCCCCGACACGTGGTGTCTCGATCCGGCAGACGCCGAACGCCATGTCACGCCGCGCACGCGCGCGATCGTCGCCACGCACCTCTACGGCAATCTCTGCGACATGGATGCGCTGCTCGACCTCGGCCGGCGCACGGGGATACCCGTGATCGAGGATGCGGCGGAAGCGATCGGTTCGGTTTTCCACGGACGGCGCGCGGGCTCCATGGGGCTGTTCGGCGCGTTCTCGTTTCACGGCACAAAGACGCTCACGACCGGCGAAGGCGGCATGTTCGTGACCAGCGATGCCGCGCTTTACGAGCGCGCGCTGACGCTCTCCAACCACGGGCGGGCACGCGGGGCGGCGCACGCGCTGTGGCCCGAGGCGGTCGGGTTCAAATACAAGATGACGAATATTGCGGCGGCCATCGGTTGCGCGCAGATCGAGCGCATCGCGGAGCTTGTGGCCCGCAAGCGTGAGATTCTCAAGGCGTACGAGACGCGTCTGTCCGCTCTTGCGGGCGTCTCGATGAACGCCGAGCCCGACGGAACGCTCAACGGCGCGTGGATGCCGACGGTGGTGTTCGATGCCGCGAGCGGCGTCTCGCGCGAAGCGCTGCTCGCGGCGTTCGCAGCCGCCGATATCGACGTCCGCGTCTTCTTCCACCCGCTGTCCAGCCTGGCGATGTTCGAGAGCCGCCCGGACAACGCCGTGGCCTGGAGCATTCCCGGCCGCGCCATCAACCTGCCGAGCTACCACGACATGACGGAAGCCGACATCGACCGCGTCGCCTGGGCCGTGGCCGCCGCGGCGGAGCGCGCGAGGCGCACGGCGCCGCCTCTGAAGAAAACCGCATGACGGCGCGCACGAAAGCAGATGCGATGACCGAAGACGACCGCCTCGCATTTGAAGCCCACAAACGTGAGATGTCGCTCGCGCTCGGGCGGGACGATGAAGCATTCCGCAGCGCCCTCGACACGCTCGTATGTCTCGACAAGTACGACTACTCCTATCTGTGGTCGTGGATGGGCGTGCCGATCATCCAGATGCCCGCGGATGTGATGGCGACGCAGGAAGCGATCTGGAACACTAAGCCGGACATCATCGTCGAGACCGGAGTCGCGCGCGGCGGATCGATGATCTTCATGGCGTCGCTTTTGCAAGTCATCGGCAAGGGACAGGTCATCGGCGTCGACATCGACATCCGCGCGCACAATCGAGAGACGATCGAAAGCCACCTTCTTGCGCCCCGCATCACGCTGATCGAGGGCCCGTCGACCGCACCCGAAACTCTTGCCCGCGTGAGCGCCGAAATCCCGGACGGCGCGTCCGTCATGGTCGTGCTCGACAGCGACCACAGCCGCGATCACGTGCTGGCGGAGCTGCGTGCTTATGGCCCGCTGGTGACGGATGGCCAGTATCTCGTCGTCGCCGACACGCTGCTCGGACGGGGCGACGCCTCTCAGACGCCGACCAAGCGCTCGAAGGTTCTCTATCCGGGCAACGAGCCCTATGCGGCTCTCAAGGCCTACCTCGCCGAAACCGACCGTTTCGCGCCCGATCCCGTGCTCAACGGCAAACTCGTGCTTTCGAGCTCGCCCGGAGGATACTTGCGATGCAAAAGCCCCTAGATCGCGCGCCGCGTCACGTGACGTTCCGCGACGTGAGGGAAACGGACTTTCCTCTGCTGTTCTCCCTGCGGCGGGATATTCCGCTTCAAGCGCTTCTTCTCACGGTCCCTCCTGCTCTCGACGATGCGGCGCTCGAAGCGTGGATTCGCACGCGCCAGCAGGAGCCCGGCGGGCTCTTTCAGGTCGTGGAGGATGCGTCAGCGGGCGATGCGATCGGATTCGTTCAGATCACCCAGGTTCATCACCGCAACAGGGTTGGCTATGCGGGTGTATGCTTGGCGGCCCACGCGCGCGGACGAGGGTTGGGACAGGCGACGTTGCGCAAGCTGATCGACACCTCCCGCGACCAGCTCGGACTGCTTAAGCTGATGTCGGAGGTGCGGATCGATAATTTCCCCGCGCTTCGCTACAATATGGTTGTGGGTTTCCACATCGTCGGAACGCTCAAAGCGCATTTCGTCGACGCGGCCGGCCTGCGCCATGACGCGTTGTTGCTCGAATGCCCTCTGGATCAGGTGTGACATGACTGCTGTCGTCATTTCCCAGCCCATGCTGTTTCCCTGGCCGGGGCTGTTCGAGCAGATCATGCTCGCCGACGTCTATGTCCATCACGACGACGCCCAGTTCTCGCAAAGCAGCTTCACGCGCCGCATCCAGGTCAAGAACGGTGCCGGTGTCACGTGGATGACGATCCCGCTCAAGAACCGCCTAAACATGCACCAGCGCATCAACGAGCTCGAAGCCGCCGACGAGCCTTGGAAGCGTACGCACCGCAATCTGCTTCTCCGCACGCTCCGCGGGGCGCCATTTCTCGACGACGCCATCGCGCTTTTCGATTCCGCATGTCAGCAGACGTCCGTATGCGACCTCCTGATGGCTAGCATCGAGGAGCCATGCCGCTATCTCGGCATTGGCGGTGCGATGACGATCGCCCGGACGAGCACGCTCGGCATCGGCGAGCGTTCTTGGCAGCGCGTGCTGAAGGTCACCCAGGCGTTTGGCGGCACGCGCTACATCACGGGGCACGGGGCTGCCAACTATCTCGATCACGAGGCGTTCGAGGCCGCGGGTATCGCCGTCGATTACATGAATTACAGCCGCACGCCCTGGCCGCAATTCGGCGACGCCTTCACCCCGTTCGTCACGATCCTCGATCTCATTGCTCATACGGGGCCCAACGCCGTCGATTGCCTCCGTCCGGCAACGGTCGACTGGCGAGCGTTTCTGCAAATGGAAAGGATACCGGCATGACACAGGATGCCCTCGCGCCTTCGGGGTCGTTCCAAGCCGAGTTCGCGGCCAACGGCTATGTTCTCCTCAAGCAATTCTATGACCCCGAACAGGACATCGCGCCGATCCAGGAGGACATCCGGGCCATCATCGCGCTGCTGTGCGAAAAGTATGGCGTCGACGCGCCGACAGCGACCTCGTGGGAGGCGATGACAGAAGCGTATCCCGCGCTCATCGCCAAAAACCGCGCCTGGGGCGGGGACGTCTACGACGCGATCAAGCAGGTTCCCGCATTCATGCAATTGGTGGCGAACAAGAGGAACGCCGCGCTGTTCGCGGCTTTGCGTCCGGGCTCGCAGCCCGGAATCGCGGCGAACGGCTACGGCATCCGCATCGACAATCCCGGCGAGGAAAAGTATCGGGCGCAGTGGCACCAGGAGTTTCCCGGCCAGTTGCGCAGCCTCGACGGCATCGTGTTCTGGACGCCGCTCGTTCCGGTCACGCCGGATATGGGGCCGGTTCAGATCGCCGAGGGCTCGCACGCCGAGGGCATCGTGCCGGTTTATGTGGACGATGCCGGTGCGGACAAGACGGGCGCCTACGCGCTTCACCTCGACAGAGCGGAGGAGCGGCTTCAGCGCTATCCTCAGGTCGCACCGCTTACGCAGCCCGGAGACCTCGTTCTGATGGATTTTCTTACGCTCCATCAATCCGGCTTCAACGTATCCAAGATCCCGCGGTGGAGCATTCAGTACCGCTATTTCAATTTCGCCGAGCCAACCGGAATACGCATCGGGTGGAAAGGGTCGTTCGCCGCCGGCGTCAAGTTCGAGGATGTCCTGCCCGAACTGCTCGTCGCTCGTGAGGATGCCGCATGACTGCCTGCCGCGTATGCCGCGCGATGATCGGCGCGCCGGTCTTCGATGCTCCGGCGCCGGCGCTGACGTCGATCATGACCCTTCTCGATGTGCCGACGCGCGTCTTCGTCTGCGAGGGCTGTGGCCACGCGCAGTGCGAGGACATCCCCGACATCCAGGACTTTTACGATCGTGTCTACCGTATCTCGCTCGCGGGCGACGACCACGACCAGGTGTTCGCCGTGGAGACCGACGGACGCGTGATCTACCGGACCGATCACCAGGCCGGGATCGCACTTCGGCTGCTCGACATTCCTCGCGGAGCCCGCGTGCTCGACTATGGCGCGGCGAAATCCGATACGCTGCGCAAGATCTACGCCGCGCGCCCCGACATCCAGCCGCACGTGTTCGATGTCAGCACCGACTATGCGGCGGCGTGGCAGGGCTGGGTGCCGGAGGCCGCACAGGCCACCTATGCTGTTCCGGCCGCGTGGCTAGGCACCTTCGATGTCGTCACGAGCTACTTCGTCATCGAGCACGTGCCCGATCCCGTTGCGTTCGTCCGCACCATTGCATCCCTGCTGCGGCCCGGCGGCTCCGCGCTGCTCGCCCTGCCCGACGTCGATGCGAACCCCGGGGATATGGCGGTTGCGGACCACCTCAATCATTTCAGCGAGGCGTCCCTCTGGCGGCTCCTGGCGGATGCGGGGCTCACGGTGCGGACCCTCGACAAAGCGGCATTTCCCGGCGCCTTCTTCGTCACGGCAACCCGCACGGACGACGCGGCGCAGGATATACCGGCTTCGCTCGTCGCAGGCGCCGTCGCCCGCGCGCAAGAGATCTGTACGTTCTGGAAGGACGCCGCGGCGAGTCTCGACCAGCAGGCGGCGAGCTTCGCGGGCTGCAAGGCGGCAATCTACGGCGCGGGGTTTTATGGAAGCTGGATTTACAGCCGCATTCGAGACACGGTTCGTCTCGGAGCTGTCCTCGACCGGAATCCGCACCTGCAGGGTGGCACGCAGTTCGGCGTTCCGGTCCTGCCGCCCGAGCGCATTCCCGGCGACATCGATGTGCTGTTCGTCGGGCTGAACCCGCTCAAAGCGCGCGACGCCATCGCGATGCAACCGTGGCTGCAGCGGTCGGGTCTCGCGCATGTTTGGATCTCTGGGAGCTTGACGTGAAGGTTCTCGTAACAGGCCATCTCGGCTAAGCCGGGCCGGTCATCGCGCTCTGAGCCGCTGCCAGCGTCTCGGCCCTTAGGGCTTGCATCGCTTGCAGGCCAGTTCCCATCCATCGCTTGATGGCGCACTCGGCAGTAATGAGCGGCGCACGAGAATCGTCATGCGCCGTCGAGAGCCATGAGGAAAATGGTAGCCATGGGATTTTATGAAGACGGCGGATTAACGCTAAGTCATTGATTTTTGGCGCGCCCGAAAGGATTCGAACCTCTGACCCCCAGATTCGTAGTCTGGTGCTCTATCCAGCTGAGCTACGGGCGCGTTGTTGCCTCTATGGGCCGGGTGAACCGGCCAATGCAACCGCTGGGCGGCGTGGAGCCGATGCGGTCTGGCAAGGCCGCCATTCCTAATCGCACATTTCGCAGAGCGCAAGGGTCTTTGGCACCCGTTTTTAGGGGTGCGGCCTTATCAACGGACCGAGCGATCCGGAAGTTCGATCAGGAAGGTGGCGCCGAGCGGGGTTCCCGTGTCCACCAGTTCGAGTTTGCCGCCGTGGGCCGCCACCAGCTCGGAAGCGATGGCGAGGCCGAGGCCCGAGCCCTCTTTGCGTGTCGAGGCCTGGAAGGCCCGGAACAGGTTCGGGCGGATATGCCCCGGAATGCCGGGGCCGTCATCCGTCATCTCAATGAAAATCTTGCGCCGTTCGCGCCAGGCGCGGACGCGGATCTCGCCCGGCTTGCCGTCGCCCCGGCTCTCGATGGCCTGGACGGCGTTGCGCGTCAGGTTGCTCAAGACACGGAACAGGTGCTCGTGATCGGCGTCGACGAGGAGCTGGTCTTCCATCTCCATGGTCCATGCCACCTTCTCGCGCGGCAGGCCGAAGCCCTCGGCCACCTCTTCTAGAAGGGGCTTGAGCCGCATCAGCTCGCGGCGCGGTTCGGCTTCCTCCGCGCGGCCGAAGCGGAGCGACGAGTTGCAGAAGTTGATGGCCCGGTCCAGCGATGCGATCAGCTTCGGTGCGAACTGCTGCACGGTCGGGTCGGGGATCGTCGTCAGGCGATCCGAGATGAGCTGTGCGTTCGCCAGCATGTTGCGCAGGTCGTGGCTGATCTTGCTGACCGCAAGGCCTAGCTGGGCCAGGCGGTTCTTCTGCGTCAGAAGATGGGTCAGCTGGCGCTGCATGTGCGCAAGCTCGCGCTCGGCAGTGCCGATTTCGTCCGCGCGGCCGGACGGCGTGATGATGCGGCTCGTATCCTCAGGGTTCTCGCCGAAATGCAGCATGTTGCGCGAGATGCGCATCATCGGCCGCACGAGCAGCCAGCTGATCGCGAAATAGACGAGGGCTGCGGTGAGCAGCGAAATGATGATCGAGAGATAGACGATGTTCATGCCGTAGGCGACCATCGCGCGGCGCAACGGCTCTTCCGGCAGCACGATCTCGATCACGTCGTCATAGCGCGGGCCGAGTGGGCCGATCACACGGATCACGCGGTCGTCGGACGCGAAGTAGATCGCGATCGCGTCGCGGATTTGAGACAGCCGCAGCGATAAATCTTCGCCGAGCGTGAGATCGGACTGCTGGCGAAGATCGAAGTGCTCGTCGATATTGAGCTCGGTGACGGGCGGAAGAATGAGGCGGCGGGCGCCGCCGCGGCGGATGGCGACCGCGCGGACAAGGGCCGTGCGCGTCAACTCGTTGCGGAGCGCGGGCGGTACAGTGCGGCTCGGCACCGCCTCGGCGGCGAGAGAGGCGACGTGAGCGGCCGTCAGGCGGTCGTTCAGCCAACTGATGCGGTAGTTGGCAATCGAGGGCAGGAAGATCAGGATCTCCGCCAGCATGACGAACACGGCGGTGAGGAAGAGGAGCTTCGCCGGCAGCCCGACACGTAGCCAACTGCGACGCAGAGCGTGGAGGCGGGCGCTGAGCCACGGCCAGACGCTCGCGCTCCAGGAGCGCTTCTCCATCGGTTCGGCCACGTGCTCGTTCATATCGCGGGGTATGCTCACTCCTGGACGGCGATTTCGTTCGCTCGGATTGCGATCGTGCTCTTGTGCCTGCCGCCACGCCTTCGCGGGAGAAGGCCGTCAGAGCGATTCTGGCACTTCACGCCCCGCGTGTCATCCTGCGTGCGCGGGGAGGATGAACACCTGCGCGATAAGGCCGGCTAACCGAGCCTCGCAAGGAAATCTATGAGCTTGCGGAGGGCCGGATTGGACGGTGTCGAGGCATAGGCGCGGTAGGCGGCGCGCCGGCTGGCCTCGCTGCGGGTCGGATAGGGTGCGACGGCGCCCGCGACGGCCTTGATGTCGAGGCGCTGGGAGACGACGAGCGACCACAGGTGGATCAGTTCGCCCGCTTCCGCGCCGACGATGGTTGCGCCGAGCACGCGGCCGCGGGGTGTCGTGACCACTTTGACGTGGCCTGCGGTTTCGCGTTCTGCTTCGGCGCGGTCGTTTTCGACGAAGGGCCAACGCAGCACGTTGATCTTGTGGCCTGCTGCCCGCGCCTCCTGCTCGGTGAGGCCCACGTGGGCGATTTCCGGTTCGGTGAAGGTGACACGCGGGACGAGCGTGGGTTCAGCCTTGGCGGGGAGCCAGAACAGGGCGCGGCGCAAGACGATTTCGGCGTGCCAGGTCGAGGCGTGGGTGTCACGCGGGCCGCCCGCGGCCACGTCGCCGATGGCGTAGATGCGGCTGTTCGAGGTTCTGAGGCCGCGGTTCACGACGATGCCTTCGGGGCCGTATTTGATGCCGGCGGCTTCGAGGTTGAGATCCGAAACGTTAGGCGTGCGGCCGGTCGCGAACAGGAGATGAGAGCCGTCGACTGTTACGGTGCCGTTTTCGGTCGTGACATGAAGCCGGACGAGGCCGGCGAGGCGCTCGATGCGTTCGACGGTCACGCCTTCGCGGAGGTCGATGCCTTCGGCGCGGAGCGCCTTCAAGGCGATGGCGACGGCTTCGGGGTCTTCTTTCGAGAGTGCGCGGCCCGTGTCGAGGACGGTGACGCGGCTTCCGAGACGCGCATGCGCCTGCGCCAGCTCCAGGCCTGTGGGGCCCGCGCCCAGGATCACGAGATGCGGGAGTTTGCGGTCGTTGTCGAAGATCGTGTCGCTGGTGAAATAACTCACGGTTTCGAGGCCGGGGACGTCCGGCACCGACGGCGACGATCCCGTTGCGATGACGAAGCGCCGGGCCGTGACGCGATAGTCTCCGGCGAGGACGGTGCGTTTGTCGAGGAAGCGAGCAGCGCCGAGGATGACGTGGACGCCGAGGCCGGTAAAGCGCTCGACGGAGCTGTTCGGTGCCGTCGCCGAGATGACGCGGCGCACATAATGCTGGACGACGCGGTGATCGGTTTTCGGGTCGATGGACGCGATGCCGAAGTCGGATGCGGTCTCAAAGGCGCGGGCGCGCCGGGCGGCGGCCAGGAGCGCCTTCGAGGGAATGGAGCCCGCGTTGAGGCCTTCCCCGCCCACCCGGTGCTTCTCGACCAGCACGACTTTGCGCCCGAAGGCTGCTGCCGTGGCGGCGACGTGAAGGCCTCCCGCGCCGCCGCCGATCACGCAGATGTCGGCTGATAGCGGTTCGCCTGCGAGGGTAGGGGCGGAGGTGCGCTGGGTCGTCAAGGACGGGGACGTCGTTTCCGCCATGGGCGTGCTCCTCGGATCTGCGGGCCGCTCACCGCCAGCCAAATCGGCTCGCGTCGACGAACTGAGCGGGTGGAGCATTCCTTGCTCTCCCGGCTCTTTGCAAGGCGTTCGATTGACTTACGAACCGCTCTCAGCGTTATGGAGCCGGTTTCGGCCGCCTGGTATCCTGTCGATGGCGTCAAGCCCGGCGGTTGCGGGCGCAACGCGCTTTTCAGGGCCGCCATCTCGATTGACTTCGGGACCCTTGCAACCTATAAGCCCGTCCATCCCATCATGACTCAGCCCTGGCTGGCGGGTTTTCGCCTCGGCCGGGCTGTTTCGCTTTCGAATTCGACTGGAGTAAAGCCCGTGAAACGGACCTATCAACCGAGCAAGCTCGTCCGCAAGCGCCGGCACGGCTTCCGCGCCCGTATGGCGACCGCTGGCGGCGTCAAAGTGATCGCGCGCCGCCGCGCCAAGGGCCGCAAGCGCCTCTCGGCCTAGCCTTTCGCGCCGCCGCAGCCTTGTTTTTTCGGGCGGAGGCGTCGCCGTGGCGATCGAGACGCTCAAGAAAAGAGCGGAATTTCTGAGAATTCGAGGGGGCGCGCGCTTTGCGACGCCCTCTTTTGTGCTTGAGACCAAGCCGCGCGGCCCCGTTCCGGAGACGGTTCCGGCCGCACCGCACGACGATGGCCCCCGCTTCGGCTTTACGGTGACGAAGAAGCTCGGCAAGGCGGTGGACCGGAATCGCATCCGCCGCCGTCTCAAGGCTGCGGTCGGGCTGCTGGCTCCGACTCTCGCGCATCCCGGTCACGACTACGTGCTGATCGCCCGCGCGCAGGCCCGCGACCGGGCCTTTACGGACGTCAAGAAAGACCTTGAACGGGCGTTCTTACGCGTGCATCACGCTCCGGCAGCGCCGGTGAAGGGGAGAAACGCCTGACGCGCGCGCAAATCGCCCATACCCTCGGCGCTGCCGGGGTTGTAAGAGAGCCAATCTGAAAATTCCGCGGGGTGTCCGGCGGCTTCGAGAGCCCCCTTCCCGCGCCATTCCGAGGACTTCATGAGCCAGCGCCAGGACGATCAACGGAACCTTCTCATTGCCGTCGTGCTGTCGGTGGCGGTCATGCTCGGCTGGCAGCTTTTCTATGTCGGGCCGCAGGTCAAGGAGCATCAGGAAAAGCAGCAGCGCGAACGCGTGGCCGAACAGCAGGCTGAGCAGAAGGCGTCGCGAGATGCGGCCCAGCCCGGCGTCGCGCGGCCGAGCGTCGGGCCCGGCACGCAAACCGCGCTCCCGGTGAGGCCCGCGGGCACGCGCGCCGAAGCGCTAGGGCTTTCCGCCCGCTTGCCGATCGAGACGCCGTCGATCACGGGCTCGATCTCGCTCAAGGGCGGTCTGGTCGACGACATCGTGCTCCAGAACTATCGCGAGACGGTCGATCCCAAGAGCCCGCACGTCGTGCTGTTCTCGCCGCTCGGCTCGCCCAACGCTTACTTCGCCGAGTACGGCTGGCAGGGCGCTCCCGGAAGCCAGATTGCACTGCCCGACAGCGAGACGGTTTGGCAGGCCGAGGCGAACGCGAAGCTTACGCCGCAGACGCCGGTGACGCTCACCTGGGTTAACGGCCAGGGCATGGTGTTCAAGCGGACGCTCGCCATCGACGAGCACTACATGCTCACGGTGACGAACGCGGTCGAGAACACGACGTCCGGCGATGTGGTGCTGACGCCTTATGCGCGCCTCTACCGTTTCGGAACGCCCCGCATCGAGGGCTTCTTCATCATGCATGAAGGCCTGATCGGCGTGCCGGGCGATGCGGGGCTGCAAGAGATCACCTACGCCGACGTTCTGGAAGACGGTGGCGGGCGCAGTTTCGACGGCAAGACGGGCGGCTGGCTCGGCATCACCGATAAGTATTGGGCGGCAGCGCTCATTCCGGATCAGAAGCAGACCTATGCGGGCAGCTTCCGCGGCCAGCGTCCGGCTGGGCCGGGAAGCCAGGAGGTATTCTGGACCGATTATCAGCAAAGCCCGGTGATCGTTTCGGCGGGTACGACGCAGACCATCGAAGGCCATCTCTTCGCGGGCGCCAAGCAGGTGCGCAAGATCGAGGAGTACGAGGCGAACCTCGGCATCGAAAAGTTCGAGCTGCTCGTGGATTGGGGCTGGTTCTACTTCATCACCAAGCCGCTCTTCTATCTGCTCGACTGGCTGTATCGCCTGCTCGGCAACTTCGGCCTCGCCATTATCGGCGTGACGGTGCTCGTCAAGATCGCGTTCTTCCCGCTGTCGAACAAGAGCTACGTGTCGATGGCGAAGATGAAGAAGCTGCAGCCGCAGATGGAGCAGCTTCGCGAGCGCTATACGGACGACAAGGCGAAGATGCAGCAGGAGTTGATGGAGCTCTACAAGAAGGAGAAGATCAATCCGCTCGCGGGCTGTCTGCCGATCCTGGTGCAGATCCCGGTCTTCTTCGCGCTCTATAAGGTGCTGTTCGTTTCGATCGACATGCGCCACGCGCCGTTCTTCGGCTGGATCCAGGATCTCTCCGCGCCGGATCCGACGTCGATCTTCAACCTGTTCGGCCTGCTGCCGTACTCGGTGCCGGACTTCCTGATGCTTGGAATCTGGCCGGTCATCATGGGTATCACCATGTGGCTGCAGATGCAGTTGAACCCGCCGCAGCCCGATCCCATCCAGCAGAAGATTTTCAACTGGATGCCGCTGGTCTTCACGTTCCTGCTTGCGGGCTTCCCCGCCGGTCTCGTGATCTACTGGGCCTGGAACAACATCCTCTCGATCGTCCAGCAGTGGTACATTTCGAGCAAGCAGGGCGTCGAAATCCACCTCGTCGACAACATCAAGCGTCAGTTCGCGGGGCTCGGCCGCTTGTTCGGCCGCAAGCCCAAGAGCGAGTCGAAGGGATGACGACCGAGGCGCTCTTTTCGCCCGACGATCTCGCGGCGGGCGAGCGTCTCGTCGCCAAGCCCTGGCGTTTCATCAAGGGTGTCGTCGCGCTCGACGGCCTGCCCGACGAGGGCTGGACGGAGGTGGCCTTCGCGGGCCGCTCCAACGTCGGCAAGTCGAGCCTGATCAACGCCATGGTGCGCAACGGCGGACTTGCGCGCACGTCCAACACGCCCGGCCGCACGCAGGAACTCAACTTCTTCGCGCCCGCCGAAGCGCCGCTCTATCTCGTGGATATGCCGGGTTACGGGTTTGCGCGTGCGCCGAAAGACAAGGTCGAGGCATGGACCGCGCTGGTGCGCGCGTATCTCGCCGGACGGCCGACGCTGCGGCGCGTGTTCCTGCTCATCGATAGCCGGCATGGGCTGAAGCCGCCCGACCGCGAGATCATGAAGATGCTCGATGCGACGGCGGCGCCCTATCAGATCGTGCTGACGAAGAGCGACAAGATCAAGGTGCCGGAGCTCGCTGCCGTCAAGGCGGCGACGGAGGCGGCGCTCAAGAGCCACGCGGCGGCGTTTCCGACGGTGCTTGCGACATCGTCCGAAAAGGATGTCGGGATCGAAGAGTTGCGCGCGACGTTGGCGGCGCTTCTCAACGGCTAAGATCTCTCGATTTGCAGGGCCGCGCGCCAGAGGGCGCATTTCTCCGCAAATGTGCGGGCGGCGTGCGCGGGGCTGGTCGAGGGCAGCGCCGTTACGATGACGTGCGGCGGACAGTGCCGGGCCGCATGTCTTTTGAAACTTGCGGCTGCCTTTCCGCCGTTGAGACCGATGTGCGTGAGCTGCGGGTGGTCGGCGAAAAAGCGCGCGAAGTCGTTCGGCACTTCGTCACGGATGTTCGAGTCCAAGCTGCCGGGCCGGACGCAGGATTTGAGAACGTCCCACACCGCAATGCCGTGTGCGCGCAGCACTTCGGTGCGCTTCCGATAGGGGAGGTCCGGGCTGGCGCCGACGATTTCTCCCATGATGCGCCAGAACACGTTGTGGGGATGCGCGTAGTATTGGCCAGCCGTGAGCGAAGCCTCGCCCGGCATGCTGCCGAGAATGAGGATGCGCGCATCGGGTGCCGAGATCGGCGGGAAGCTTCGGACGATGGGCGGCGCGGTGTCGGGATGAGGCATGCTTAGCGCTCTGCTCAGCCGCCGAAGTGGCGGGCGAACATGATCTGCAGGACGACCCAGCCCGTCTCGCCGAACTTTGCAAGCAGGCCACCCGCCACGGCTGCTCCGATCCATCCGGCCCACTTGAGCGCCGTGCGGCTATAATTGATCGCGACTTTGACGTCGACGAGTTGATCGGGCAGCGCGGTTTCCGCGGTCATGCCGTCGGCGCCGACCGTACGGGCCGAGACGATGAGCTGTAGCTGGCGGCGTCCGCGCGCCATCGGGGTGAGAGTCCAGCGCCAGCTTGCGTATTCGTCGTTGCCGAGCCCGAGCACGTTCTCGATCCACTGCGTCTCGGGCGAGCGGTTCTCGATGGTGAAGCCGCCGCCGGGCGATCTCAGCCGCACCGACATGGCCTTGGTCACGACGATCTCGTGGCGGAACGCGGCGCCGCCGCCCGCAAGACCTTCGGCCAGCGCCTTGACATCCGCGCGCGCGATGCGGGCTTCCGCCACGACGGGAATGCCGACGCGCATCCGGCGGGGAATGTTTTCGATGAGCTGTCCGGCTTCGATCAGCGGCCAGGAGCCGACGAATGGTCCGGATGAAGCGGCTCGGCGGCGTTCGCGTTGGGGCGGTGGTGCTGACGGGGCTGCTGCGTAGCCTTCGTCCCACGATGCGGGCAGGTTGCTGCCCCGCGGCGGCAGTCCGCCGTGCGTTTCGGTCCGAACCTCGAAGTGGTCGTTGGCTTGAGGAGATGGCGCGGTCTGCTGAGGCTCGGGCGGCCATTCCGTATGTGAGGGATCATGCTCGTACGCGCGATCCGTCGGAGCTGCCGGAGGCTCGGGCGCCGGGACAGGTGCAGGCGGCGGCGCCGGGGCCGTGCGCGGCGGCAGTGGGCTACCGCGATCGGGATAATTGGCGCGTGGCAGATGTGCGGGCGTGGATGGCTCGGGTTCACCCGGCGCGCTCGCGCCCTGGGGCTTGCGGGCTTCGAGGCGCTCGCGGGCGGCCGCGAGGATTTCTTCCGTGGTGGCCGGCCGTGCGGGCTCGGGAGCGGGCGGTTGCGTGGGCGGACCGGTCCGCTCGCCGAACGGTGATGGCGGCTGTGTCGGCGGGCTCGTCCGCTCGTCATTCGGCGGCGGTTCGAGCGGAGGCCCGGTTCTCTCGCCGTGCGGCGGAGCATACTCGACCGGGGCCGGTTGCGTGGGCTCTGGCAGCCGTTGCGGCGGTAGCGGCTGAGGCGCGGGAGACGGCGGCGCGGCGGTCACGTGCTGAAGCGCGCGGATCGCTTCCTCGAACGTCAGGCCCTGCACACGCAACATATGAGCGGCCGGGCTCTTTCCGTCGCCGACGATGGCCGCGAGCACGATGGCGCCGTTGATCTCGCGGCGCCGGCCCTGGCGCGCGGCGGCGGCAGCGGCTTCGAGGATGCGCCGGAGGTCAGCCGAGATGGCGATGGGCTGACCGCTCGACGGATCGATCCGGTCATCGAATCGGCCGAGGTGATCGGAGACTTCCGCCGTCAGGCGATGCAGATCGATGTGGCTCGCCTTGAGGACGACGGTCGCTTCGGGGTCCTCGGCCAGCGCGAGCAGGAGATGCTCAAGCGTGACCTCGCGGTGGGCTTGGGCAGTCGCGTAATCGGCGGCACGGGTGAGCGTCGCCGTCAGGAACGGCGACATCGGGATGCGGGCCAGTTCGTCGACGATCATGGCCGTCATTCAGGCTCCCTCCGGGGCGCCCGTGCGCGCTGTTCCGGCGCAAGCCGACCAAATCCCCCAGCCATCGAATCTTCCATGCAGGATATGACGTTATGATGCCAGCGGGGGCAAGGCTGGACCTCGCCCCGCGTCAAGGCAACGCGTTTGTGTGACATGCGATTGTGTGGGAATTCCGTTGAGCCGGACGGTCGTGGGGTATATGTGCTCGCCTTGTTGGATCGGGGGGCGAGTGGCCTCGCCAACTCGACGTCAATCCCGACGCGGCTCGTGTTTCTCGACAGGGCCTCGCCGCAGGTCGATGTGTGTGCACGACGAGCAGTAGAGAGCGCAGGGACGATATGGCGAACGCGACGGATGCGCCGGCTCAGGCCCGGCAGGGTTTCAATACCGCCGACATCCCGGCCCATGTGAAGGCGCGCATTCTCGCCGAGGCGCTGCCCAACATGCTGCGCTACGACGAGGAGACGGTCGTCATCAAGTTCGGCGGCCACGCCATGGGCGACCAGGCGCTCTCCGACGCCTTCGCGAAAGACATCGTCTACCTCAAGCAATCGGGCGTGAACCCGATCGTGGTGCATGGCGGCGGGCCGCAGATCGCCAACATGCTTTCGAAGCTCGAAATCAAGTCCGAGTTCAAGAACGGCCTGCGCGTGACCGACAAGGCGACGGTTCAGATCGTGGAGATGGTGCTCGCGGGCGCCATCAATAAGGACATCGTGTCCGCCATCAACCGGCAGGGCGGCAAGGCCGTCGGGATTTGCGGCAAAGACGCCAATCTCATGATCGCGCGCAAGATCACCGAGATGGCGGATCCCGAGAGCAGCGAGATGCTGCCGGTCGATATCGGTTTCGTGGGCGATCCGGTGCAGGTCAACCCGCATATCGTGGATGTGATCTCGAAGTCGGATCTCATCCCCGTCATTGCGCCTATCGGCATCTCGTTCGAGGGCGAGACGCTCAACATCAATGCGGATTCGTTCGCGTCCGCGCTCGCGGCGAGGATGAAGGCGAAACGCCTGCTGCTGCTGACCGATGTGGACGGCGTGCTCGACAAGACCGGGCAACTCGTCGCCGAGCTTAGCATCGAAGAAGCTCAAGAGCTGATCCGCAACGGAACCATCACGGGCGGTATGATCCCCAAGATCGAGGGCTGCATCGAGGTGGTCGAAGCGGGCGTCGAAGCGGTCGTCATCATCAACGGCAAGGTTGCGCATAGCGTGCTGCTGGAGCTTTTGACCGATCATGGCGCGGGAACGCTGCTCGGACGGCGCCGGCGGAAGGCGAGGTCGGCCTGATGGCGACGGGCGATCCTCGCGGAGCCGCAGATCGCGTGCCGGAGGGTGCCCCGACCGAGACGCCCCTGTTGCTCGCGCCGAGGCCGGACGCGGTGCCGCGCGGCTTTGCGGCCACCAAGGTCTGGATCTTCGATCTCGACAACACACTCTACCCCGCGGAATGCAACCTGTTCGCGGAAGTGGACCGGCGGATGGGCGAGTTCATCGCCCATTATCTCGGCGTGCCGTTCGCGCATGCCCGGCATCTGCAGAAAGCCTATTACCGGCAGTTCGGGACCACGCTCGCCGGACTGATGCGAATTCACAAGCTCGATCCGACCGAGTTCCTCGCCTATGTGCACGACATCGATCTCTCGACGGTGCCGGAGCTGCCGGACCTTCGCGCCGAGATCGCGACGTTGCCGGGGCGGCGGCTCATCTACACGAACGGCTCGAAACGGCATGCCGAGCGCGTGGCCGAAAAGCTTGGCGTGCTCGATCTCTTCGACGGTATTTGCGACATCGCGGCGTGCGATTACGTCCCGAAGCCTGCGGCGGAAGCGTTCGAGCGCATGATCAAGCGCCATGGCGTTGCGCCCGAGGAAGCGGCCATGTTCGAGGATATGCCGATGAACTTGCGCGTTCCGCACGATCTCGGCATGACGACGGTGCTCGTGCATTCGAGCTATCTCGATCATCCCGTGCAGACCGAGATGAAGCGGTGGAGCGAGCTTCCCGACCACATCCATCACATGACGCTCGATTTGAGGGCGTTTTTGGCGAGTACGGCGCGCGCCGCGCGCTGAGGCACATTCGCTCTTCTGTTGCGTTATGCTGGATGGGCCTCGCGCGGGCCGATCTCGAAGGGAGCTTGCCGGATGACGCGCCACCATCGCGACGAAACGGGCGATCTGCGCTATCCCGCGCGCCGGCGCGCTCTTGTTGCGCTGGGCGGTGCTGCGATCGCCTGGGTGGCACGGCCCGCACGCGCAGCACGTACGGATCTCGCCTCGCCAGACGTTCACCTTGCGCACGGCGGCATTCGCGCCTTCGACCGTTATGGGCCAGATTCGCAGCATCAGGCGCTGATCGACGCCGCGCAGCGCTGCGTTTCTGCGGGCGAGGCGTGTCTGGCTCGCGGCTCGCGCAGCGAAGCGGTGGCCCACATGGTGGCCTCTTGCGGCGATGTCGCGCGTGCGTCGCGTTTCGATGCGAACATGCTCACGGATGCGGTGGCGCGGGCGGCGGCTTTTTGCGCAGATTGCGAGAGCGAATGTCGCGCGCGCGGCGACGCCGCGTTTCAGATCTGCGCCGATGCGTGCGCCGCGTTCGTGACGGAGAGCCGAAAGCTTACGCAGGCGTCATGAGAGGAGAGCGGGCTAGCCCTGCTTTTCCCAGCGGCCGTTCTCGGATTGGCGCCAGTAGGTGACGGCGCAGCCTGCGTCGCGCGCGGCTTTCCACTGGCTGCGCGCCTTGGCGGTTGCGTCCGGATCGCGGCCGTCGAACAGGCAAACGATACGCACGAAGCCTTCGAATGCGCTCGCTTCGGCCCCATCGACGAGGAAGCGCACGCCCGCGCCGTTCGGCGTTTCATCGCTTGTCGTGAGATAAATCGGCTGGCGCGCCGGATCGCCGTCGCGTGCGGTGCCGTGCGGCAGGAAGCTCTCGTCGCTGTAGGTCCACAGCGTGAGATCCAGCGCTTCGAGCCGCTCCGCGCTTCCCGATTGCACGACAGCCTTCCACCCTCGTTCGAGCGTGCGTTCGAGAAGCGACGGCAACACACGTTCGAGCGGGTGGTGCTCAAGGTGGTAGAAGAGAACTTCTGTCTTGTCCGTGTCGCTCACAACGTCCTTCGCTCAGAAATTCTGCAATGGGTCTTGAAGCCGCGTGAGAGGTCGCCTATCTGTGTTCGTCCGGTGCGGCGCCATCTTGGGTGACGCCCGTGCGGGCGGTGAGCTGAGCAGCATCTTCGGGTTCGCTGTTGTTGCTCCCGCCCGCTGCGATTCTCAGCAGGTTTTCGTTACATTCTATATCGATGCCGTCGGCGCCCACGCTGCGATGACGATCGGCTGCGCGTTATCGTCTTCGCGTCCAACTTCTAGCGCTTCTTGCGATACTTCTTCGGCACCATGCCGGCGTCCGTCAGCGCATCGATGCAGCGCGGGCTCAGGTTTCCGCGACGGCCGGCGAGCTGCATGCAGCTGCGCATCTGGGGCGTCCGCGCTTTGTAGTGCGGGCAATGGCGATTGTAATCGCCCTTGCAGGCGTTCTCGACGCGCTTGCTGTACGCGGCGGCATCGCTCGGCATCAAAGTCACCGCCGCAGCGGCGAGCGGAAGTGCGCAGATGACGCCGAGGAGGGCGGTCTTCACAGCGCGGGGTTGGAACACCTTGGACATACGCTTTTCCTTTTTTACTTTTGCACGGCTCGCCCGGCTGGATCCGCGCGGAAACTAGCCGCTTAGAGGCTTCGACGCCAGTCCGGGTTGATTGGCAAAAGTCCTGCTCGCGCACGGCGACTAGCGGCGACCCTTCGATGCGAACGGGTTGTCGCCCTTGCGCAGGTTGAACCGGATGGGGACACCGGGAAGGCCGAACGCCGTCCGGAGGCTATTCGTGAGATATTTCAAATAGGTCTTCGGCACGGCCTCGGGCCTTGAGCAGAACGCGACGAAGGTCGGCGGGCGCGTCGAGGGCTGCGTGACGTAGCGGATCTTGAGGCGGCGGCCGGAAGGAGCGGGCGGGGCGTGGCGGGCCAGCGCTTCGCCGAGCCAGCGGTTCAGTTCGTGGGTCGGAACGCGCCGGTTCCAGATTTCGGCGGCGCGGACGATGGCCTTGAGCAGCTTATCGAGCCCCTTTTCGCTCATGGCGGAGATCGGCACGACCGCGACGCCGGGCACTTGGGAAAGGCCATCGGCAACCTTGGACGTGAGCCCCTTCAGAATCTGCTGCTTGTCTTCGACGACGTCCCATTTGTTGACCGCGATGACGAAGGCGCGGCCTTCTTCGGTCGCAAGGTCGGCGATGGTGAGATCCTGGTGCTCGATGCCGCGCTCGGCGTCGATGAGGAGCACGACAACTTCTGCAAAGCGGATCGCGCGCACCGTGTCGCTGGTCGAGAGCTTCTCAGCCAGATCGGTGACCTTGGCTTTGCGCCTCAATCCGGCCGTGTCGAACAGGCGGATGGCGCGGCCGCTCCAGGTGATGTCGCTCGATACGGTGTCGCGCGTCAGTCCGGGTTCGGGCCCGGTGATCATGCGGTCCTCGCCGACGAGGGCGTTGACGAGCGTGGATTTGCCTGCGTTCGGCCGGCCGACGATGGCGACGCGAAGCGGCCGTTCTTTTTCGGCGCCGTCTCCGTCCTTATCGTCGCGATGGTGCGGCTTCGGCTCCAGGCCGAGGGCCGCGAGCGCGTCGCGTTCGAGGTCGATCAGGCCGAGGCCGTGCTCGGCGGAGATGGCGACAGGCTCGCCGAGGCCGAGACGGAACGCTTCGTAAAAGCCTTCGTCGGCCCTGCGTCCCTCGCATTTGTTGGCGACGAGCACGACGGGGCGGCCAGATGCGCGCACCGTGCGTGCGAAGGTTTCGTCGGTCGCGGTGACGCCGTCGCGCGCGTCGATGACGAAGAGCACGAGGTCGGCGGTTTCGATCGCCGCTTCGGTCTGCCGGCGCATCCGATCCGGGATCGAGCCTTCTGTGGCTTCTTCGAGACCCGCGGTGTCGACGATGTTGAGCATGTGCCCGCCAAGGTCGGCTTCGCCCTCCTTGCGGTCACGCGTCAGCCCCGGCAGGTCCGAGACGAGCGCGGCGCGCGTGCCGGTGAGGCGATTGAAGAGGGTCGATTTGCCGACGTTTGGCCGGCCGACGATGGCGATTTTGGGGGTCATTTCTCTGCTCGCTTGGAGCCGCCGCTTATGGCCTGAAACGGCGCGAAATGCAAAAGGCGCTCAAATTGGCCAGCGTTAACGGCGGCCGATTTGAGCGCAAAGAGGGGTATATGTGCGCGCGCCGGGATCAGTTGAGGGCGACGAGCTGGGCCGTGTCCGTCAGCACGTACATGCGGCCCTGGGCGACGACCGGCGAAATGTAGACGGCGCTACCGATGCTCATCTGCCCCGTGACGCGGCCCGTGGTGGCGTCGACACCGGCGAGCTGGCCTTCCTTGGAGGCGAGCCACAGGGTGCCGTTCGCAAGCGTCGGACCGGCCCACGTCTTCGAATCCGGCAGCTTGGTCGTCCACTTAACCTTGCCGTCCGTGCGGTTCAGCGCCATGAGCTGGCCGGAGGTGTCGACTACGAAGACGCTTTCGCCCGCGACCCACGGCGGCTGCGTGCTCGCGATGTTCGCCGACCACAGGCGCTCGCCCGATTCTGCCGAAGTCGCGACCATGCGGCCGCCGTGGCTCACGGCGAAGACTGTGCCGTTGTCGAGCACGGGGCGGGCCGCGTCGCTCATGGATTCGAGCTGAGAGGTGGTGCGGCTGCGCGAGAGGCTTTCCGACCAGAGGCCGCTGCCGTCGGATGCGCGTACGGCCACCACGTCGCCGGATGCATACGGCACGACGACGATGTCGCCTGCCACGGCCGGGCTGGCGTTGAGGCCGAGACTTGCCTGCTGCGGCAGGCCGCGCATCACCCAAAGCTCGGTGCCGTCGGCGGCCGAGAGGCAGTAGAGACGGCCCTCGATGGTGACGACGTAGATACGATCCTGCGAGACGGTCGGCGCGGAGCGGATCGGGACGCCGAGCGGGCGCTCCCACAGGCGTTTGCCTGTCGCGGGATCGAACGCCAAGACGGCGCCCCAGCCGCTGGCGGAATAGATGCGTCCGCCGTCGGCCGCAACGCCGCCGCCGTAGCCGCCGCCGTCTTCGGCTGTCAGGTACAGAATGTTCTGGGTGATTGCAGAGAAGCCGGGGCCGGTTTTGTCCGTCGTCGGCTTCAGGTTGTCTTTCCAGATGGCCGAGCCGCCGGAGGTCGAGAAGGCTGCGAGCACGCCGTCGGAATCGAGCGTGAAGACGCGGTTGTCGTAGACAATAGGTGGAGCAGAGACGCGGCCGACCTTGCTGGTGCCGCGGCCGATGCTTGCCGTCCAGGCCTGTTGCAGCGTGCTGCGCGACAGAGCGAGATGGCCGGGCGCGTTGTTCGCTTCACCGCCGGGTTGCGCCCATGCCTCGTTGAGGCGCGGCGGGGGCAACACGATGGGCGCGTTCGCCTCGGCCAGTTCGCCGACTTTGCGATCCTGCGCGGGAAGCACGGGGATGCGTTTGCCGGGAAGCGGCGGCGTCGTTTCTTTGAAGGGATTGAGGTCGCCCACTTTGGGGAGACTCGGCAGGCTGTCGGCGCAGCCGCCGGCCGTCAGCGTCGCGGTCAGCACGGCGCCCGCAAGCAGCGTTGCGAACGCTGCGTTGCCACCATGCGTGCGCGTTTGCGGGGAACGGAGTTCGCCCTCGCCGGAAGCACGTTTGCGGTTTAGCGCCATAGGGAGCCTCCGGGATCGGCTGTTACTAAGGCGCCGATGCGGGTGTCTCAGCGTTCTTGTCGTTCTCTGCCGGCGTTTCCGCAGTTTTCGCCGCCGGGCCAGGTGTGGCCTGAACTGACCGCGTGCCGCCCAATTCGGCTGCCGCGATTCCGGACATCAGCCGATCGATCCGTTCGGAAGCGCCCCGCGAGAGGTTCGGATCGGCGATCAGCGGTGTCAGCAGCGCGCGGGCTTCGTCGAGCTTGCCGGAAGTGAGCGCAGCGGTTGCAAGCAGCTCACTGGCCCGGAAGCGCCAAGCATTGCCGTCTCCGAGTAAGGGCTTGAGCCGATTCTCCATCTCCGTAAAGTCCGCGTCCCCCAGCCTGAGAGATGCGGCCTGGAGGCGCGCAAGATTCGAGAGCAACGGATCTGTGGAACGATCTTCCGCCAGCCGGTCGAAGATCGCGAAGGCTTCCGCCCGCCTGTTCTGCTTCAGGTAGGCGCTGGCTTCGGAGATGCTCGCGAGCGTGGCAAAGCCTTTCGGGCCGTTCGTCGAAATGGCTCCGAACGCCGCGATGGCTTCCTCCGTCTTGCCTGCGTGGGCAAGTGCGACGGCGGTTTCGTATTCGGTGCCGGTCGTTTCGGCGCGTGACTGGGACCAGGTCTGCCAAAGCTGGGAGCCGGCGACGCCGACGACGACCGCGGCGGCGAGCAAAATCGCGTAGATGCCGTACTGGTGCCAGAGTGCGGCGAACCGCTCCCGGCGCATTTCGTCTTCCAGCTCGCGGAACGCTGCGTCGTTCTTATCGACCATTGAGCTTGTTATCCCAGTTGGTGGCGCTCCGGAGTTGGAGCGCTTTAGTTCATGCGCCGATCACACGAGAGTCCGACGGCGATCGTGGGTAGATCAAGGGGCTTTCCCGACGCCCGACCCCCACGTCGCGCCTGCTTGATAGCCCGGCAAGGCGGTCGAGAGCAAATGCCGACCGTGCCGTTTGCCCGCCCCCCACAACAAGACGAGTTAAGTGCTCAGCTTTTTCGGCTTTTTCGTGGCTGGGCCTTGGGCCGGTGGAGCCGCCGAGGGCGCGCCCTCCGGCTCCTTCATGCCGTAGGCATGCTGCTCCTCCGGGAAACGCCGTGAGCCGACATCTTCCGCGTAGGACTTGATCGCGTCCTCGATTGCGGTCGCGACGGCGCCGAACTTCTTCACGAATTTTGGGACTCTGGGCGAGAGGCCCAGCATGTCCTCCATGACGAGGATCTGCCCGTCGCAGGCGGATGAGGCGCCGATCCCGATGGTCGGGACCGGGATCGAGGCGGTGATCCGTGCGGCGAGGGGTGCAGCTATGGCTTCGAGCAGGACGGAAAAGGCCCCGGCCTCGGTCACGACCCGCGCGTCCTCCTCGATGGCGGCCCATTCCGCGCGGGTGCGGCCCTGGGTCTTGAAGCCGCCCAGCACGTTGATGGACTGCGGCGTGAGGCCCACGTGGGCCATCACGGGGATGCCGCGATCCACGAGATAGCGGATGGTTTCGGCCATGCGCCGGCCGCCTTCGAGCTTCACCGCGCCGCAGTCGGTCTGCTTCATGACGTGGGCGCAGTTGCGGAATGCAACCGACGGGCTCTCCTCGTAGGTGCCGAAGGGCATGTCCACGACCACCAGCGCGCGCTTCGCGCCCCGTACGACGGCACGGCCGTGCACGACCATCATGTCCATGGTGACCGGCAACGTAGTTTCGTAGCCGTGCATCACCATGCCCAAGCTGTCTCCGACCAGGAGCATGTCGCAGTACTTGTCGGCGATCGCTGCCGTGTGGGCGTGATAGGACGTGAGGGCCACGATCGGCCGATCGCCCTTTAGCGCGGAGATATCGGGGGCCATCAGACGGCGGTTGACGGAGTGAACAGACATCGTCGGGTCTTCGGCTCCTTAGGGCCATGTTTATTCGAGAACCCTAAACTCGCCTCCGGTCAGGCGCTACCCCGCCGTTCGGGCAGCGTCAACGGCGCCACGGCGTTGGAATCCAGCCACAGGTGACGAGGAGATTGCCCCTCGGGCGTCGCTCGAATTGCCTCATGCAATCCTGCTCTGATACGCTTTGAGGGCGGATCAAGTCGGGGAAGTCGTTCGAATCATAGCATTGATATTGCTATATATTTTGTTCTTCTCTGGGACGGTCGTATCGTGTCGCATCTCGCTCGGATTTTTCCTGTCGCCCGTTTTTTGCCGCGGAGCCTTCCATTGGGAGGCATGGTGGCGCTCGGACTCGCGCTCGCCTTCTCGGGCGCAACGCTTGCTGTTCCAGACGCGGCCGAGGCGCAAAGCGCGCGCAAAGGCGACGCTTCCTCCCAGGGTAAGCGAAAGCGGGGGAGGCCTCCGCAAGGCGGGGCGCCAAGGCGGCCGAGGTTGCGCAGAAGGCGCCGTCGGGCCCGCTCGTGGTGACCGTTTCTCTCAATCGCCAACGGCTCACCGTTTACGATGCAACCCAGGCGATTGCGAACGCGCCGATTTCGTCTGGACGACGTGGCCGCTCGACGCCGACGGGCGTGTTTTCGGTGGTGCAGAAGCGGCGGCACCATATCTCGAACATCTACAACGTGGCGATGCCGAACATGCAGCGGCTGACGTGGTCGGGCATTGCGCTTCACGCCGGGGCGCTGCCAGGCTATCCGGCTTCGAGCGGATGCATTCGCTTGTCGCATGGGTTTTCGCGGCAGTTTTTCGGCATGACCAAGATGGGTACGCGCGTGATCGTGACCCGCGATCCGGTGGCGCCGAAAATGATCGCGCACGAGCGTCTGTTCGGCGCGTATCCGAATACGGACGTGGTCGCGAACAGCGATCTCGACGCCGAGCCGACGCAGGTCGCGGATGCCTCTCATGCCGCAGGTGCCGCGAGCGACGCGGTTGCCGAGGTGCTGGGCGTTTCGGCGGCGCACGCTTCTGAGGTTTCTGGGGATGAGTCCGCCGGTTCCACGCCTCGCCAGCGCTTTCTCGCGCAGAGGGCAGCGGAAGAGACCGAGCGGGCGCGCGCGATCCGAACGGCGGGCTATGCCTGGGCGGGCAAGCGGGGAACGTTGACCCAGGTGGAACGCGAGGTCGAGGCCAAGCGTGCGCCTTTCAAAGCGGCGCGCGCGGAAGCCCAGCGGATCGAGGACGAGCTTGCCGAGATCGAAAAAGGCGTGGCGCGGGCAGAGCGCGAGATCGCGCTCCTCGAAAATCCCGAGCCTGTGGCCAAGAGCAAGCGCAAGGCAAGGAAGGCGAGGCAGAAGTCTCTGAGCGCGGAAGAGCGCGCGGCCCGCATCGACGAACTGCGCGGCGAGATCGTCGATGCCGAGCCCGAAATGGCGGCGCTCCGGACTGCGGCCGAGAGCGCGAGCAAAGCGCTTGCTACGGCCGAAGCGGCGGCGCGGGAAGCGGACAGCAAGCTCGATGTGGCGAAGGCCGAAGCGGCAGAGGCGAAGGCTGCACTGGATAGAGCGACGAAAGCCGAAGATGCTGCAAAAGCGCGGGAGGCGAAGCGCGATTTGCCGGTGTCGGTTTTCATCAGCCGCGCCCGGCAACGGCTTTACGTGCGGCAGGGCTACGACGACATCTTCGATGTTGAGGTGAGCTTCCGCGATCCGGAGGCGCCGGTCGGCACGCACGTTTTCACAGCGCTCGATTATGCGCCCGAAATCGGCGGCATGAGTTGGAGCGTCGTGTCGGTGCCGTTCGAGCCGCAGCGCTTGGCTTCCGCGAAAACGCAGGGCAAGAAGGGCAAGCAGGCGAAGCCTGACGAGAGGCCACGCGCTGGGCATTCCGCGCAGACGGCGGCGGCTGCGCTCGAACGCATCGACATCCCGGAATATGCACGTGAAGCGATTGCGGATGTCATGAAGCCCGGATCGTCGGTGGTGATCTCGGACCTGCGGATGAGCAACGAAACCGGCAAGTACACGGACTTCATCGCGACGATCCGGTAGCGAGATACCCAAAAAAACGCGCCGCACTTTCATGTGCGGCGCGTTTTTTGGTTTCGTCATTAGGCGCTGACGAGCGGCACGCCGATCAGTGCGCCGTGGCCCCAGTAGAGCATCAGCCCGTAGAGCGCGAGACCGACCACCACGACAAGCACGTCGTTGAGCGGGCCGGTTGCGCTGCCTGGAAGCGGGCTCGGCGCGGCGCGGCGCTTGACCGAGATCCGGTCGTAGACCGCATACGCCAGGAAGCTTCCGAACAGAACGAGCGCGCCGAGGTCTCCGTTTGTCAGAAGGTGGGCGAGAGCCCAGAACTTGATTGCGCCGAGCATCGGATGCTTGGCTTTTGTGCGGATGCGAGATGGGATCAAGAATGCGGCCAGCAGGATGAAGGCCGGTACCATCAGCAGGAACGCGATGTGGCGCGTCCAAGATGGCGGATCCCACAACACGGGGTTCTTCCCCGGATTGATCTGCAGTTTGTGGTAGCCATAGACGATGAGCGCGAGGCCGAGCGCCGAGAGCACCGAGAAGGCGATTTTGTATGGTCCCTCGCCAAATCTCTCGATCAGGCCATGCCGCAGGCTTGGCGAGGCGGGCACGAGATGAATGGCAAAGAAGACGAGTAAGCCCAGAATTAACAAAAGCATGCGATGATCTTCGTCGCAGGGAAGGTGCCGAACCGGGAGATCCATACCCCGGCGCGCCCTTTTGCGACGTCCCCTGTGATTGACCCGAGCGTCTCGTGTTCTTAGCATACTCACTGCAGGGCGGAACGTGTGCATGAGTGAGGCCCCGGTGGCCGTGACCGACCGATGGACAGATGGGATGCGGGAACCCGGCAAACGCCGTGGGCCCAGAGCGGCTCCGCGATCCCTTAAGGATGCCTTGTCCGAGGCCGGCCTCGAATCCCAGTCCGATTTTTCCGAACACGATTTGCGCACGCGTCCGTCCCGGCGGGATGCGACGCGGGGCCGCGAAATCGCCTCGCTTAAAACGCAGCTTCGGTTTGTCGAAGAGCCGACGGCTCCGCCCATCGAGGACGCGCTGCCTCAGGTCGCCGTGCGGCGCGTTGCCGTCGTGGAAGATGTGCAGCCGCTCGTCTCGTCGCCGTCGCGGGTCGAGACGGTTCAGAGCGGCGTGGTGTCGCCTCCGCCGTGGGTGCGGGCAGCGCGGCGCGGGCGCTGGCACGCGCGCTTCATGAATGCCTTCGGCTGGCTTGTCACGATCATGGTGGTGGGTTCGATCATCAGCGTGGCGGGGCGCTATCTCGCCGTGCCGCCGGGCGGCGAAAGCATCTATACCGCGCGCCAGTAGCGCCGCGCGCCGCGGCAAAGCGGTCGTTTCCGATTATATCGGGATCGCGCTCTATCTCTTTCGTTAGACCGACTATCACGCTTCAGGCTGGTAGGGCCTGAAACGATCATGGTCTCTTTCGTTAGACCGATGATTCACGTTTCAGGCTGATAGGGCCTGAAACGATCATGGTCTAGCCGCCCGTCACGCTCATGTGGCGTGTCAAGGTCGGGCGCTTCTGGCGGCGGTCGATGACGAAATCGTGCCCTTTGGGCTTGCGTGCGATCGCAGCGTCGATGGCTTCGAACAGCGCGCCGTTGTCCGGATTATCGCGGAGGGGCGCGCGCAGATCCGCCGCATCTTCCTGGCCGAGGCACATGTAGAGCGTGCCGGTGCAGGTGATGCGCACACGGTTGCAGCTTTCGCAGAAGTTGTGCGTCATCGGCGTGATGAAGCCAAGCCTGCCGCCCGTCTCTTTGATGCGGACGTAACGCGCCGGGCCGCCGGTGTTGAGCGGCAGGTCTTCCAACGTCCAATTGTCGAGAAGCCGCGCCCGCACGATGGAAAGCGGGAGATACTGATCGGTGCGGTCGCCCTCGATGTCGCCGAGCGGCATGGTCTCGATCAACGTCAGGTCATGGCCCTCGCCGTGCGCGAAGCGGATCAGGTCGTCGATCTCGTGCTCGTTCACGCCCTTCAGCGCCACGGCGTTGATCTTGACGCTGATGCCCGCGCGCTTAGCCGCTTCGAGGCCCGCGAGCACGTTCGCGAGATCGCCCCAGCGGGTGATGGCTTTGAACTTCACCGGGTCCAGCGTGTCGATGGAAACGTTGATGCGCCGAACGCCGCAGGCCTTCAACTCGTCCGCGTAGCGGGACAGCTGACTGCCGTTGGTGGTCAGCGTCAGCTCGTCGAGGCGGCCGGTCTCCAGATGGCGCGACAGGCCCTTGAACAGAGACATGATGTTCTTGCGGACCAGCGGTTCGCCGCCTGTGATGCGGAGTTTCCTGACGCCCTTGGTGACGAAAGCAGAGCACAGCCGGTCGAGCTCCTCCAGCGTCAACAGTTCCTTCCGTGGAAGGAAGGACATGTTTTCGCTCATGCAATATACGCAGCGGAAATCGCAGCGATCCGTCACGGAGACGCGCAGATAGCTGACATGCCGACCAAACGGGTCGACGAGCGCCGGAGCCGCTGTGGCCGCGTTTGGGGCGGGTAATGTCGACGGTGTGAAGGTCATCTTCCGTTCCGGGTGGAGCCTGTTTGCAAGTGCAGCAATCGTCAGCTCCCAGATTTTGGCGGGACCGGGCGGTGCCTCCTGCCGGCTCCGCCATCGATCCCCTGTCACATAGAGTAGCGTGCTTGCGGCGTACTTCAAGACTGCTGCGAGCACTTGTCCGAGCGTACGGCAGGCGATACTGCTAATCGAAAACGCCGACAAAACAATGGGCGATGTTAAGATCTTCGGGGGAAGGAAACATACATGGCAAGCACGAGTGATGCTGCGAACGGGTCCCATTCCGCGCCCGGGCTGCTCGACCGCGAGGCGATCGTCGCCAAGCCCGGGTTCAATCGCTGGATGGTGCCGCCCGCGGCGCTCTGCATCCATCTCTGCATCGGCATGGCCTACGGCTTTTCCGTTTTCTGGAAGCCGCTACAGGGTGCGCTTCTCGATGCCAACGGAAACGTGATCCCAGAGTGCTCGGCGGGCGCCGTGACGTTCGGCGAGAAGGCAGTCGGCACGCTGCGGGCTCTCACCGCGACGGATTGCAACTGGAGCCAGTTCGACCTCGGCTGGATGTACACCTTCTTCTTCGTTCTTCTCGGCGTTTCGGCGGCGATCTGGGGCGGGTGGCTCGAACGGGCCGGTCCGCGCAAGGCAGGCCTCGTGTCCACGCTCTGCTGGTGCGGCGGTCTCCTGATCGCGGCCTTCGGCGTCTACACGCATCAACTCTGGCTGATGTGGCTCGGCTCGGGCGTGATCGGGGGTATCGGTCTCGGCCTCGGCTACATTTCGCCGGTCTCGACGCTGATCAAGTGGTTCCCCGACCGGCGCGGCATGGCGACCGGCATGGCGATCATGGGCTTCGGCGGCGGCGCGATGATCGGTTCGCCGCTCGCGACCTTCCTGATGGACAACGTCTTCAAGACCGCGACCGATCCCGGCGTGTGGCAGACGTTCGTGGCGATGGCGGTGATCTACACCGTGTTCATGATCATCGGCTCGTTCGGCTATCGTCTGCCGCCGCCCGGCTGGAAGCCGGAGGGCTGGGCGCCGCCCGTCAACGCCAAGTCGATGATCACCAACAATCACGTGCATCTCAAAGATGCGCACAAGACGGCGGCGTTCTGGCTGATCTGGACGGCCCTGTGCCTCAACGTGTCGGCGGGTATCGGCATCATCGGTGCCGCCTCGCCCATGCTGCAGGAGACGTTCGGCGGCGCGCTCGCCGGCGCGCCGGAGCTCGGCTACGCGGAAATGAAGGACAACGCGGCGATTGCGGCGACGGCGGCAGCGGTCGGTGCCGGATTCGTCGGTCTCATCTCGCTGTTCAACATCTTCGGCCGTTTCGTCTGGGCGTCGTCTTCGGACTATCTCGGCCGCAAGAGCACGTACTTCATCTTCTTCACGCTGGGTGCCGCGCTCTATGTGCTCGCAGCCTTCGCAGCCGACTGGAAGGTGATGGCGCTGTTCGTGTTGTGCTTCTGTATCATCGCCTCGATGTACGGAGGCGGCTTCTCGACGGTGCCTGCCTATCTTGCCGACATCTTCGGAACGCAGTTCGTGGGCGCTATTCATGGGCGGCTGCTTACCGCGTGGTCGACGGCTGGGATCGTCGGGCCGGTGATCGTGAATTACCTTCACGATACGCGCTATGCCGAGGGCATTCCGCCGGATCAGCTCTATGGCCAGATCTTCTACATCCTGGCGGGCATGCTCGTGGTGGGCTTCATCGCAAACATGTTGATCCGGCCCGTCGATCCGAAATGGCACATGAGCGAGGCCGAGGTCGCAGCGGAGCAGGCGAAGCTCAAGTCCGCTGCGGGCGACAACGGTGGCTCTTACGGCATCGGCAAAGGCGGCCTCGACGCAAAGGCCGCGGCCTTCTGGACGCTGGTTGGCGTGCCGCTTGCTTGGGGCGTGTGGCAGACGCTCGAAAAGGCGCTGGTGCTGTTCTGGTAGAAACGGCAAGCGCCTCGACGGAGAGGCGCTCGACCGGAATGGCACATCGCGGATTTGGACCGGATCGCTGGGGGATCGCCGTGCTTGCGGGCATTTTGCTCGCAAGCACGGCCCGTGTTGGAGCGGCTCCGCTCGCGGCATCGTTGGACGAGGGACGCCCTGCCGTTTCGTTCGAGGAGGCCGATAGCGAGCGCTTCAAGCGGCGCGCGCGTCTGTTGCGTGTCCCAGAAGAAGACATCGACGAGATCGCGTACGAGCAACCCTCTCTCGACCGGCTTGGCGCGGCGGCCGCTGCGTTAGGGTTTCTCGGCCTGTCCAGTGCTCTTTGGCTTGCACTCCGGCGCAGGCGTTTCTTTGCCTCTGTCTAGGAACAGGCGTTTCAATTCGGCGCCGCTTTTTCCTTCGCTGCGCTTATCGCATCCCAACATTTCCGCCAGGGCCTCAGCGGCTGCGAGCCCGTCCTCGCCTGCTTCGACCAGGAGCAGATTTGCGATGCCGTCGCTCCGCGCATTGTCGTCGACCGTGAGTTCTGGGGCCGATCCGACGAAGAGCGTGGTCTCGAACTTCTCGGCGGCGGCAGCCAGGACGCTCCCGCTTGCCGCCTCGCTTTCAGGCAGGAGCGCGAGAACGATCCGCGCGGGCGTCTGCACTGCGAAGGCGATGCCGCGTGCGAGCGATGCGGTGTCTTTCGCATCGACGCGGACTTGCACGATGCGAACGCCGCCTTGCGCCGTTGCGGCGATGGCAGCAGGCGTGCCGAGCCCGTCTGTGGCATAGGGGCGATGGTCCTGGTCCACGGCGTCCCAGGCAATGGCTTCGCCCTCGCCATCGCGCGCCAAGGCCTTCGCGAGTTGCGCGTTCGTGTAGTCGAAGCCGTCGGCCAGGATGGCGACGGCTGTGCCGCCGGGATCGAGGCCGGGCTTGAGCGCGGGATCGTTTGCGTGTGTGCCTCCCGCAGGCAGGAGGGCCGCGATGGCCAAGCAGAATAGCGCCGGGAGCGTGCGGCGGCGCGTCATGACTGCGACGTCTCGGGCGTGGCGATGCGCGCTGTTGCGAGCACGGCTTGCGCGATCCGTGCGATGTCGTCCAGAGAAAACGCGGGAACGCTCGCGTCCTCAACGGCATGGTCGGCCGCGATGGCGAAGACGTGTGGATCGGACGGCGCCAGAGGCGCTCCGGAACCTTGAGCTTTTCTTCGCACCTCGATTTTCGGGATCGGCGCTCGCTTCATGCCTTCGACGAGCACGATGTCCACCGGCGCGAGGCGCGCTGCGATCTCCGTTAGGGACGGCGCTGAATTGGGATCGAGTGCGAGCTTCCCTTGGCCGCCGATCACTGTCCAACCGGCGGGAGAGACGAGGGCGACCTGATGCGCGCCTGCTTTCTTGTGGCGGTCGCTGTCGCTGCCTTCGGTTTCCGCGGCGATGTCGTGGTGGCTGCTTTTGACGGTCGAGACGCGGTAGCCTTGGGCCACGAGTTCGGCGACGAGCCGCGCGACGAGCGTTGTCTTGCCGGAATTCTTCCAGCCCGCGATGCCGACGACGAAGGGCGTACTCCCCTCGGCCTTGTGGGGAGGGGCTAGGGGTGGGGGGAAGCCCGATGGCAGATGTTCTGCAACTTCCCCCCTCCCTGGCCCTCCCCACAAGGGGGGAGGGAATCCCGCGAAGATGTCTTCGGCGGAGGCGAGGTCTTCCGGCGTGTTGACGTTGAAGAACGGGTCGATGCTTCGGCCGTTGATTTCGATGTCGGCGAACGGCACCGAGACGGCGCCGAGACGGTCGATCATCGCATGTGCCTTACGTTCGCCGCGTGCGAGGGCGGCTTCGATGTCGGCTGCCGCGTCGAGCTTCCAGAGGGCGATCACAGGATGGCGCCGGTCCCGCGAGGATGCGACGGCGACTTTCGCGCCGGGGGAAGCGGCCAGGCCCTCCCGCAGGCGGGCGACGAGATCGGTCGGGACGAGCGGCGAATCGGCCGGCACGCTCGCCATGGCCTCGACGTCCGGTGCGTGCCGTGCAAACCAATGGAGCGCTGCCAGCACGCCGGCGAGCGGGCCGGGGCGGTCCGCCGTTTCGTCGGGCACGACGGTGAGGGCGAGTGCGGCAAAGCGTGCCGGGTCGCCGTTGGCGTTCACAATGAGAGATGCAACCTGGGGGCGGAGCCGGGCGGCTGCGTGGGCGACGAGCGGCGCACCGGCGAGCGTCATCAGCGCTTTCTCAGGTCCGCGCATACGGCTGCTCATGCCGCCGGCCAGCACCACGCCCGAGATGGATTTCTGCGTCACTCCGCGATCAGGCGCTCGCAAGCGGCCTTGCTCCTGGTGAAGACGAACACGCGGCCGATGCGGCCTTCGCAATTGATCATGACGGTGTCGAGATCCTGGGAGGGCGTTTCGTTCGTCAGTTTGCATTCCGGATGATCGGCCAAAATCGCGCGCGGTGTGAGCGCGACGCCGTCGACCTCAAGGGAGGGGGCGCAGACCCGGCCGGTCTCGGTCTGGTGGAGCATCCACCATTCGGCTGCTGCTGCGGGGGCCGCCATGAAGAGCCCGAGGCCGGCGGCAACACCGGCCGAGGAGAGGGCGCGTCGTGCCATCGGTCGCATGCGTCTCTCCTTCGAGATCGGTCCCTCGGGGTCCCGACGGCGAGCCTACTTGACGGCGGGGCGGGTGTCATCCGGGGCGCGGCGTGGTTATAGTCCGCGCCGATACGAACCGGGGGACCCTGATGACGACGCTCGATCGCCGGAAGTTTCTGAAAGTCGCGGGTGCGGGCGGCGCCGCGACGGCGGTGGCCGCCTGCGACCAACCCACGGCGCCGGCCGTGCACGAGGCGATGCCGAACCTTTCGTGGCGCATGACGTCGAGTTTTCCGAAATCGCTCGACACCATCTATGGCGCGGCCGAGACGTTCGCGCGGGTCGTGCGTGAGATGACGGACGGGCGGTTCCAGATCCAGGTGTTTGCGGGCGGGGAACTCGTCGGCGGCCTTCAGGCGGCCGACTCCGTGACGGACGGCACCGTCGAGATGGCGCACACCGCCTCCTACTACTACTGGGGCAAGGACCCCACGTTCGCGATCCCGACGTGCATTCCGTTCGGCCTCAATTGCCGGATGCAGAATGCGTGGATGTACGACGGCGGCGGCATCGACCTCGTGAACAAATTCTACGCCGGCTACAACATCTACGGCTTGCCCGGCGGCAATACGGGCGCGCAGATGGGCGGCTGGTTCCGGCGCGAGATCAACGCGGCGGAGGACTGGAAGGGGCTCAAGATCCGCATTGCCGGTTTTGGCGGCGCTATCCTGTCCCGGCTCGGCGCGGTGCCGCAGCAGATCGCGGGTGGCGACATCTATCCAGCGCTCGAAAAGGGCACGATCGACGCGGCGGAATGGGTGGGGCCTTACGACGACGAGAAGCTCGGGTTCCATCGCGTGGCACGGTACTATTACTATCCCGGCTGGTGGGAAGGTCAGGCGATGCTGCACTTCTTCATCAACCTCGAAAAGTGGAACAGCCTGCCCAAGGCGTATCAAGCCATCATCCGCGCGGCGGCGAAGACCGCGGATACGACGATGATGGCGGGCTACGACATGCAGAACCCGGGTGCCATTCGCCGCCTTGCGCGGGCCGGCGCAATCCTGCGGCCGTTTTCGGAGGAGGTGCTCGATGCCTGCTTCAAGGCCTCCAACGACGCCTATGCGGAGCTGACGGCGAACAACGCCAACTTCAAGACGATCTACGAAGCCATGACGGCCGTGAGAGCCGAGGGATATCTGTGGTTCCAGCTCTCCGAGCAGACGATGGATACGTATATGATGATCCAGCAGCGCAAGGACGCGCTTTAGAGAGCAACGGGACGCCGCTCTTACCGTGCAACATTGCGTCTTCGACGATCTTTTGCGCTGGGTCCCGGCTCTGCGTTCCGTCATGCTGGAAGCATGCCTCCGGCATGACGCTCCACTTGGCCGGGATGACAATAGCGGGGTGGCGTCAGCCGAGCAACGCGCGGACGGCCTGGCGGATCTGCTCCAGGGTGAACGGCTTGATGATGACCGCAAGACGGTCCGAGGGAAGGGCGCGGGCGCGTTCGAGCTCTTCGGCGAAACCGGACATGAGGAGCAGCCGAATTCCGGGGGCCGCCGCGATGGCGCGTTTGGCGAGGTCGATGCCGTCAAGGCCCGGCATGTGCACGTCGGACACGAGGAGGTCGAGCGTGTCCGGTGCGGCGGTGAGGCGTTCGAGCGCTTCGGTTCCGTCCTGGGTGAGTTCGACGTGATGGCCGTCTGCCTCAAGGGCGCGCTTGACGAGGTCGCGGGTGGCCTTGTCGTCGTCGGCCAACAGAATGCGCGCCATTGTGGTTCCCCCTGTTGGAGCGCATCCCGCCTGCGCTCGGCTCGCTCTACTGCTCCTTGGCCACCATGCGCCCCACGAACGGAAGCTCCCGGTAGCGGTGAGCGACGTCCATGCCGTAGCCTACGACGAATTCCTCGTTGCCGTCGAAGGCGCTGAAATCGGCTTTCACGTCGACGGCGCGGGGCACCTTCTTGTCGATGAGGACGCAGGTGAGAATGCGTTCGGCGCCGCGGGCGGAGATCAGATCCTTGGCGAACACCAGCGTGCGGCCGGAATCGAGAACATCGTCCACGAGAATGACATTGCGCCCCTCCACGCCGAGGTCCAGGTCGCGCAGGATTTCGACTTTGCCGGACGAGGTGCGGCTTTTGCGGTAGCTCGAAAGCGTCAGGAAATCGACCTCGGGCTCCAGGCCTGCACGGTGGAGCGCGCGGATCAGGTCGGCGGCGAAAACGAAGCTGCCTTTCAGAACGGCCACCACCATGGGGCGTTCGAGTTTGAGGCCCGCGATTTCCTTGGCCAGCACCTCAAGGCGCTCTGCAATGCTGTCCGCCGAATAGATCACCTCGAGTTCGAGGGCTCTGCCGGATGTCAGATCCGTCATTCTCGCTTCCTTGCCACGCGTTCTCTGCGTTTCGGTCCACGATATCCGATCGAGCCGAATCGCGCTTCAAATCATATATTTAGTCAGTGTCGCTTATCCGAGACCGACAATTCGGCTTGGCACCAGAGTTCGGCCTTGGGGCGACACGCATGCCGGGATCGGCTATTTGCCCCAGGGTATCGGTCTATCCGGCTTCGGCGCAAGACGGGTGGGGCTGCAACCTGCGAAAGCATGTCGAAAGACCATTGTACATGCCGCCGCCATATTCGTAACCGATTGATACCTCCCTCCGCTTCCCGCATATAGGCGATCGCGCGAAGCTGTCTCGCAATGCTACCTCCCGGAGCGCACGCACCGTGATACGGTTGACGAACGTCGGTCTTAAGTACGATCGAGGGCCCGAAGTCCTGTCCGACGTCGACTTCCATCTTCGGCCCGGCTCCTTTCACTTCCTCACCGGCCCCTCCGGCGCCGGCAAGTCTTCCCTGCTCCGGCTTCTGTTCATGTCGCTCCATCCGACGCGGGGGCAAATCCAGCTCTTCGGCCAGGACGTGAGCCGCATCACGACGAGTAAGCGTGCGCCACTTCGGCGGCGAATCGGTATCGTGTTCCAGGACTTTCGTTTGCTTGAGCATCTGACGACCTGGGAGAATGTCGCCCTGCCCCTCCGGGTGGTCGGAAAGCATGTCGACGACTACAAGGAAGACGTGACGGATCTTCTGCAGTGGGTCGGTCTGGGAGACCGGATGCACGGCTACCCGTCCGTACTGTCGGGTGGCGAGAAGCAGCGCGCGGCGATCGCGCGGGCCGTGATCGGCAAGCCCGAGCTGCTGCTTGCGGACGAGCCGACCGGCAACGTCGATCCGCAGATGGCGCGCCGCCTCCTGCGTCTTTTCATCGAGCTGAACCGGCTCGGAACGTCCGTTCTGATCGCAACGCATGACCATCAACTGATGCGACAGTTCAAGGCCCCTCGACTGGAGCTGCACGACGGCCATGTCCGGATCGTATGACAGACCCGACCGGCCGGCGGCGCGGGGGCATCAGGCTCCGCACCGTCATCCGGATTATGAGACTTATGACGACGGCTCCGTCGTGACGCAGGATCACGGCGCCCAGGGTCATGGCACGCAGGGTCATGCGGCAAGCTATCCGCAGACCTACGAGCCCGATCCGATTTCGGGAGGGGAGGGCGCGCATCGCAGCGAGTACGAGCGCTATGCGCGGCCGGAGGTCTATGCCACATCGCGCGAGAGCCGGAAGGCGATCTCTCTCAGCGCGCCCATCGTGCCGGCCGGATCGGTCACGGGCCGGTCGCTGACGCTCGTGATCACCATCATGTGCTTCCTGGCCTGCCTCACGGTGGGCGCGGTCTACATGATCCGCCAGTCCGCCAACGCCTGGCTTGCCGACATCGCCAGCGAGGTGACGGTTCAGGTGCAGCCGAAGGACGGAGCCGACACCGAGCAGGCAGTGCAGGAGGTCGCGACGTATCTCAGGCAGCAGCAAGGGATCAACCGCGTCACCACGCTCTCGGCCCAGCAGTCCGCAAAGCTCCTCGAACCTTGGCTCGGCGTGATCGAGGACCTCGATGCGCTGCCGTTGCCGCGGCTGATCGCAATCGAGCTCGACAGGAGTGCCGCGCCCGATCTCGACGTGGTTCGTGCCGGGCTCTCGGAGCGCTTCCAAGGCGTGACGCTCGACGATCACCGGCGCTGGCAGCAGCAAATTACCACCATCACTCACAGTTTCTCGCTGGGCGGCCTCGCGATCCTGGCGCTGGTCGCGATGGCCACGACGGCGATCATCGTCTCCGCGACCAGAAGTTCGATGGCGTCCAACCGCGAGATCGTCGAAGTCCTGCATTTCGTGGGCGCGACGGACCGCTTCATTGCGCGTGAGTTCGAGAAACATTTCTTCCGCCTCGGTGTGCGGGCCGGACTGGTCGGCGCCGGGCTTGCGATCGCCGTTTTTCTCCTGATGCCCACGATCATCCGCCTGCTCGGCGGGGGCGAGCTGACGCTTGCGGAGCTTTCCCGGCTCGTGGGGTCCGGCTCGCTGGATGTGGCCGGTTTCGTGCTGATGGGGATCGTGGTCGTTGTGGTGGCGGCCCTTTGCGTGCTCACCTCGCGCTGGGGCGTTTTTCGCATCCTTAACAGCCGCCCTTAACTGGGGTTAAGTGCGGCTCATTCTTCCTGTTTCATCAATTGGTGAGTGGGCTTGCCGCAACGGTCTTGTCACAAGGGCGACCAAATCAGCTAGTCTTCTCGGGGGGCGGTTGTGCGGCGACAGACCGCCATGTGATGTATGCCAGGGCCGAAAGGGCAGGCATGGTTCTGAGGCGTTTCCTGATTGGATCTCTGGGCGGGGCGGTCGCGCTGGTCGCGTTCGGCTTCGTGCTGTTTGCCAATGCGGTGACGCGGGAGCCCGAGCTTCAGAACGTGAGCGCCGACGGGATTGTCGTGCTGACGGGCGGTCAGACGCGCATTTCGGAAGCTGCACGGCTTCTCGAAGACGGGCGCGGAAAGCGTCTCCTTATTTCGGGTGTAAACCCGAAGGCCGGCCGGCCGTCGCTGATGCGGATTTCAGGGCTCGGCGAAGACATCTTCTCCTGCTGCGTCGATCTCGGCTATGCGGCTCTGAACACCGTTGGCAACGCGGCCGAAACGCAGCGATGGGCGGAAGCGTTCGGCTACGACCGGCTGATCGTGGTGACGGCGGCCTATCACATGCCGCGGAGCCTCGCGGAATTGGCCCGCGCCATGCCGAACGTGGAATTGGTGCCGCATCCGGTGGCGCCCGAGGGCATTCGGCGCAAGGTCTGGTGGCTGGACGCGGCTGCGACGCGGCTTCTGGCTGCCGAATACGCGAAATTCCTGCCGGCGGCCGCACGCCTGGTCGTGGCGCGGGGAATGTCCCCTTGGCAGCCTACGGCGGTTACGGCATCTTCTTCGGCTGTTCCCAAGTCTTGATCCGCTTCCTTCTGAGCTGACCTCGCCGTCCGATGCTGCTTCTCCGCTCACTCCTCTTCGCCTTGGCGTTCTACGTGACGACGGCGCTGTTTCTCGTGCTCGGCTCGTGGCTGCTGTTGGGCCCGCGGCGCTGGGCCATGGAGGGGCTGCGCATCCATGGGCTGGTTTCGGTGTGGCTGCTGCGCGTCATCGCGGGCACCAAACTTGAGGTGCGCGGCCAGCATCATGTGCCGAAGGGCGCGTGTCTCGTCGTCTCGAAGCACCAGTCGGCGTGGGATACGTTCGGGCTCGTGCCGCTGTTTCGCGATCCCGCCATCGTGCTCAAGGACGAGCTCAAGTGGATTCCGTTCTACGGCTGGTTCTGCGTGAAGTTCGAACACATCCTGGTCAAGCGCGACAGGGCGGCGGTGGCGCTCAAGACGATGATCGCGGATGCGCGCGACAGGGCCGAGCAGGGCCGGGAGATCGTCATTTTCCCCGAAGGCACGCGCCGGGCGCCCGGCGCGCCGCCCGACTATAAGCCGGGATATGTGGCGCTGTACGAGGGGCTCGGGCTTCCCTGCGTGCCGCTCGCGCTCAATTCCGGCGTGTTCTGGCCGCGCCGGAGCCTGATGCGATATCCGGGCACGATCGTCGTGGAATTTTTGGAGCCGATTCCGGCCGGGCTGCCGCGGAAGGAATTCCGCGAGATTTTGGAGGCGCGTCTCGAAGCGGCGGCGCAGCGCCTCGTCGAGGAAGGCCAACAAAGCCGGGTCCGCAATTGACCAGTTGACGTATGTGGCCCTTTACGGTATGTTGGTTCTCAGATGGAGGGAGCCGACATGGCAAAGCCGATCACGATCATTGAGTTCATGAAGATGTTTCCGGACGACGACGCTTGCTTGGAGCACCTGTTCCACGCGCGGTTCGGCATGGACCACCAATGCTCACGCTGCGGCGAGACTGGAAAGTGGAAGAAGCTCTCAAAGCAGCCTGCTTACACCTGCCAGTGTGGCAACCACGTCCACCCCATGGTCGGGACCCCGTTCCACAAGTCGCATACGCCACTCCAGAAGTGGTTCTATGCGATGTACCTGTTCACGACGACGCGCCACGGCGTTCCCGCCAAGGAACTCCAGCGCCAGCTTTCCGTGAACTACAAGACCGCGTGGCGCATGGGGCACGAAATCCGGAAGTATCTCGCCGCCGTCGATGGCGACACGCCGCTGTCCGGCCATGTCGAAGCTGACGAGACGTACCTTGGCGGCCGGGAGAAAGCGCGCAAGGGCCAAAGCCGCCTCACCAACAAGGCCATTGTGGTTGGAATGGTAGAACGCAATGGCGACGTCATTACCCGCGTCGTCCCGGACACGTCTCGCAATTCCCTTGAGGTCACGGTAACGGAGAACGTCTTGCCAGGGTCACGGATTTCGACCGACGAGCACAAAGGCTATTCTGACCTCAACAAGTGCGGTTTCCAGCACGAGACGGTCCACCACAAGAGCAAGGAATACGTGCGCGGCGACGTGCATACGAACACGATTGAGGGTTTCTGGGCGATGATTAAGCGCTCGATCCGTGGCACGCACATCCACGTCTCGAAAGACCACCTGCCTAAGTACCTCGGCGAGTTCGAGTTCCGGTGGAACCTGCGGCACCATCCCGAGGTGATGTTTCCTCTCCTTCTAAAGCGCCTTGGCTCATAAGCTGAAGGATCTTCAGGAAGCGTTCGCGGTCGGCTTCTGCGGGGTGTTCCTCGCAGAAGCGTTGGAAGTCTCCGCTCTCGCGGGCCTCTTCAAGGCTGAGGTATTTGCCGCGTGACATCTCTATTCCTCACCTTCTCGATCTCGGCGATCCGCGAAGTAGACTTCATTCTTGGCTCTGAACTTTGGAATATCTGACCAATCCAAGGACATTGCTTGCGCCTTGCTGACCTTAAGGTCTCGGTAGACCGGGAGCCCGGAATTCAAGTCCGGTGATGTATGAGGCGCGGCGCCCGCAATCGGGTCATCACTGAGAAACAGATAGGTGAATTGTGCCCGCTGCCAATAGGTCTTGGAGATCTTGTCTGGGGCCGGTCGCACCGGGTTTCCCACAAGATCCTCGACCCACTCGTCGTCTCTGACGGGGCGCCCCCAACAACGCAGTCGCCCAAGGGCCATATGATCCCGCACGACTTGGCCAACAGCAAGCCATCGCGGCTCGTCCATGACATCGGTATCAAGATAAAAAAATAGGTCTCTAATGGTCATGTCCGGACCGTCAGCATGTTGATTTTGCGCTGGTCCCGAAGTGGGCTTCTTCGTTCCAAAGAGCCACAACCGGATCTTCGGCCACCGAGACAAAAACGCCCACACGCCGATAGCCATGAGCAGAGAAAGAGCCCAATAGATTACCTGTACAGCTTCCGGGCTTGGGGAGGTCATGAGTAGCTCCCCCAAGACCTGCTCTGGCTGCCACCCCTTCCATCGGCAGAGCGCAAGGAAGATCTGGCCCACGATAACGCCAATAATAGGCTTGAGGACGTAATCAACCGCGACCTTGAGCATGCGCCCGCCCCTCTTCCGACTCGGCCATTCTGCCGTCGGAGGGAGGAATACGCTACATATCTAAACTGGTCAAATGCGGCCGGGTCACATAAGAACAAAATCGGAACATTTGTTGACGTCGGTGGGCTGAGCTCCTATATTTTGGGGGTGTACGGCGAGGCTCCGATGACAGACGCCCCCATGTTCCTGGCCCCGATCTCAGCGGAGATCTGGCGGCGCAAGTATCGGTTCGACGGTGAGACCCGGCTCGGGACGGTTGCGGGCGACGCGACGTTGTCCGACACGTTCCGGCGCGTGGCGCGGGCTGCGGCCTCGGTTGAGAAGGGCGGCAAGCGCGTCCGTGCGCGGTGGGAGCAGCGCTTCTATGACGCGATGGCCGATTTCGGCTTTGTGCCCGCCGGGCGCATCCTGGCAGGGGCTGGGACGGACCGGGACGTTACGCTTTTCAATTGCTTCGTCATGGGCCGTATCGACGACGACCTCGGCGGCATTTTCGAAAACGTGAAGGAAGCCGCCCTCACGATGCAGCAGGGCGGCGGCATCGGTCACGATTTCTCGACGCTGAGGCCGAACGGTGCGCTGGTGCGCAGCATCGGCGCGGATGCATCGGGTCCTGTGAGTTTCATGGACGTGTGGGACGCGATGTGCCGCACGATCATGTCAGCAGGCGCGCGGCGCGGGGCGATGATGGGTACGCTCCGCTGCGATCATCCCGATATCGAAGCGTTCGTGGATGCCAAGAGCGATCCGGAGAAACTCAGGAACTTCAATCTCTCGGTCTTGGTCACGGACGCATTCATTGCGGCGGTCCGCGAGGACGCGCCGTGGGATCTCGTGTTCGAGGGCCGTGTGTTCCGCACGGTGCGGGCGCGCGATCTGTGGGCACGGATCATGCGGGCGGCTTACGACTATGCCGAGCCCGGCGTGATCTTCATCGACCGCGTCAACGCGATGAACAACCTTGCCTACTGCGAGGAGATCCGCGCGACGAACCCGTGCGGCGAGCAGCCGCTGCCGCCCTATGGCGCGTGCCTGCTCGGCTCGATCAATCTCGCGCAACTCGTGTCGGCGCCGTTTTCGGATGCGGCGAAGATCGATGCGGAGACGCTCGAAGAGCGGGTGCGGATCGCTGTACGCTTCCTCGACAACGTGATCGATCTTTCGGGGTATCCCCTGCCAGCGCAGGCGGCGGAAGCGCGCGCGAAGCGGCGGATCGGGCTCGGTGTCACCGGGCTTGCGGATGCGCTGATCGCGATGGGCGTGCGCTACGGGACGCCGGAAGCGGAGGCATTGGCCGAGACGTGGATGGGCGCGATCGAGCGCGCGGCCTATCTCGCGAGTGCGGATCTCGCAGCGGAGAAAGGCGCGTTTCCGCTCTATGATGCGGAGCGTTTCCTTGCGACGCCGAACCTTAAGCGTTTGCCGTCTGAGGTGCGCGACGCCATCCGCCGCCACGGCATCCGCAACGGGTGCCTCACGTCCATCGCGCCCACAGGCACCATCTCGTTGTTTGCGGGCAACGTGTCGTCGGGCGTCGAGCCGGTGTTCGACTTCCGCTACACCCGGCGTGTGCTGGAGAAGGACGGGTCCCACCGGATGGAAGAGGTGGAAGACCTCGCGTATGCGCGCTACCGCAAGCAGGCAGGCACGGATGCGCCGCTCAGCCCTGCGTTTGTCACCACGTCCGAGCTTTCGCCGCGCGAGCATCTCGTGATGCAGGCCGCGCTGCAGCGGCATGTCGACAGCTCGATCTCGAAAACGATCAACTGCCCCGCCGATATATCCTTCGAGGATTTCGAGAGCATTTATCTCGATGCCTTCGATCTCGGTCTCAAAGGGTGCACCGTTTATCGCCCGAACGAGATCAGGGGGGCCGTGCTGTCGGCCGCTCCGGCAGTTTCGGCCGCCGAGGATCGGCCTCCGGACAACGGCGAAGGTGGGGGTGGCGACGTCGTGACGGTCTCCCAGGCGTCGCCGTCTCCGGCGGAGCGTCACGGCGATGTCGTCTACATGTCGCGGCCGCTCGACCGCGATCCTGTGCTGGCGGGGTTTACCTACAAGATCAAGTGGCCGGAGAGCGATCATGCGATCTACGTCACGATCAACGACATCGAGCGCAACGGACCCGTTGGTGGCGTGGCTCCGCCACGACGCCGTCCGTTCGAGATTTTCATCAACACACGCAATCTCGAACACTACGCCTGGACCGTCGCGCTGACACGGATGATCAGTGCCGTGTTCCGCCGCGGCGGCGACGTGACGTTTGTGGCCGACGAACTCAAGGCTGTGTTCGATCCGCAGGGCGGGCGCTGGATCGGCGGGCGGTATGTGCCGAGCCTGCTCGCGGCCATCGGCGATGTGATCGAGGCGCATATGCGCCGCATCGGTTTTCTCAAGTCGGGCGATGAGGAGGCTGCGGTACCCGTGGCGGAGATCGCCACGCTTGGCGGGCGGGACGAGGCGCCGGAGGGGCGCAGTCCGAAGGGGCAGATGTTGGGGCTGGCCGGCGGGCGGAGCTGTCCGAAGTGTGCCGCTCAAGCCTACGTCAAGGAAGGGGGGTGCTGGACGTGCCGCGCGTGCGGATTTTCGCGATGTAGCTGATCGCGGCGTGCTTTTCACCACCTCCGACCTTCGGCAAAAAGTGAAGAGGCCATGGCGCGCTTGGCTGCGGCGGATCGATGGGGCGTCTGGTTAACGCCCTGCCTCTTCTTGCTTCAGGGGGATACATCCGGCCGCGATTGGGATCCTCTGCCGCGGCTTGCCGCCCGAAATGCCCAAAAATGACTGAGATCAAGCCATATTTCGGCTGGAAACGATCAGCACTCTCAGGATCGTTCAGTGGCGTCAAAGGGCCGGTCGTCGGCAAGGATGAGTTTCATGGGAGCGCGTGTCATTCAACTCGCAGAGGTCAGAGCCCGCCGCTCGAATCCGACTCCTGTCACCCCCCTGGGCGGCGACATCGGCCACGCCGACCGTTTCCATTTCTGGAGCGGTGCCTCGGGTCAGCGCTACGTTCATTCCGTCTACAGCCTGCTCGAATGCCCGGAAGTACCCGTCGCGAATTTCCTGCTCGTGCGCCGTGACGGGTCGGGTCATCGCGAGGTGCTCGCCATCGGCCGGCTCCGGCATGGTTCGTCTTCGCTCAATCTCGCGGAAATCCGTTTGCGTGGGGCGCGGCTCGGCGCGAACGAGGTTCATGTGCATTTGTTGGCGCCGTCCGCCGAGGAGCGCCGTGCCGTCGAACTCGACTTGCGGGCTGGCCAGGCCGACCGCGCCGACGATACGCGGATCGCGGCGACGCGCCATTAGATCCATTCCTTGCAGCGCTTTTCGATCGCGTCGGATTGTCCAATCCGGCGCGATTTTTGTTTGTGCTCACGTGAGTAAGCTGCGCATCGCCCATAGGCCCGCGAACAAGCCGACGAGGGAGAGCGCGACGCTCGCTGCCACGTAGACCGCGGCAAGGCCCGTCTCGCCGCGTTCGATCAATAGGGCGGTGTCCATCGAGAAAGCCGAAAACGTCGTGAAGCCGCCGAGCAGGCCCGTTGCAAGAAACAGGCGTACTTCCGCAGGCGCTTCGCCGCGGAAGGCGAGCCAACCGGCCAGCAGGCCCATAAGACTCGATCCCAACACGTTGATGGCGAGGATGCCGTAGGGGAACCCGGTTCCCATGAGGCCGGTGATCGCGGTGTTCATGACATGACGCAGGAGGCCGCCGAGGCCCGCGCCGATGAAGACAATCACGGACGTGTTCATAGAGATCTCCGCATCGTTTCGTCGTCCCTGTTCAGAGCCCGGCCAGCTTGGCGCGATAGCCGAAGCGATTGTCGCGCACGGTGCGCGGTCGGCGTGTCGGCTTCTCGGCCCAGGCGCGCGCAAGCGCAACGGATCGGGGTGCGTTGCTGTGTGCGCCGGCCTGCCGGGTGCGTCCCGTGCCCGTGAGTGCGATAAGCCGTTCGAGCCTCGGCTCGCGGATGCCGAGATCCAACAGGTGACCGCGTGTGCTCAGGAGATAGTCGAGGTTCGTTCCGCCCTGGCCGATGGATCGGCGGATCAAGAGGGCTTCGCGCGCAAGCGGCAGGCACCCCGCATAGGCCGGGTGGCAGCGCTCGGCGATGTAGGCGGTGGCCCAGACGGTTCTCGGCGGCTCGCTTTCCGTGTGAGCGAGAGCGATAGGCACGAGCGCTTCGCGATAGACGCCGTAGATCAGTTCCCGGGCGCGAAGGTAGGCGAGGGTGGCTCTACGCGCTTCGGGCGCAATGCGGAACGCGATCCCTTCGCAGGCGCCGCCGCGGTCGAGGCCGAGGACGAGGCCGGGGCGGCGTTCTGTGCCGCGGTAGTGAATCGAATAGACGCAGAATGCGCGATGGAAGCCGGTGAGCTTGGCGCGGCGGGACTCGGCAAAAGGGAAGCCCGGGCTCCACATGAGAGAGCCGTAGCCGAAGATCCATGTTTCGGCCGGTTCGACGGACATGGCCGCGCGGGTCTCCTCGGCGTTACTTCACGTCTGTCGGTGACGTGGCTGCGGCCCCTCGGCCGAAATCGGGCGCCGGCGTATCCTGTCCGGCTTCGATGATGCCGCGACGCACGGCGCGCGCTTCCGTGAACAGGCGGTGAAGCGTTTCGCCCTCGCCGAAGCGGATGGCACGCTGAAGTGCCGTCAGATCTTCGGTGAAGCGGCCGAGCATATCGAGCACCGCCTCTTTGTTGTTCAGGAAAATGTCACGCCACATGACGGGGTCGGAGGCGGCGATGCGGGTGAAGTCGCGAAAGCCGCCAGCCGAGAACTTGATCACCTCGCTGTCGGTCACGCGCTCCAGATTGGCGGCGGTGTTGACGATGTTGTAGGCGATGAGGTGGGGGACGTGGCTGGTGATGGCGAGCACGAGATCGTGATGCTCGGGCGCCATGATCTCGACCTTGGAGCCGAGAGCTTCCCAGAACGCTTTCAACTTCTCGACGGCTGCGCCATCCGTGTGCGGCTCCGGGGTGAGGATGCACCAGCGGCCGTCGAACAGTTCCGCGAATCCCGCTTCGGGGCCGGATTGCTCTGTACCGGCGATGGGGTGGCCGGGCACGAAATGGACGCCGTCCGGCACGTGCGGGGCGACGTCGCGGACGATGGCCGCCTTGACGGAGCCGACGTCGGTGAGAATGGCGCCGGGTTTCAGATGGCGCGAGATTTCCTTGGCGATGGGGCCGCAGAGGCCGACCGGCGTGCAGAGGATGACGAGGTCCGCATCCTCGGCCGCTTCCGCCGCCGTGATGAAGCCTTGATCGATGAGACCGAGCCGCATGGCCGTTTCGAGCGTGGCGGGCGTGCGCGCGGAGCCGACGATGGAACCCACGACGCCTGCGCGGCGCGCTGCGTGGCTGATCGAGGAGCCGATGAGGCCGATGCCGATCAGCGCGATACGCTCGAACATCGGAGCCGTGGGGTTGGACTTCGTCATCCGGCGGCTCCAACGAACGTGGCGAGCGCTTCCTGGACCTTGCGGTTCTCGTCCGCGGTGCCGACGGTGAGACGCAGGGCGCCGGGGAGGCCGTAGCCTCCGACGCGGCGCAGGATGATGCCGCGCGATTTCAGGAAGGCGTCGCACGCGGCGGCGTCGCGTCCGGGGGCGGCGGGGAAGTGGATGAGCAGGAAGTTCGCAACGCTTGGCGTCACCGGCAGGCCGAGTTTCTCGATCTCTGCCGTCAGCCAGGCGCGCCATTCCTCGTTGTGGGCGACGGCGGCTTCGACGTGGCTCCAGTCGCCAATCGCGGCGGCGCCGGCCGCGATGGAGGGCGTGGAGAGATTGAACGGGCCGCGGATACGGTTCAGAGCGTCGGCGACGGCAGCAGGGCAGTAGGCCCAGCCGATGCGCAGCCCTGCGAGGCCGAAGATTTTCGAGAACGTGCGCGTCATCACCGTGTTTTCGGTGGTGGCGACAAGTTCGAGGCCCGCTTCGTAATCGTTGCGGCGCACGTATTCGGCATAGGCCGCGTCGAGCACGAGCAGCGCCTCGTCCGGCAGGCCGGCGCGGAGGCGGCGCACCTCGTCGATCGGCAGGTAGGTGCCGGTCGGATTGTTGGGATTGGCGAGAAACACCACGCGGGTGCGCGGCGTGACGTGAGCGAGGATCGCGTCGACGTCGGCGGTGAGATTTTTTTCCGGCACCACGACGGGCGTCGCGCCGGCGGCCAGCACCACGATGCGGTACAGCAGGAAGCCGTGCTCGGTGAAGAGCCCCTCGTCGCCGGGGCCGAGGTAGGCGTGCGCGATGAGGCTGATCAGCTCGTCGGACCCCGCACCGCAGACGATGCGGTTGGCATCCAGGCCGAAGCGGCGCGCAATGGCCTGGCGAAGCTCGGTAGCCTGGCCGTCCGGGTAGCGTTCGAGGTCGGCCCCGGCGATGCGGAATGCTTCGACGGCCTGCGGGCTCGGCCCGAGGGGGGTCTCGTTCGAGGAGAGCTTGATGGGCTTTACGCCGCCCGGAACGTGCGCTTCGCCCGGCACGTACGCTTCGATGTCGAGAACACCGGGACGGGGTTTCGGGGCGACGGCCATGGGCGGATTTCCAGCGAGGCGATGAGGATGCGCCCAGCCGGCTGGCTCGGCGCGGGCCCCGTGATACCGAGCGCGCCGGGAAAGCGCAAAGGATTAAGCGGCGCAGCGTGGCGGCGGGGCGGAGCGCGAACGAGAGACACGGCAGGACGATCGAGGTGGCGAGAACGCTTCGTGCGCCGGTGGCGGATCCGCCCGGTTAACTACTTTTAAGTGTAATTGCACAATCCTCAATCCAAGGTTGCGTTCTCCTTATCGTGAAAAAGATCAATTGGAAGATTGGGGAGTTGTGCAATTGGGCACTTTCTCGGGCGCCGCTTTGCGGCTTTTGCTGGCGGCATGGTACCTCGTTTTGGCGCTCAATACCGAAGTTTTCGCCGATCGAATTGGCGGAAGCAGCCTTCCATCGCCGACACCCGCGCTCAAAGGCAGAATTGTCGAAGGGGAGGGCGCGACGTCCGTCGTTGTCGTGAGCACTGCGGCCGGGTGGTCGTCGAATGCCGGTCCGACGTTTTTCGAAACGCCGAGTTCGTTCGTCGATCGTGGCGTTGGCTATGCGCAGGTGATGCAGACGCCGCTCGGCGCCGTCGATTTCAACGTTACGCTGGCAGACCGGCGGTACTTCGCCTTTACGGATGCGGACGAGCGTTCGGGGCAGGCGAACCTCGCGCTTACGCGTGATTGGGAGGGACAGCAGACGCTGCTCGCGTTCGCAGCCGGTACGAGCCGGGACATCGAAGAGCGCCTCACTATGGCGAGTCTTTCGCTTACGCATACATGGAATGGCGAAACCGTCCGGCCGTTTGTGCAGGCGGAGACGGCCGTGCTCGATTTCCACGACCTGCCCGGCGAGTTTGAACCGTTTGCGAACCAGGACGATCGAGATCGGATCTCGTCGCGGGCGCAAGCGGGGCTGCGCCTTACGATCACCGAGCATCTCTCGGTCGAGGTTGGCGGGGGCGTCGACACCAAGCGCTATCTCGAAAAGCATGACGACTTCGGCGTCCAGCGCGACAGCGTTTCGCTGTTCCCGCTTGTGGGGCTCGCGTTCGCGACGGAGATGGCGTCGTTGCGCGCGGTTTATATGCCTTTTCGGCGTGTTTTCGAGGACGATCTGTTCGAAAGCACTTGGACGCATGGGTATGCGGTGGATGCCGAAGTGAAGTTCTCAAACGCCCTCAAGGCGATTGCGTCTGCGCGGCACGGGTTCGAGGAGACGGATTTTCTGATCGCGAGCGCGGCGTACGAAACGGTTTTGGTGGCAGGAGTGATGCTGACGCCCGCGTGGGGGACCTTGTCGCTCGCCGTGTCGGAGACGCGTCGCGATTACGACGGATTGCATCTTCTCGACATCATGCGGGCGGATCGAAAGCGGGAGGTGGCGTTGAGCGGAGAGGTGCCGCTTTGGGATGCCGTCTCGCTGACCGGACGCGTCAGCTACATGGATTTCGAGAGCACTCTCGGGGAAGGCGGTTTCTTCGGGGAGATCGCGACGGATGTGCTGACGGTATCGCTTGGGCTGACTTACGTGATGGCGCAATAAGGGACGTGCCAATGGCGGGGACGCGCTGTCGCGGGCCCGCCCCCGCCAAGGGGATCAGCGGCCGCCGATGCCGAGCCCGAGGCCCAGCCCGAGACCGACGCCGGCTTTCACCTTGGCGATGTTGAGAACGTTGAGCTTGGTGCCGACCTGGGCTGCCGCACCGGCGCCCACGCCGAGCACCGGCCCGCCGCGGCTGTGATTGTGGCCGTGTCCGTGGCCACCGCCGTGCTTGCCGCGAGCGTCTGCGGGGGAGGAGATCGCGAAGGCCAAAGCAGCAGCAAGTGCAAAGCAAGCAAATTTCATGACAAAGCTCCTTGGGTTTCCAATGAATGATCAACTCAGGTTCGCCGGGTTGGCTGAAAAATTTATATATCGCGACAAAATGATGCGCAAAGAAATGGCCATTTCTTCGTAAAACGGCGAAATGATTATTTGGCGATCTTCAGATGTGTAATCTTTATCTTTTTTACGAAGGCCGGGCATGCAAGGAGACAAATGAAAAGCCGCGGACCTTGCGGGCCGCGGCTCGGAAATCGAAGCAGGACGCTCGTGCGTCTACTGCATGTAGGGGCTGTCCCCGCCGCGCGGATTGGCCGGCGACGAGAAGAAGAAACCGCTGTCGAAGGGGCCATTGCGGGTCTGGGCCTGGATCGTGGGATCCGTGAACTTCCGCGTGTCGATGCTCTCCGGCACGCTGTAGGAGTATCCGCCGCGGCGAGGCGACGGGCGCACCACGCCGCGAAGAGCCTGGTTTTTGGCTTTGGACTTTGCCTGCTGGGCCGTTGCCGGTTCAGGCATCGAGACCGATGTCAGCAGAGCGGCGGCGGCTGCCGCGAGCGAGAGGAGAATGAGCTTTTTCATGACGCTAACCTAGCCCAGGTTGGGGGTGCATGTCGATCAGGGGGGCGTGCTTTCAGTATCCGGTGTGTCTTTCGGACCCGCCGACAGCATCCCGAGCTTTCGCCCGCAGGCTCGGGCTTGGCGTCAGAATCGACGCAACGTGATTGATGTGAGGTTAATGCGTGACGGCGGCTGGCGTTCCGTCGCTGCGCCGGCCCTTGACCCTGGCGGGAAACGTCCGATATTCAGGGCTCGATTTCGATCGTGGTGATTTGGCCGGCCGGCTTGCAGCCACGTTAAACAAGTCGCTAAATGGGCCGTCGCACATCCGGACACATCGGTTGGGCTCGGCCGCCTCGGCAGAGCGACGAAGCCGGCTTTTCGAGCGTCCGCCGCGCGGGCGGGGTCGGGAGTGCGCAAAAGGATGGCCACATTTTCTGCGGAGCCTGGGGGCGACAGCCCGTCGGTTAAGCCCACGTCAGGCCAGCGGCTGTTCGAGGTTCATAGCCCGTCGAGCTCGCTCATCGTCTTTCCCGAGGATGCGCCGCTCCGGCTCGAATCCGGGCAGCTTCTCGCGCCGCTGTCCATCGCCTACCAGACCTACGGCACGCTCAATGCCGATAAATCGAACGCGATCCTCATTTGTCACGCGCTGACGGGCGATCAGCATGTTGCAAACGTCCATCCGATCACGGGCAAGTCCGGATGGTGGGAGACACTGGTCGGGCCCGGCAAGCCGGTCGATACGAACCGCTTTTTCGTGATCTGTCCCAACATCCTCGGCGGATGCATGGGTTCGACGGGGCCCGCGTCGCTCAATCCGAAGACCGGCAAGCCTTATGGCGTGGACTTTCCCGTCATCACCATCGGCGACATGGTGGATGCGCAGGTGCGCCTGATCGACCATCTCGGCATCGACGTGCTGTTCTCGGTGATCGGCGGCTCCATGGGCGGCATGCAGGTGCTGGAATGGGTGACGCGCCAAAAGCATCGCGTGGCGACCGCCATTCCAATCGCAACCGCGCCGTGGCATTCGGCGCAGAACATCGCCTTTCACGAAGTCGGGCGACAGGCGGTGATGGCCGATCCCGACTGGCGGAGCGGCAACTACTACGAAGCCGGTGTTGTGCCGAAGAACGGGCTCGCGGTTGCGCGGATGGCGGCGCACATCACGTATCTCTCGGAGAAGGCGTTGCAGGGCAAGTTTGGCCGCAACCTGCAGGACCGGAAAGCGCGGTCGTTTTCGTTCGATGCTGATTTCAAGATCGAGAGCTACCTGCGCCATCAGGGCTCGACGTTCGTCGATAGGTTCGACGCGAACAGCTATCTCTACATCACGCGGGCCATGGACTATTTCGATCTCGAAGGCGCATACGGCGGCAAGCTTGCGAATGCATTCGCGGGGACGACGGCGGAGATCTGCGTCGTCTCCTTCACCAGCGACTGGCTCTATCCGACGCGAGACAGCAAGGCGATCGTGAAGGCACTCAACGCCGTGGCGGCCAACGTGAGTTTCGTCGAAATCGAGAGCGACAAGGGGCACGACGCGTTTCTGCTCGACGAGCCGGAATTCCATGCGACGGCGCGGGGTTTTCTTTCCGCTGCCGCCGCCAAGCGCGGGCTCGCGCAGGCTTCGGAGGCGCGCTGATGGAGAAAGCCGTTCCATTCACCGGACAGCAGCGGGCCGATCACGTTCTGATCGCGGAGATGGTGAAGCCCGGTTCGCGCGTGCTCGACGTTGGTTGTGGCGACGGCGCGCTGCTCAAGCTGCTTGCGGAGCAGAAGGGCGTCGACGGGCGCGGTGTCGAGCTTTCGCGCGAGAAGGTGAACCTTTGCGTGCAGAGCGGGCTTGCGGTGATCCAGGGCGATGCGGATCACGATCTGGCCGACTATCCCGATCAGGCGTTCGACTACGCCATTCTCTCGCTCACGATCCAGGCGACGCGCGATCCCAAGACCGTGCTCGCCAATCTGCTCCGGATCGGGCGTCATGCGATCGTGTCGTTTCCGAACTTCGGGCACTGGCGCATCCGGACACAGCTTCTGTTTACGGGGCGCATGCCGATGACGCCCAATCTTCCGGAGCCATGGTTCTCCACGGCGGACGCGCACCTCTGCACCATCAAAGACTTCGTCGATCTTGTCGCGCTCGTCGATGCGGAGGTGGAAGATGCGGTGGCTTTCAATAGCCAGGGACAGCGGCTGCCGATCAAGACGTCGATCTCGCTTCAGAACCTGCTCGGCGAGAAGGCCGTATTCAAGCTGAGGGGGCGGCTGGCTTAAGCGAAACTTCGCGGACGTTCCAGAAGCAGGTCGCTGCCGTCCGTCCAGATATCGCGATAACCCGCGTCGTGGAGAGCTGCGAGGCAATCGGTTTCCCATCGGGCGGCGTGATCCTTTTCGATCAGGATCAGCCGCGGCCACAGCGCGCGTTGGGCCGTGCGAAGGAACGGGACCAAGGCGCGATCCTCGTATCCCTCGATGTCGATTTTGAGCACATCGATCCGGTCGAGGCCCGCGCGTTGGACGAGAGACAGCAGCGGGGCCACGGGCACCTCCGTTCCCGAGCCGCCGACATCTGCGCACAGGCTTGCAAGGCCGGGGTGCTCGCCGCCGTAGAGGGTGGCGCTGCCATCTTCCGCGCCAACGGCGGCCTGCACGATGGTGACGTGTTCTGCCAAGTTCGCTGCGACGTTGAAGCGTATGCGCCGCACCATTTTCGGCGAAGGCTCGATGGCGAGAACGCGGCCTTTCGGTCCCACCGCACGGGCGGCGAATAGCGTGAAAAGCCCGCAGTTTGCGCCGATATCGACGAAGACATCGCCGGGCGCAAGCACGCTCTCGATCCGCCGTATCCCGGGCGCGTCCTTGTGGAGGCCGCGTTCGACCAGCATCTGCTCGGTAAAGTTTTCTCCGATCCAGCAGCGCAGCTTTATGCCGTCCACTTCGACATCGCAGACGGGGCTGCGGCTTTGCATGACGCGTCGAAACGGGCGACGCATCGCGCCGTGAACCAGGCCGGACCGGATCGCACCGATGCAGAGAGCTGAAACGCCTGCGGGTGCGTATGCGCCCCACGCGCGCTCGGGCGTTGCGTCTTCGGTTTCGGCCATGGGTGCGATGTCTCCGGGAAATTGCGGGCCAACCTACTCCAACGGACCTCGGCGTTACAACCGAGGGGCGGATCAGCGGATGGGGACCAGATCGCGGAGGGCTTTAATGCGCACGCGCGTGCCGCTAGCGGGGGCGACCGTCTCTTTCCGCGCTTCGACGACGAGCACGCCGCCGAGGCCGGAGAAAATCCGCGATCCCACGCGTTCCCAGGCATTGGCGGAGCGGATGAGAACGCTGCGGTCGAAGGGCGGCACGTGCAGCGCCGTGCTCCAGGTGAGGGGTGTGAAGAGTGCATCGGAAAGAAGGGCGTCGAGCTGCGGGCGGCTGTAAGGGCGGCCGTGACCGAACGGCGTGCTATCGACGTGGGTCCACAGGCCGCGCCGGTTGGGAACCACGACGATGAGGCGGCCTTCCGGGGCAAGGACGCGCCAGAGCTCCCGCAAGAACGGGCGCTCACGTTCGGCGACCTCCAGCCCGTGGACGACGAGCAGGCGGTCGATCGCGTTGTCCCGCACGGGCAGGCAATGATCCTCGACGAGGGAGGAGAGGATCGGGTTTCCCGCTGGCCAGATCAGTGCTCCCTGGCTTGCGGGCATGAAGGCGGCCACGTTGCCGGCTTCGGCTCGGAATGCGCCGAGGAAGGGCGTTCCGAAGCCCAGGCCGGCCACCGTTTCCCCCGATACGGTGGGCCAAAGCGTGCGGATGCGGCGCGCAAGCACGCGCCGCGCGATTTTGCCCAGCGGGGTCGCGTAAAAATCCCTCAGCGTTGCGACGTCGAGATGCATGTCTCTAGGCGATCCAGCGTTTCGGGCTCTCTTTTCGCCCGGGCGGCATTGAAATGACAAGGCCGGGACGTTAGCTTTTCTCTTGAGCGGTGCGCATCGGAGCGCCCGTCTACGGCGCCATGATCCAACCTGACATCCACCAGTTTCCATGCCTGAAGGATAATTTCGGCGTTCTCGTCCATGACGAGGAGAGCGGCGTGACGCTCGCGATCGATGCGCCCGATGCGGACGCCGTCGAGCGCGCGCTCGATCGGAAGGGCTGGCGGCTGACGCATATCCTGGTGACGCATCATCACGCCGATCACACGGCGGGCATCCCGGCGCTTAAAGCGTCGAGCGGGTGCACGGTGATCGGTCCCCGCGCGGAGGCGCAGCGCATTCCGGAGCTCGACCAGGAGGTCGGCGAGCCCGATACGCTGGCCTTCGGAGGGCTTCGCGCGGCGGTGATCGACACGCCGGGGCACACGATCGGCCACGTTTCTTATTGGTTCCCGGAAGCGAAGGTCGCCTTCGTCGGCGACACGCTGTTTGCGATGGGATGCGGGCGCGTGCTGGAAGGCACGGCCGAGATGATGTGGGGATCGCTCATGAAGATCGCGGCCCTTCCGCCCGACACCGCGCTTTATTGCGGGCATGAGTATACGGTCGCGAACGGGCGCTTCGGGCTTTCCATCGAGCCTGACAACTTGAAACTCAAGGCGCGGCTGGACGAGGCCGAGCGCTTGCGGGCGGACGGACAGCCGACGCTGCCGACGCGCGTCGATGCCGAACTCGAAACCAATGTGTTTCTGCGCGCCGACCAGCGCAGCATCCGCGAGAGGGTGGGCTTGCCGCTTGCGCCGGACTGGAAAGTTTTCGCCGAGGTGCGCGAGCGCAAGAACCGCGCTTGAGCGCAACCGGCGCGGTGCGCATCAGACATCCAGGGCTTAATGCATGACCGCAGACGAGATCATCGCCGCGCTTCGGCTCGCGCCGCATCCGGAAGGCGGATATTTCCGCGAGACGTTTCGCGACGGAGCCGAGGGCGGCGGGCGGGCGCGCTCGACGGCGATCTATTTTCTGCTCAAGGCGGGCGAGGTGTCGCGCTGGCATCGCGTCGATGCCGTGGAGGTGTGGCACTGGTATGCGGGCGCGCCGTTGATGCTCGCCATCGCGCCGCCGCAAGGGGCTCAAGAGCGGGTTCGGCTCGGCCCCGCCGTGTTGGAGGGAGAGCGGCCGCAAGGCATCGTTCCGACCGGCTATTGGCAGCAGGCGTGGTCGCTCGGCGGCTGGACGCTCGTCGGGTGCACGGTTGCACCGGGGTTCACGTTCGACGGTTTCGAGATGGCGTCTGACGGATTCGAGCCCCGTTGAGAGCAGTGTTCGTGGCGTTTGAAGCCTTCCTGAGGGGCGGGCAGAGTTTTCCACCACTCATTGCACCGCAGCGCTGTGGGTAAGTTGTTGTTCCTGTGGCTTTTCAAGCGATTCCTGGGGACCGCGACCGGCGTGCGCTTGCCGCTCAAACCCGACTCGTAAAGAGTGCGACTCAATTGAAAAAAGTACGCGCGCAGCGGGGGTTGCATTCATGAAGGCGGGGTCCACCGGGACTGTTCTCAGTACGGTTTTCGTCGACTACGACAATATTTATCTCTCTCTCAAGCGTAAGAGCGAGGAGGCGGCTCGGCGCTTTGCGAAGGACGCTGGATTGTGGCTGCGCGAGATCGAGAGCGGTCGGCTGATCACGCCGACGCATGGCGCCGGCATCGGTGCTCAGCGGCGCATCGTGATGAGCCGCTGCTACGGCAATCCTGTGCCGCGCCGGAATGCGACCGACAACTCGACCGACATGAACTCGTTTCCGTTCGTGCGTCATCATTTTCTGCGCGCCGGCTTCGAAGTGGTCGATTGCCCTCCGCTGACGGCTCAGCTCAAGAACTCCGCGGACATCCGGATGGTGATGGACGTTCGCGATATGCTGACCCACGAGACGCGCTTCGACGAATTCATCCTGCTTTCGGGCGACGCCGACTTCACGCCGGTTCTGCACCGCTTGCGGGCGCACGCGCGCGGAACGGCGGTGTTCGCGAACGACCATACGGCGCAGCCGTACACGGCGATTGCCGATGGCGAGATCCGTGAGGCGGATCTCATTTCGCTGCTGCTCGAAGGCCGCATCGGTGCGGATGGCGAGGCGCGGAATGGCGGGGAGCTCAATGCCACGCCGAGTTCGGCCGAGCTTGAGGTCATGCGCAAGACGATCGTTGCCGAGGTGGCGGGCGCGGTGCGCTCGGCCCAGCAGCCGGTGCCGCTCGAAGCGCTCGCCGACCGGGCCGTGCGCGTGCTCGGGCACGAGAAGACAGTCGGCTCCGGCTGGGGTGGTGCGGGCACGTTCCGCGATCTTCTCATGCGCTGGCTGCCCGAGGGCGTGCGGCTGACGGAGACGCCGCCGTATTTCGCTTACGAGCCGACGCGGCACGTCGCGCGCGAGATCGAGGCGCGTCCCGAGATCCGCACCGAGCCGCGGCCGGTCCAGCGCGAACGGCGGCCGGATGCCGTCGACTCGCGTTTCGAATCCGTGATGGATGCCCAGCCGTCACGTAGGCCTGAGACACGTCCGTCGTATGCGCCGGAGAGCCGGTCCGAACCCAGGTTCGAACCGCAGCCCGAACCGCAGCAGCGCGCGCCACGCGTGGACGATCGTTTCGATCCGCGCTATGCGCCGGCCGCGCGCGACATCCCGGTTCGCGATGCGTATCCAAGAGAGATGCCGGAGCGGGCGGTCGAGCGCCGCGCCGATGCCCAGCCCGCACCTGCGCCTCGTCCGCCGGAGCCGCAAGCCTCGCCTTTCGGCGCGTCCGGCTTCTTCGCGCCGCCGCCCGAGCGTCCGCAGATCGGAGCTTCCGCTCCACCGCCGCGTCAGCCGCTCGCCGAGCCACGCGCGCCGCAGCCGCAGGCCGCGCCTGCAGCGGGTGGCTACGGGGCGCGTCCCGCAGCGCCGCAGCATGCTTCGGCCGATCAGGCCTCGCAGATCCAGCAGTCCATCGCACGCATTCACGAGGCCTGCCAGGCGCCTCCGCTGTCGCCGCCCGAGTATCGGGTGCTGTTCGAGGTGATGGCGGAAGAGATCACCGCCAACAACCTTTCGGGCCAGCAGACGCTCGTCAACATCGGGCAGCGGGCCCGCGAGATGGGGCTTGAGGTGCGCCGCGACGACATCCGCTTCGTGCTCGAAGTGGTGAGCGAGGCGGACCCGTGGTTCGAGCAGGGTGCGACGGCGAATCTGTTCGCCAGCCGTTTCCGCAACTTCGTCGTCGCACGCTGCCGCTCGCAAGGGCTCAACCTTTCGGCAGACGAGATCGATCTGATCGATGCGTGGTTCGGCGGGGCTCCGCCGTCGCGGGCGACGCAGCAGCACGCTCAGCCGCAGGCGCCGTCGCAACCTCAACATCAAGCGCCGCGCGCCGCGCAGCCGCAGGGATACGGTGCGCCTCCCCAGCCGCAGGGCAACGATCGTTGGCCGGCTGGACCGCAACAGGATGGCCGTGGCTTGGCGGGGGCGCCTGAACCGGATGACGAGTTTCCGCGCATCGTCCGTTCGCGGCTTCGCGGGTAGCGGCAGGCTACGAGAGCTGTAATTAAGAGCCGATGGCCTCGCGCGGGCCGTCGGCTTTTTTATTCTCTGCCGCCCGCCTTCGTGGGTGTGCCCGTGCGGTGGGGCGGACGTCCGGCAAAGGAAAGGCCGCGGAGATTGCTCTCCGCGGCCCGTTTTTTTGATTTTCGAACGTGGTCAGAGCGCGATGTAATGACCGCCGTTGACGTCGAGGCAGGCGCCGGTGATGAAGCCCGCGTCGTCGGAAGCAAGGAACGTCACGGCGCGCGCGATCTCCTCGGCCTCGCCGAGACGGCCCACGGGGATCTGCGGGATGATCTTGGTGTCGAGCACTTCCTTCGGCACGGCGGCGACCATCTCGGTGTTGATATAGCCCGGGGCGACCGTGTTGACGGTGATGCCCTTCGAAGCGCCCTCGAAGGCGAGCGCCTTGGTGAAGCCGTGCGCGCCGGCTTTGGCGGCCGAGTAGTTGGTCTGACCCATCTGGCCCTTGCGGCCGTTGATCGACGAGATGTTGATGATGCGGCCGAACTTGCGGTTTCTCATCGAGTCGATCACGAGGCGGCTCATGTTGAAGATCGAGTCGAGGTCGACGTTGATGACCTCGCGCCACTGCTCGGGCGTCATCTTGTGCAGCATGGCGTCGCGCGTGATGCCGGCGTTGTTGACGAGAACGTCGATCGGGCCGAGCGCTTTGGTGACTTCTTCCACGCCCTTGGCGCAGGCGTCGTAGTCGCCGACGTTCCACTTGTAGACGGGGATGCCGGTTTCGACCTGGAACTGCTGGGCTGCGGCATCGTTGCCGGCGTAGTTTGCGGCCACGCGGTAGCCTTTGTTTTTGAGAGCGATGGAGATGGCGTGGCCAATGCCACGCGTGCCTCCGGTAACGACAGCGACGCGCGTCATGAGTGAAGTCTCCCTAGAGCCGGTTTCTGTTTGATTGCAGTGTTGGAACTAACGCCCCGCTGACGGCGCGGCGAGCCCCCAAAATGTAGCAGGGTGAATGGGTGGGAGGCTCCCTCCCCAGTCGAGTGGGGAGGGAGCGCAGATCCACACGGTTAGTCGCGCGCGACGCAGAGAGCCACGCCCATGCCGCCGCCGATGCACAACGTCGCAAGGCCCTTCTTGGCGTCGCGGCGCTGCATTTCATACAGCAGCGTGGTGAGGACGCGTGCGCCGGATGCACCGATCGGATGGCCGATGGCAATGGCGCCGCCGTTGACGTTCACCTTGTCCGTATCCCAGCCGAGGCCCTTGTTGACCGAGATGGCCTGCGCGGCGAACGCCTCGTTGGCTTCGATCAGGTCGAGGTCTTCGATTTTCCAGCCCGCCTTTTCGAGGGCCTTCTTCGAGGCCGGGATCGGGCCCGTGCCCATGATCGAGGGATCGACGCCAGCCGTTGCCCACGAGACGATGCGGGCGAGCGGCTTCACGCCGCGCTTCTTGGCTTCCTCCGCCGACATCAGCACCACGGCTGCGGCGCCGTCGTTGATGCCGGATGCGTTTGCGGCGGTTACCGAACCTTCCTTCGGATCGAAGGCGGGACGGAGCTTCGCGATGCCCTCTGCCGTGACGCCTTCCTTAATGTACTCGTCGGTGTCGACGACGACGTCACCCTTGCGGCCCTTGATCGTGACGGGCGCGATCTCGTCCTTGAACTTGCCTGCCTTGCGTGCGGCTTCGGCCTTGTTCTGCGACGCGGCGGCGAAGTTGTCCTGCTCTTCGCGCGAAACCTGCCACTGGCGCGCGACGTTCTCGGCCGTGGTGCCCATGTGGTAGTTGTTGAAGGCGTCCCAGAGGCCATCCTTCACCATGGTGTCGATGAACTTCACGTCGCCCATCTTGGTGCCGTCGCGCATGTGGGCGGCATGGACGGAGCGGCTCATGCTCTCCTGACCGCCGGCGACGACGATGGTGGCGTCGCCCGTCTGGATCTGCTGGGCGCCGAGTGCGACTGCGCGCAGGCCCGAGCCGCAGATCTGGTTGACGCTCCAGGCCGGAGCATCGACCGGGATGCCGGCTGCAATGGACGCTTGACGCGCAGGGCCTTGACCCTGGGCGGCCGTGAGCACCTGGCCGAGAATGACTTCGGAGACGTCGCCGGGCTGAACGCCGGCGCGCTCAAGTGCGGCCGTGATGGCAACCTTGCCGAGTTCGTGTGCCGGGAGGCTCGCGAGAGACCCGTTGAACGAGCCGACCGGTGTTCTGGCCGCGCTGGCGATGACAATTGTCGTGCTGTCCGCACTCATAACGTGCTTCCTCCTCGGGGGACTTTCAGGGCTTTTCTTTGCCTGGGCGAGGCAACCGTCTTTGACATGCCTCAATGAGGCCGCTGCTCCCGGAAATACGATAGCAGCAGTGCCGCGCCGCCTGCAATTTGAACCTTAGGATCGGCACTTTGCTCGGCGGGGTGGCAGTTAGGTCTGGAAGCGCGTCTCCCGCCTGTGCTACGATGACGCACTGCAAAAAGGTGTAGGTGCGATGGCTCAGCCGATGCTTAACAAATCCGACGTAAGCCCCGAGAAAAAAGAGGCTGTCGTCATCAAGAAGTACGCGAACCGGCGTCTCTACAATACGGAGACGAGCACGTACGTGACGCTCGACGACCTTGCGCAGATGGTGCGCAACGATAAGGATTTCGTCGTCTATGATGCGAAATCTGGCGACGATCTGACACACGCCGTGCTCACTCAGATCATCGTGGATCAGGAGGGCCGCGAGGGCGGGCAGACGCTGCTCCCCATTCCCTTCCTGCGCCAGCTCATTCGCTTCTACGATGACAATATTGGCTCGATGGTGCCGAGCTATCTCCAGTTCAGCCTCGAAAACCTCGTCAAGGAGCAGGAGAAGTTCCGGTCGATGTTCGCGAGCGCGTTCTCGAACCCGGCGGTAGCGTTCGAGGCCTATCAGGATCAGGCGCGCAAGAACATGGCGATGTTCGAGCAGGCGATGAGCATGTGGACGAGTTCATTCAGCGGCGGGAAGTTCCAGCCTCAGGATGCGGACACGGGCCAGGCGGGAGATCAGGAGCCGCCGAAGGACGAGATCGGCGAACTCAAGGAACAACTCAGCGCGATGCAGAGACGTTTGGAGCGGCTCGCGAAGGATCACGAGTAATTCGTCTCGTAATCCCTCCGTTCTAAAGCCGTCCTTCGCGCGCAAGTTTTTCCGCGGTCTCGGGGTTTCCGTAAAGGAAGCCCTGCAGATACGTGGCACCGGCTTCCGTGAGAAAAGCGGCGGTTTCCCCGTCGCTCACCCATTCGGCAACCGTCTCAATCCCAAGTCCCTTCGCCATGTCGATCATCGATTTGACGATGACGCGCCCGTGCGTGTCGTCGGGCAGGTTTTTCATGAACAGGCCGTCGATCTTCAGCATGTCGATAGGCAGCGTCTTGAGGTGGCGGAAGGACGTATAGCCGGTGCCGAAATCGTCGATGGCGATCTTGCATCCGGTGGCGTGCAAGCGATCGACGAACGTGCGCACGGTTTCGAGATCGTGGATCATGGCCGTTTCCGTGATCTCGACGGTGAGGCGCGAAGGGAGACCGGGATCGCGCGCGGCTTCGGCGTGCAGCGTGGCCAACCAATTTCTGTCGCCCGCCGTGAGGCACGACACGTTGAGGCAGAGTTTCAGACGGGGATGGGTCTTGAGAAGCGCGAGGGCGAGTTCGAGCGCTCTCCGATCCAAGAGAGGTGCAAGGCCGAGTTCTTCCGCCTCTTCGAGGAAATCGGCCGCAGTTATCAGCGCGCCGTCGGTTTTCCTGAGGCGAAGCAAGGCCTCGTAGCCTGCGGTTTGTCCGTCGGCGGTCTTGACGATGGGCTGTAGGGCAAGAAGCAGCCGATGCTCTTCAAGCGCGGCGATGACCTCGCCGGTTACGGTTTTGTCCCGGCATTGCGGGGTGTCGTCTTTGGGATTGTGAACCGCGCATATAGAGCGTTGCGCGCGTTTGGCGCGTTCGAGTGCGGCGCGGGCGCACGCGACGCCTTCGGCGGACGTTTCTACGTGTTCGGGCAACGCGACGGCGCCAATGGCGATCGCGGCTTTGAGCGGACCGGCTGGCGTTACGATCGGACCTCTCTCCACGCGCGAAATGATGCGCTCGGCGGTTGCGGTCAACGCCAAGCCGTCACATCTGTCGAGGACGGCGGCGAAGACGTTCGATGCATACCGCACGACGACGCCGGTTTCGCCGATTTCCGTTTTGATGAGGCGACCGATGGCGGAAATGAATTCGTCGCCAACATCAGGACCTAAACGCGCGTTGATGGCATCGAGCCCGTTGGCGGACATCATGAAGAGGCCGCAGGACCCTCCGGCGCGTTGGGCGCGCGTTAGATAGACGCCGAGCGCTTCGAACAGGCGCGTGCGGTGGAGTCCTTCCCGCGTTTCGTCGTCGGGTACGAAGCCGAGGAGATGGCGGTCTTCGAGGAAGCGCGCGTCGACGCGCCGGAGCACGCCGGTTGCGTGGGTCGGCCTGCCGGTTGCGTCCGGCCACCAGCGGCCGGACACGTCCATCCAAACGAGACCGTCCGCGCTTTCGCCGTCGGTCTCGATCGCAATCTGGACGTGGTAGGCGATGCCGTGGGCCGCCTCTACCGATGCGCGCGCGCCGAGAACGGAGGATCGCCAGAGGGCCTGATGCTCGGGCACGATGCGGGCGGCGAACTTTTCGCCCGTTGCGATTGCATCGGGCGCGATTACGCCGAGCACGTTTGCGGCGTTAGCCTGCCAGTCCAGTCTGTCGCTGGGGAGATCCCAGACGTAGGACGTCTCCCGCTCAGGTTCAGGCTTGGTCTCTGCGTGTGGCAAGCAAGGCGCGCTCTACGTGGCGGCCCCGAAACCGATGTCACGCCGCGCAACACGAATGCCGATGATGGCGCCGGCGACCACGTCGATCAGGAGCGCGAGCATGATGAAGAAGAACACCGACGTTGCCGCCTGGGGCACGACGATGAACTCGATCAAGACGGCGATGAAGACGAGCATGGACAGGCCATGGTCGACCATTGAGGCGGCCGATGTGTAGGTGGCCTTGATGATTTCGATGAAAAGAATGACGAACGTGACGAGCAGAATGAAATCGCCCCAGGTGAAGGGCCATGAGACGCCGCTGATCATCGGGATGTTGAACATCACGGTTGCGAGGAGCGCACGCGCCGCCTCCGCACCGTCTGCCCCTTCAGAGTTCCCAATTCCAGAAAAGATGACGATGACGTTGTAGAGAAGGAAAGCGATAACGGTCAGCGGGATAGCTCTGAGCGACATGGTGTTCTCCTGGTAGCCAGGACGACACCCTGGCGTCTCCTATCCTTGGAGACATTTGTAGCGATCTCAAGGAAAACGGCGGCGGCCTGTTGAGCCGCCGCCGTGAAATCAGATGTCGGATTTCGCCGGGAGAATTTGCCGGCCCCTGTACTTGCCGGTCTTGAGGTCGATATGGTGGGGACGGCGGCGCTCGCCGCTCTCCTTGTCCTCGACGTAGGTCGGGGCGGTCAGCGCGTCGTGTGCGCGGCGCTGGTTCCGCTTCATGGTAGACGTTTTTTTCCTAGGAACAGCCATAAGTTAACTCCGGTCTTCGCGGCGTCGCGAGGGGCGCCGGCGGTCGATATGCTGAGGTGATGATGGTCGGGCGTGTCAGGCTCCAGACCTAATAAGGTCGCGGCCTTATACCGGCAAAGCCGGGCTGAAGCTAGAGGCTTTTCCGCGCGAAACGCCAGTCCGGAGGGACGCGACGAGGGCCGCGGCCGGTCTCAAGGGCCAAACCGTAGCGTTGGGGCCCAGTCCTGGCTTTCCTGCTTCTGCGGCGGCTTCTTGGCGGCGGGCGGCTTCCGGGCCGGGGCGGTTTTGGGGGGAGTTTTGGGCTTGGCCGCAGCCGGGGGAGCCGGGGGCGGGGCCGTTACAACGCACTGGGCCACGGAGCCGAAGGCTCTGACCCGGGCCTGGATGACGCGGGCCATGCGCGACGTGCGCGGGCCGGGGTTGCTCGCAACGCGAATAGCCGGGTTCGGGAGGGCGGCGGCCAGCAGTGCGGCCTCGCGTTCGGTGAGCTTGGATGCGGGCTTGTCGAAGTGATGCCGGGCGGCGGCCTCCGCGCCGAAAACGCCGGGTCCCCACTCGGCAATGTTGAGATACACCTCAAGGATCCGCTTTTTAGGCCAGACGGCTTCCATCACGAGCGTCAACGGCAGCTCGACGACTTTGCGCAGATAGCTTTTCGCGTTCCACAGGAAGAGGTTCTTGGTGACTTGCATCGAGATGGTGCTGGCCCCGCGGGGGGAGCCGCGGCTCGCCTCTTCCAGCGCGAGGCGCATGGCCTGCATGTCGATGCCACGGTGCGCGCAGAAACGGGAATCCTCGGACACGATGACGGAGCGAGCCAGCGCCGGCGAAATCGCTTCGAATGGCACCCAGGTGCGGTCGATGGCGGTCCCGCCGAGCAGCTTCGACAGCATCAGCATGGATCCGGGCGGATTGACGAAGCGGAACAGGATGATGAGCAGCACGACCAGCGCCAGATAGCCCGCGACGGCGTAGGCGATATAGCGAGCGCCGGTCCAGAGGTGCCGTTTCCATCGGTTTGCGGTCGATGTGGAGGGCGGATCGGCTTCGTGTCCGGCGGTTTGTGGGGCGGGTGCGGGGACGGAAAGGGACGGATTGAACCGGCGGCCCGTCGTGATCAGGTGCGTGTCGTCGCTCGACGCTTCGGAGGGGCGGAACAGTCCCTCGACGGCGGAGGTGAACGAGGCGGAGTTGTCGTCTGCTGCGGCCGACGTGGACGCGGCCGTATCGGTGGGCGTTGTGTCGGCGGGTTTCTCGTCCTGTGCCGGGGCGTCGGTTTCCGGGGCTGCATCTACCGTAAGTCCGGCTGTGAACGGTTTCGGTTCGTCCGGCGGGGCGACGTCTGCGGGGACATCCGGTACGGCGCGCTCTTCGGCGAAAGCGCGTTCTACCGCGTCGGTGCGGGGACTTGCGGCAGGCTCGGGGGGCGACAGGTCCGGCTCTGGTTCAGCCTCAGACTGGGGCAGGCCCGCTTCGCGGGCTTCTATCGGCGGCTGGTCCAGCGGCTCGCCGGGTGCCTGGGCTTCGGCCGCGAGAAGTGTGTCCGGCGGCGCGGCCGGGACGCCTTCAGACCGCGGGCCCTCGGGCAGCGGCCGTGCTTCCCGGAAGGTCTCTCCGGCGTCCTCAGGCGTGTCCTTCTCCGCCACGAATGCTATATCCCGCGCCACTCGTCGCTTCTCTCAGACAGATTAGGTACTTCGTCCATGACGTTCGCGCAAAGGCTCGATCGGATCGCAGGGCTAACGGAGGCCCGCCTTACAACGCTCGTCGGCGCGAATTCCCAGGATTCTGAGGATACGGGCCGCTCCCCTTCCCGTCTTTTCGAGGCCCTTCGTCATGCGACGCTTGGTGGTGGAAAAAGGTTCCGGCCGTTTCTTGTCGTAGAGAGTGCGGCTCTTTTCGGGCTTCCGGAGGAGGCCGCGTTGGATACGGCCGCGGCGCTCGAATGCGTGCATTGCTACTCGCTGGTTCACGACGATCTGCCCGCGATGGACAACGACACGTTGCGGCGAGGCCAGCCGACGGTGTGGAAGGCCTTCGACGAGTGGACGGCGATCCTGGCGGGCGATGCGCTGCTTACGGTTGCATTCGAAACCCTGAGCGCGCCGTCGACACATCCCAACGCGGAGGTCCGGCTGGCGTTGATTGCGGGTCTCTCGAAGGCGGCTGGCATGGACGGCATGGTCGGCGGGCAGGCGCTCGATCTCGAAGCGGAACGGCTGGCCGCGAGCCAGGAGCTAACCGTTCGCGAAATTCTGCATCTGCAAAGCTTGAAGACGGGTGCGCTCATCCGCTTCGCGTGCGAGGCGGGCGCGATGCTGGGCGAGGCGTCGCCAGACGCGCGGGCCGCGCTTGGCCGATATGGGGATGCGATCGGCCGGGCGTTCCAAATCGCGGACGATCTCTTGGATGCCGAGGGATGCGCGGAAACCGTGGGGAAGGCCGTCAGCAAGGATGCGGCGGCGGGCAAGGCGACGCTCGTCGGGCTCTTGGGGATCGAGGCGGCGCGGGCCGCGCTTGCGCAAGCGGAACAGGATGCGGTGTCCGCGCTGGAGCCGTTCGGTGTGCGCGCCGATATGCTGATCGAAGCCGCGCGCTTCGTGTCGCGCCGGGAGCATTGAGCTGGCACGAGATAAAGCCGCGTGGAGACTTTCGGTCTCCACGCGACGGAAGCACCGGGCATGACGATACCGGCGCCTGAAAACGTCTCGACCTATAGCCGAGAGAAGCTCAAGCTTCGGTAAAGAACGGAATCTTGCGAGGAGGAAGATCCCGCATTTCGACAGGCCGCTTTTTCTTGGTCGAGCCGGCAACCGACAACACGCCAAGGCCGCCGTCGACGCCGTTGAGTTCGGTATCCGAAAGATCCCGGCTTGGGGTGAGCTCCGCCTCGGTCTGCGGCAGAGAGTGCTTGTCCGTCTTTGTGTTGCTCATCGTCGTCCTCCCGATTGTCTTTGGATGCCGTGTTGGCGCGGCGGATCGGTGTCAGTGAATGGCGGCCGTCTTCGCGGTCGAGGCGGTGAAGCAGGCATCCTGGATGGCACCTCTGGTCAATGCTGCCGTCGCCGAGCCGCCATGGACGCGCGCCAGATCCGTGTCGGGCAGATCGTCGGCGTCGATGGGGCTCGGCGCGTCGGCGGCATTTTCAACGGTCGCCGCAGCATTCGGACGTTTCTCTTTTGTCATATGACATTTCCTCGCACGCGAGATCAGACGATGCGCATGTCGAATGCGCACACAGGTTCGATGGGTGCAGGATGTCAGATATGGGGGAGCATGTTATGCGTGGAGTCCGAAAAGGTTTTCCTCCCATCCAGGAAAGCGCGGCATGCTCGAAAATGAATCGGTATGCAGGGTTTCGTTAGGCGCGTTCCGTCGCGGCCTAAACAGCTTCGCGCTTTGAACCGACGCCAAAGCGGCGCTCGATATAATCCTCGACGAGCGTTTTGAAATCGGCGGCGATGTTGGGCCCGCGCAGGGTCATCGCCTTTTTGCCGTCGATGAAGACGGGAGCGGCCGGCCTCTCGCCGGTTCCGGGAAGAGAGATGCCGATGTCGGCGTGCTTGCTCTCGCCTGGGCCGTTGACGATGCAGCCCATCACCGCGAACGTCAGCGTCTCGACGCCGGGATAGCGCGTCTTCCACTCCGGCATCCGGTCGCGGATCATGGTCTCTACGTCGCGCGCGAGTTCCTGGAAGACGGTGGATGTGGTGCGGCCGCAGCCCGGGCAGGCCGCCACCACCGGTACGAACGAGCGGAAGCCCATCGTCTGCAGGATTTCCTGGCCAACCTTGACTTCGAGCGTGCGGTCGCCGCCGGGTTCAGGTGTCAGCGAAATGCGGATCGTATCGCCGATGCCGTCCTGCAGCAGCACGCCGAGGGCCGCGGTGGAGGCGACGATGCCCTTCGAGCCCATGCCCGCTTCCGTGAGGCCCAAGTGGAGCGCGTAGCGGCAGCGGCGGGCGAGGATGCGATAGACGGCGATCAAGTCCTGCACCGCCGAGACCTTGGCGGAGAGGATGATCCTGTCGGCGCCCATGCCGAGTTTCTCGGCCTGCTCGGCAGAGATCAGCGCGGACTGCACAATGGCTTCGTGCATGACCTCGCGCGCGTCCTTCGGGTTCGGAAGCGCGGCGTTCTCGTCCATCAGACGCGTCAGGAGATCCTGATCGAGCGAGCCCCAGTTCACACCGATGCGCACGGGCTTGTCGTGCTTCAGTGCGATCTCGATGATGTCGGCGAACTGGCGGTCTTTCTTGTCCTTGAAGCCGACGTTGCCCGGGTTGATGCGATATTTGTCGAGAGCTTCCGCGCAGGCGGGATTTTCGGCGAGGAGCTTGTGGCCGATGTAATGGAAGTCGCCGACGAGGGGGACGGTCACGCCGCGCTTCAGGAGCTGCTCGCGGATATGCGGTACGGCTTTGGCCGCCTCGTCGCGGTCGACGGTGATGCGGACCAACTCGCTGCCGGTGCGTGCGAGGGCGGCGACCTGTGCAACCGTACTCGCGATATCGGCGGTGTCGGTGTTGGTCATGGATTGCACGACGACGGGCGCCGCGCCGCCGACGAGCACGCCCGCAACGTTCACCGCAATGGAGCGGCGGCGGGGAGACCTGTCAGGATCGCGATTCTGGGTCATAGATTCGATGTCGGGGCTCGATATTGACTGGAGCGGCACCGGCTTAGACATAAACGAGGTTTGTGTCACCAGCCAGCCGCCCGTGGCAGGTGTGGTGCGACACGGCGGTTCAGACAGGATGTTTTCGATGAGCCGACCCGACTATCGGATCGCGCCTGCGCGCTCGGAGCGCGATGTCGAGGACGTGCGCGCGCTCTTTCAAGCCTACGCCGCGTGGCTGGGCCTGGATCTCATGTACCAGGGTTTCGCAGACGAACTGGCGGGATTGCCCGGCAAATATGCGCCACCTGGGGGCGCTCTGCTGCTTGCCCGCAGCGATGAGGGCGTTCCGGCCGGGTGTGTCGGGCTGCGACCGCTCGACCGGCAAGGGTGCTGCGAGATGAAGCGGCTTTACGTAGCGCCGGAGGCACGGGGGCATGGTGTGGGCCGGGTGCTGGCGCATGCCGTCATCGCCGAAGCGACGCGGATCGGGTATCGGGAGATCATGCTCGACAGCCTGCCGAAGCTCGAACAGGCAACCGCGATGTACCGGCGGATGGGCTTTCGCCCGATCGCGCCTTACTATGACACGCCCGTCGTCGCGACGCTCTTTTTCAGCAAGCGGCTCGGGGTTGAGGGGGCGAGCGAGGGCTGACCGCTTACGTTCGCCTCGCGAGCGCGGCGCTCCCGACGGACACCCCGGCGATGGCTGCCATCACAAGCACGATTGCGGGGCCTGCCGGAACGTCGACCGTAAGCGAGCCCCAAAGGCCCAAGACGACGCTTGCTACGCCGACAACGGCGGCCAGGATCGCCATGCGCTCCGGTGTGGATGCAAGAGGGCGGGCTGCGACGGCGGGCACGATGAGGAACGCGATCACGAGCAGGGCGCCCACGATCTTGATGGCGATGGCGATGGTGAGCGAGAGCAGAACGATGAAGACCGCTTTCACCATATCGCGATTGACGCCTTCCGCCGAGGCCAACTCTTCGTGCACGGCGAGGCGGAGCAGGGGCTGCCAGAGCCACGCGAGGATGGCGAGCACCAGCACGCCCCCGCCGTAAATCCAATAGAGGTCGGTGACGGTGACGGCGAGGATGTCGCCGAACAGGAAGCCCATGAGGTCGGCCGCGCCGCTCGTGAGGCTCAATGTCAGGATTACGCCGAGCGCGAGCGCGCCGTGGTGCATGAGGCCCAGGATTGCGTCGAGCGGCACGATCTTCTGGCGAGACAGACCGATGAGCAGAGCGGCCATGACCAGCGTGGCAAAGATCACGGGCGCGGTGATGTCGATGCCGAGGAACAGACCGAGCGCGATGCCGATGAGGCTGGCTTGGGCGATGGTCTCGCCGAAGTAGGCCATGCGGTTCCAGATCACGAGCGAGCCGAGCGGGGCCGCCACGACGGCGAGCGCGACGGCGGCCGCGATTGCGCGCAGGAGAAACGGCTCCATCAGGCGGCGCCTCCGGAGGGGCTGTCTTTGCCGTCGTCCGTGCCGACAGGGGCCGGTTCGCCCGCCAGATCGTGGCGATGATCGTGACGATGCTGGTAGACGGCGAAGGCGCGCGCCTCGTCCCGGCCGAACAGACGCACGTATTCCGGATGCTGGGCCACGGTTTCCGGCACGCCCGAGCAGCAGACGTGGCGGTTGAGGCAGATCACGCGGTCGGAGTTGGCCATCACGATGTGGAGGTCATGCGAGATCAACAGCACGCCGAGGCCGCGCGCATCCCGCAGGCGGCCGATCAGCGTGTAAAGCTCGGCTTCGCCCACATAGTCCACGCCGCGCACGGGCTCGTCCAGCACAAGCAGATCCGGATCATTGAGAAGGGCGCGGGCCAGCAGGACGCGCTGCAATTCGCCGCCCGACAGCTCGCCGAGCTGCTGGTTCGCCACGCGCGACGCGCCGACCTCTTCCAGGACGGCCCCGATGCGGCTTGCGCGCGCGCCTTCGCCCAGGGCCAGAAAGCGGGCGACCGTCATCGGCAAGGTGCGGTCGATGTCGAAGCGCTGGGGGACGTAGCCGATGGTGAGGCCGCGGCGTCTCTGGACCTCGCCTTCGTCCAGCCGCTCCAGGCCGAGCAAGGCGCGGACGAGCGTGGTTTTTCCGGCGCCGTTGGGGCCGATGATCGTGACGATCTCGCCGGCTGCGATGTCGAGATCGACGCCGGACAGGATCGCGCGGCCACTGCGGGTGACGGCGAGCGCGCGGGCACTGATCAGGATGTCGGCGCCGGGCGGACGTTTGGCGTGCCCGTGCCCACCGCAGCATGTGCCGTCGTGGGTATGCTGATGGCCGTGAGAATGGCTATGTGCGCCATGCGCCGACGCGCAGGACGTCTCCGCGGACTCGCCGGGACGCTCGTTCATCAACGTCGTGCCTTATTCCTTCGCCGCGCAGCGCGGGCACAGGCCCTGGACCTCGACGAACTTTACACGGGCCTTGAAATCCGCGCCATCGGCCGCTTCGCCGATCAGGTCGAAGATGTGCTGGCCGTCAACTTCGCCCACGGCGCCGCATTTCTCGCAGGAGAGAAACAGCGGGCGGCGGCCCGTGCGGTGGTCCATGCGCCGGCAGGCGAAGAAGGCGTTCTTACTTTCGAGGCGGTGGATGACGCCCGCTTCCAGCAGGGCGTCGATGGCCCGGTAGATCGAGATCGGTGCGACGCGGGTGCCTTTGTCGGCCAAGCGGTTGAGGATTTCGTAAGCGCCGATCGAGGCGTAGGTGGCGGCGATTTCCTCGTAGACCATTTGCCGGAGCTTGGTGAAGCGCAGGTTCTTGGCCGCAAATTCCTCACCGGCGCGCTCGATGGCCTTGGCGAGCTTGCGTCCGTTGGGCTTCTCCGGCGACGGGAAGGGGGTGCGTGCTTGCGCGTCAGACATCAGGGCCTGCAAGGTCTCTTTCGGATTCCACGTTACACAATATCATGACCGAACGCGGTGCCTAGAGAAATTGATCCGTAGGGGCTGAGGCGCGGTGAATTGATCGTGATCCGGCGTGTAAAACGCCGAGGTGCCAGATCTGGCAGTTGTATTGAAAGAGTAATTTCTACCCGTCTTTTTGAGGCGTTGCGTCTTTTGTTGGCGATTTCTGTATTTTGCACGCGTGGCAACCGTGCGCTCCCGGCTCGATAGAGGGCTTCTTTCCCGAGAATGATTGTCCCTGCACATCGCGGGGCGCAACGACGGCGGCCGTTCGATCGTCGCCGTGCTCCGGCAGGGTGCCGGTTAGGGCGGAGGTGAGATTAAATCGCATCCATGTCGGTTGCTCGCCGCAATACCGCCGCGATGCGGCCCGCGAATTGTAGGACGTGTGCATAAGGGCGATTACGGTACCCGCGTGCCGCTTTCCAACCTGCAACGAGGGCTCGGTCTGCCCTTACGGCCTTGAGTGGCTTCGTGAGGGTGGGATGACGGCGGTCCGAGACGGTCCGGAGCGGGCAGGCGCCAGGAGGATTGAGCACCATGGGCTGGGACGTGAAGGCCACGGCGGATGGCATCGTTCAGTCGCTTCCAGAGATGCCGACGCTCAGCGCCGAGAGCGTGTCGCTGCCTCAAGCCGCAAACTGGATCATCATGGGCCTCCTCGTGCTTGCGGTTGCAAGCGCGCTGACGCGGCTTCTGCCGCGCATCTGGGCGGCCACCGAACAGGTGCTGTTCTCGAACTGGCGGCTGGCACTGATCGGAAGCGCCGCGCTCATTCTTTCGCTCGCGGGCGGCTGGGTGACGTGGGACGGCATGCGCAACTTCACCGGAGAATCGGTGCTGTCGGCGATGTTCACGTTCGGCATCCACGCGGTGATGCTGATCACCGCGTGGCTCATCGGCGAAAGCTTCGCGACCGGCATGAACCAGATGCGTGTGACGTCAGCGCGTAAGGTCAACGCGCCGATGATCGCGCTTTCGCTGATCGGATTTACGCTGCTCATTGCGGCGCTTGTCGCGGGTATCGTTCTTTACGGTCTCTCGAACGATCAACTTTTCTATGGGCTCGCTGCGGCGGGGCTCGTGGTACTCGCGGTGGCGGGTATTCTGATCTTTTCGAAGAGCGACGTGGTGCAGCCCTATACGCAAGGCGTCCGGATCGTCGCCAAGAACGCGATGCTGTGGGTGATGTTCCTGGTCTGCATGTCGACCAGCGTGTTCTTCTCGTTCGACAGCCGCTTCAACGTGATCTTTCCGAAGGATCAGCGCGAACGCGCAGCCGAGATCCGCACGACGAACCAGGTTGCGGGCGTCGTCGCGGACATCGGCGAAACAATTTCGAGCCGGCGGATCACGGAAGCCGAGACGCTGTTCCAGAGCCAGGGCTGGCAGGCCTACGAAGGGCAGCTCGCTTCGCTCTCGCGCGCATCCGAAGGGGCCGAGCGGGAGATCGAAGCGCATTTTACGCGGCAGATGGAGGCGCACCGCTCCGCGATTGCCGAGCAGCAGGAGCGCATGACGACCGCAACGAGCGGACAGGCCGGGCTCGCGGGCAAGAAGATCGTCCTGACGGACGAGCTTTCGCGCCTCAAGGCCGAGCGGCCGGGGCTTGCGGCCGATCTCGCTGGCAAAAAATCGGAACTCGATGCGCGGGCGCGTGAAGTCGATGCAAAGCGCGTCGAGGCAATGGCGGAGGAAAAGGGCGTCGAAGGCACGCTCAAGTCCGGCCGGGGGCCCATGTATCGCGAGCGTGTGGGCGAGCTTGCGCGTCTCCGGGATTATTACAAGATCGGCGAAGAACGTGTGCGCGACGCCGAAAAGCGTCTCGGGGCGGTGGATACGCGCATCACGGAGATCGAGCGTGAGCTTGCCGGCGTCGATGGCGAGCTGGCGAAGCTCAGGGGCGAGGCCGATACGGCGGGGCAGCGGATCGCGGCGTCTGAAGCCTCTCAGTTGGGCCAGGAAGGACAGAGCGTCGATCCGGCGCGGGTGCGTGCCGCATTCGAGCGGGCGCGGGCGGACTTTCGCCAGCAGCCGGATCAGGAGCGCCTCGCGTCGCTGCATCAGCATTGCGTGCAGCTCTACGACGCGATGATCTCGACGGAGGCCACGAAAGAGCGCGTGCGCGACATCGACTGCGATCCGAAGCAGGCGGTCGAAGCGGCGGCGGTGGTGTTCGCGCTCAATTCGGGACTCAAGGCGTTCGAGGCGAACTGTGCCGGCGGCGACAAGCTGCCGACGGTGGGCGGCGTCGATCCGTTGCTCGGCTTCGGCCGCAAGTGTCTGCAGGACTCGGGACTGCCGAGCGCGGATTCGTCGGCGATGGGCGCGCGGCTTTCGGCCATCGATCTCAACCGCGACGACAAGGCCCACAACTTCGTGGTGTCGCTCAACGCGTTCCAAGACGGCAATTCGCTGGCGTATCTGGCGCTTGCCATCGCCATCGGTATGGATGCGCTGATCTTCATGAGCGGCTTGTTCGGCGCCAACGCCGTGCGTTCGCCGCTGTCCGACGTTCCAAGCCTCAAAGCGCGTAACTCGCAGGAGTTGAACGCGATGATCGAGGCGGCGCTGTTGCCCGATACGTTCCGCAAGGCGCGGCTTGTCGTGCAATCCATGCATCCCATCGAAAACGTCGAAGGGTATTCGAACGAGGTGCGGCTCGACGAACTGGATCCCGAGACCGCAGTGCAGGTGCGCAGCGTTCTCAACGCGGGTGCGGTGATCGGCGCGGTACGCCGCGGTGGGCAGGCCGCGCATTATCTCGTGCGCTCGGAGCTTCTCGAATTCCTCAATACGGTCGTGAAGCGGGAACTCGAACGCAACCCGGACAAGGCCGAGCGCGGTCTTGCGCTCGACCAGTTCGAAGATCAGCTCGTTGTGGCGTTGTTGCCCGACATTGGCGCTTCGTGCGATGCGGTGATGGGTGCGCTGGTGCCGATGGACGAGGATCGGGGCTTCACGTCGCAGATCGATCTCGAAGATGTGGACGACGACGAACGACCGGCCGTGCTCAATGTCTTGAACACGGGCGCGACGTTCTCGCTGGTTCAGCGGGTGAAGGGCACCGAAAGCTACTTCGTGCACAAGGATCTTTATAAAACGCTGGCCCGCATCCGTGCACGCGAGATGGCGCGCGGTGGCGGGCGCCCGCCTGCCGCGGATGGCGGTGCGCTTATATCTTCTGCTTCGAAGCAGGATCCGCCCCAGATCACGGATCAGACCCAGCGGGTGGAATACAAGCCGAGCGAGAACGACGAGCGGGTGCGGGCAATGTCGGCGCTGGTCGATCCGCTTGGGGTCGATGCGGAAAGCTACGTCATGCTGGATGCCCAAGTTCTCCGCACGGCGGGACAGGCGAGCGAGGATTTCTACGCGCTGCGCCGCACGCAGAGTGGCCTCGATTATTTTTTGCGGCAGGGCGATGACGAGGCGCGCCGCGAATTCGACCGTGCGTTTTCGCGAGAAGATCAGGCGCTTCGGCCCGGGGACGGCTGGAAGCAGCGCATCCTGAATGCCGTGGCGGAGGATCTCGAACAGAACTGGGGCATCGTGATGCTGCTGCCGAACGGTCCTTACGAGCGGGCGCTGGGTCATATCGTGGAGCAGCTCGAACCGGATAACGCGAATGAAATTCTGGCAGGCGACGAGAAGCTCCTGCTTGCGACCGCCCAAAGCCTGCTCAAAAGCCTACAGAGCAATGCGCGGCAGAGCAGCGCGGATTGGATGCAGCTTCAGTCTCTGTTCCATCAGTTGCAGCGCGTGCCCGTGCAGCAGGCTGGGCTGGGCGACGGGAAGCGGACGTTGAATTGATTTTTTTGTTTCGTAGGCAAGCTGCGGCAAGCTTCGAATAAGAGATGTCGTGCTTTGCGGATGGCCGCGGCAGTCCATGCGGAGCATGGCTTCGCCTTGCCCCGCGGGTCGCTTTGCTCCCGGGCGCTTCGTGCCGATTTTTTGTGTGCAGCGAGCGTGCGCCGCCTGTCATGCACGTGCGGTAGGGTAAGGCCCTTACGTCGATCTACGGCATGGTGAAAGGGTGCTTGCTGATGATCTTTTTTCCGTCACCGCTTCCGCATTATTCCGCCGGTGTACGCATTTATCGTGTGCGCTCGTTGTGTCATGAGGAGATGTCCCATGTCGTTCGTGCGCACTGTCACGCCGCTGCTTGGGCTTGCCGCGTTTTCGGCGGCCATGCTTTCGTCAGCCGTGGAAACCCAGGCGGCGGAGGTTCGTCTCGCCGCAGAGCTTGGCCATGCCGTCATCGATGCGAAAACGAAGGACAAGATTTATCTGCGTCTTTCGCTCAAGGCGCTCGGGCAGCGCGAGCGGGACCGGCGGACGCCGATCAATGTCGCGCTGGTGATCGATCGCTCCGGCTCGATGCAGGGCGAGCGCCTTGCGGCAGCCAAGAAGGGCGTAGAGGCGGCGCTGGAGCGGCTGGGGCCTGACGATATCGTTTCGCTCGTCGCTTACAATCACGAGGTGGACGTGCTGTTACGCGCGGGCCGCCTCGGCGCCAAGCGCGACGATGCAGAGCGCGCGATCGGCCGTCTCACCGCAACGGGCACGACGGCGCTTTATGCCGGTGTGAAGGAAGGCGGCGAGCAGGTGCAATCGCATCGCTCGGATATGCAGGTGAACCGGGTCGTTCTGCTCTCGGACGGCCTTGCCAATGTCGGGCCCAGCTCGACGCGCGAGGTAGCCGCTCTCGGCCAGACGCTCGCCGGGAAGGGCATCTCGGTTTCCACCATCGGGCTCGGCCTCGAATACAACGACGAGCTGATGCAACGCCTCGCGGCCGTCAGCGACGGCAACCACGTTTTCGTCGAGCGGCCGAGCGATCTGGCGGAAATCTTCGACCGGGAGTTCGGTGACGCGCTTTCCATCGCCGCGCGCGACATCACCATTACCATCGAATGCAAAGCGGGCTTCCGGCCTACGCGCGTGCTCGGGCGGGATGCGGAGATCGCGGGAAGCCGCGTGACGGTGAACCTCGCGCAGCTGCAAGCCGACAACGAACGCTATGTCGTCGTGGAGCTGGAACCGTCCGTTCCGTACAAGGGCGGGCGCGCAGAAGAGGTGGCGCGGGTGGATGTTGCGTACCTCAATCTCGACGGCGGGTCGAGGGATGCGGTCGCGGCTAGTGTGAAGGCGCGCTTTACGGACGACGCGAAGGAGGCCGAGGGCAGCATCAATAAAGCCGTTATGAGCCAGGTTACCGAGCAGATCGCGACAGAGAACAGCGAGCGTGCGATGGAGCTGCGGAACCAGGGTGACGTGGCCGCGGCGCGGCAGGTGCTGATCGACAATGCGTCGTATCTGAGCCGGAACAAGAATATGTTCGGCTCTGGAAATGCGCCGGCTCCGTCGGCTTCCATTTCCACGCTCGACAAGTTGGAGGAGCGGTCGCGGGAAGCTGCTGCGTCGCTGGAAGAAGGGGACTGGGAGCGCACGCGGCGCGCCATGCGTCACGATCAGCACAAGTCGAAGGTGCAGCAGGCGTACTGAGGCCGCGCTTTCTTGCAGTGCGGGCAGGGCGGAGTGCGGATCGCGCTCCGCCTTTGGCGCTAGAAACGGATGTCGAGCGATGCCGTGACGCCGTGGTCTTGAGCGTCGCTTGCGAGCTGGCCGGAATAGCCGATGTTGAACGTGGTTTCGTCGCCTACGAAGACATCCATGCCGGCTTCGATCACCGCGGTATCCTCGGTGACGGGAGCACCGGCGACGGTCAAGTACGTGCTGCCGGAAAAGCGATGCTTGGCGACCGGGGACGTGTTGCCGAAGCCATGCCGCCATCCGAGCATGCCGTGGGCCTTGGCATCGACGCCGCCGAACGTGAAGCCGAACGAACCTCTGAGGCCAATGGTGGAGAAGGTCACGTCCTCGTCAGAGGATTCGGTCATGAGGGCTGCCGTTCCGCCGGTTTCGGTATAACCCCGGGTGTGAAGATGGACGTGGGCGAGGCCCACGAACGGCTCCAGCGTGGCGGGCCCATCAAAGCGATAGCTCAACTCGCCGAACACCTGCGCAGTGCCGCCATCATCTTTGGCTGTGAGATGCTCGACGAAGCCGGGGAAGACGACATGGCGCTTCATCTCGATGTCGTGCCACGCGTAGGCGGCGCCTGCCTGGATTCCGAGAGCCGCCCATCGGGTGCCGCCGTACAGCCCGAGGTGTGCGCTGTCGCTGGTGCCGGACGACAGGTGTCCGCGGTCTTCGAAGCTGGATCGGCTGTAGCCGGTCAATGCTCCGACCCGCCAGGTGTCGAGAAGAAGGCCGTCGATGCCGGTCAGTATGCCGCCGGTTGTGCGGGAAAGCTCCGCCTGGTTGCCGCTGCTGTCGCCCCATGAGCCGAACGCGTGCCCCCAGCCGGCGAACTGCGCGCTGAAGGCTTGCTCCGTGTTTGCCGGGCGCGGGTCGCGGGTGGCGCGGATCCGGTCGTTGGCCGCATTGCGGACAAAGCGGCTGTCTTCGATCAACGCCGTTCTGGTGGACGCATGGATCTCGCCGGAAATGGCGTCGAAGGCGTTGAGCGCTTGGCCGGCTTGAAGAACGACGATTGCATCATGCAGGGCATGACCAAAGCCGAAGGCCTCGGCGACCGCTGCTGCCGCATCCTGGTTTTCGGTTTGGCCAACGTCGGCGAAAGTCAGGCTATTGCGCTGAAGCGTTAAATTGACCGCAGTTGGGCTGTAGGCCAGCGTTGCGTCGAAAAAGGCGAGTGGCGTCGACGCGGAATTGAACGTCCCGGATATGGTGTTGGCCGTTAGGATCGTGAATGTCTGCGTAGCGCTCACCGGACCGGAGTGGCTAAGGTAGACAACGGATCCGCCGTTGAGATGTGCGGCGCCGGTCACCGGGAGGCGATACGCAGTCCGCAATTCGAGGGCCGAGCCGGGCGAAAAAGTGATATCGCCCGCGACCGCCAGACGGCTCGGTCCTAACGAGACCGTGCCGCCAGATTCGACGGTGGTGTTTCCAACCGTGCCGTCGCCGGCGCCGCTGAGCCGCCCGCCATTTCCGACCGTGAGGGCCGACGACACGATGGAACCGGCGATGTGAAGCTCGCCGCCGTTGACAGTGGTCGTGCCCGTATAGGTGTTGACGCCGAAAAGTCGCAATGTTCCCGCTCCGGTCTTGACGAGATTCAGCCTGCCGGCGCCTCCGTCGCTGATGACGCCTCCAAAGTGGGAATCGCCCAGAACCGAGCTGTCGACCGTCAAGGTGGCGTCGTGCGCTGCGCCGTTTCGGATTTGGCCATTGCCCGCAATTTTTCCGATTGTGGTGCCGTACCCATTGAGCGAGAGGTTTGTGGCCCCAGCCAGATAGACATGGACGGTGTTCGTCAACGCATTGGTTGCCTGGATCTGAATCGAGGCGCTATTTTGGAGGTGAATGGTGCCGCCGTTGATGGCGTTGGAGTGGGCGGCATTTAAGGTGCTGTTGTCTTCGAACAGAAACCTTCCGCCGGTCACCGCGTTGGCTGCGGAGGCATTCAGCGCGCTGTTGCCCAGGAAGTACCTGTTGTCGTCCGAGCTGACGGCGTTTGCAACGTTGGCATTGAGCCTGCTGTTGTTGGAAAATGTGGCGTGGCCTACCGCATCTGCCGCGTCGGCTTCGAGCGTGCTGTTGTCGTAGAAGCGAAGCTGCGCGCCGCTGGCTCCCTTGGCGACTAAGACGTGCGCCACGCTGTTGTCGTAGAACAATTGAGTTCCGCCCGTTACGGCGTTCGGAGCCAGAAAATTCAAACGGCTGTTGTCGCGAAAAGTCTGCTCTCCACCGCTCACGGCGCTGGTGGTTGCGGCACTGAGCACGCTCGTTCCCAGAAAAGTCTGGGTCCCGCCGCTGACAGAATTGTACCCGGACGCGTTGAGGCGGCTCGTGGCATGAAATTCCTGGGTCCCTCCGTTCAACGCATTCATTGCGTACGCGTTGAGCACACTTTCGTTGAAGAAGCGCTGCGTTCCAAACGTGATCGCGTTCGGCGCGAAGGCGTTCAGCACGGTGCGGTCGTAGAAATATTGCTCTCCTCCGCCGACCGCATTCGCGGCAGTTGCATCGAGGCGGGCTATGAAACGGAATTCCTGCCGTCCGCCGCCTACGGCCCATGGCGCCGAAGCATCGAGCCTCGCGCCATGATTGAAGTACTGGACACCGTCGTGGAATGGCCCGGAGGTGACCGCGGTGCCATTGAACGATTGCGCGGAGGCGGCGCTCGGCGCGACGGCGAGACTGGCCAGAGCGATGAGGAGGGTTGGTGTTCGCGGCCCGCGCAGCTTCTCTTTTCGCGACAGACGGAAGCCCGTCGCGGGTGCGTTTTCAAGCATAGGCTCGTTCCCGGCATAATTCCGCACACAGAGAAGAAGTGATTCGGGCGGAAGAATCAAATTGGGGAATTGCCGTGCAGTTCGGTGCGTTGAAGGGGAGTTTCGCGGCGCGGACCGGGGTTCGTCAGTTCGGGTGCGCGTGCTCGCTCTGCCCCCGGATCGGCGCTCTCGCGCCGTCCGGGGTGGCGAAGTGCTACTTCGGCGCGAGGACCATCACCATCTGGCGGCCTTCGAAGCGGGGCTCCGATTCCACCTTGGCGAAGGGCTCGACCTCGGTCTTGACGCGCACCAGCACGTCCATGCCGAGGTGCTGATGCGCCATCTCACGGCCGCGGAAGCGCAGCGTGACCTTGACCTTGTCGCCTTCTTCGAAGAACCGCTTCATCGCGCGCATCTTCACGTCGTAATCGTGATCGTCGATGCCGGGACGCATCTTGATCTCTTTGATCTCGACGGTCTTCTGGTGCTTGCGGGCCTCGGCGGCCTTTTTCTGTTCCTGATACTTGAATTTGCCGTAGTCGAGAATCTTGCAGACGGGAGGCTCGGCGTCGGGAGAAATCTCGACCAGATCCAGTCCTGCCTCCTCGGCGCGGGCGAGCGCGTCGATCTTGCTCACGACGCCGACATTCTGCCCGGTTTCGTCAATCAGCCGTACATCGCGTGCCCGGATCGCATCGTTGATTTTCGGGCCGGACAGCTCGCGCTCTGGGGCGCCCCGCATAGGTTTGCGAATGTTTCAATCTCCTGTCGTGGTTTCAGATCGTGACGACCCCTGAGCGTTAACGGTTGCGCCTGGACGCGATCCGCGACCGGCTCGGAGGATGGCCAGCACAAGAATTCAGAAAATCGCTTCCGTCAAGGTCGGTGGATCGGGACCACCAATAAAATCCGGGTCCGGAGCAGCAGATCAAGCATTCTGGCCCATCAACTCCCGGTAAACCGCGAGATAGCCCCGTGTCAGCCGATCCAGTGTGTAGCGGCTGCGGACGTGGGCGGCGGCCCGGGCTCCCATCGCCGCGCGTTGGGGCTCCGGCCAGCCGAGCAACTCGCCGAGGGCTTCGGCGAGGGCGGGCGGCTGGGCAAACGGGACGCGCAGGCCGGTTGCTGCCTCAGGGGGGGCGTCGGGTGCCGTGAGGGCGACCTCGCGGCCGGGGCCGGTGTCGGAGACGATGACCGGAACGCCCATGGCCTGGGCCTCCAGTGCGACGCGCGGGAGGCCCTCGAACTCAGAAATGTTGAGCGAGACGGCTGCCAAGCGGTAGAGGGCGGCCATGTCGCTGACGTTGCCCGGAAAGCGGACCCGCTCCGTGAGGCCGAGAGCGCGCGTGCGGCGGTCCAGCTCGGCCATGTAATCCTGCTTCTCCACTTCGCCCGCGAACACGCAGACGAAGTTCTCGATGCCGCGCGCCTTGAGAATTCCGGCGGCCTCGATGAGATGGGCTTGCGACTTCCGCCGCGTGATGCGGCCGGGGAGCAGCACGATCCGGTCTTCGGGCCGGATGCCAATCTGGGCGCGCAAGGCGTCGAGGCGCTCCGGCGTGACGGCTGCGGGATCGAATCTGGCAGGATCGAAGGCGCGGTGGATGACCGGGATGCGGTCCAGCGGAAGTCCGTAGCGGCTCTGGATCAAGCCGCGCATGTTGTCGGAAACCGAAACCACACGGTCGGCGCGTGCCATGACGCCGTTGTAGAAGCGCTTGATGCGGCCGCGTTCCGAGTATTCCGAATGATAGGTCGTCACGAACCGGATGCCTGTGACGCGGGCGGCGCGGAGCGCGCTCCAGGCGGGGGCGCGGCTGCGCGCGTGGATGATGTCGACGCGCTCGGCGCGGATGATATCGATCAGGCGCTTGCTGTTCCGCCACATGACGAACGGGTTTTTGGAGGCAAGCGGCATCGTGATGTGTGTCGCGCCGGCGGCTTCGATGGCTTCCACCATGCGCCCGCCCTCGGAGGCGACGAAAGAACGATGCCCCGCTTCGACCAGCGCTTCCGCCACCTGCAAGCAGCCGAGTTCCGCGCCGCCTGCACGCATGCGCGGGATGATCTGGAGAACGGTTATTCGATTTTCCAACGTCTGTCCCTTGCCGGCTCATCTGCCGCAGCGGCCGTTTTACGGCAACCGTGGCAGCTTCTATAGACGGGGGGGGCCTAAATGCCAAGTTGGGCTGGTGGCCCTTGCGGCGGCGTCTGGCCGGCATCGGGCGCGCAGGAAAAATAGAGCAGGAGCAGGGCCGCATGGCTGGCGACGACGTGAGGTTTCTGAATGTCGGAGAGGGCGAAACGCGGCGGCGGATCGCGTACCTCCATGCGGCGCCGAACATGCCGGAGGGGGCGAGCGTGTTGTGGCTCACGGGCCTCAAGTCCGACATGGTTTCGACCAAGGCCGAAGCGTTGGCGCGGTGGACGGCGCCGCGTGGGCTGGGACTCACGCGCTTCGACTATTCGGGCCATGGTCGTTCGGACGGTGCATTCGAGGATGCGACGGTTAGCGATTGGCTCGAAGAAAGCGTGGCTGTGTTTCGCGAGGTAACGACGGGGCCGCAGATCCTTGTCGGGTCCAGTACGGGCGGATACCTCGCGTTGCTCTTGCTGCGCCGGCTTGTCGAGACGGTGCCGGAAGAGGTCGCGCGCGTGCGGGGACTGGTGCTCGTCGCGCCAGCTTGGGATTTGACCGAAGAGCTGATGTGGAACCGCTATCCCGACGATGTGCGGCGCGAGATCCTAGAGAAGGGCCGGTGGGTGCAGCCGTCCGCCTACGACCCCGCGGGCTACGTCATCACGCGGCAGTTCATCGAGGATGGACGGCGTCACCTGATCAAGGATGCCGCGTTCGATCCGGGCCGGCCTGTGCTCGTCCTGCAGGGCGTGCAGGACAAAGATGTGCCCGTGGAGCACGCACGCGCTTTGGAAGATGTTCTCGGCGGAGATTGGGTGCGGATCTGCGAGGTGCCGGACGGCGAGCACCGCCTCTCGCGTCCCGCGGATCTCGCGAAGCTTTATGGGCTTATCGAGGAGCTGGTTTAGGCGCTCGTCCGGTGCGTCAGACTTGCGGATTGCGGCGGGGCAGATTGGCCAACACGAACAGGTTGAGGCCTTCCAGGCGGCGCATCGCGACCCAGTTGATCACCGACATGGAGACGATGGCGGTTGCCGTCGCGACGGCAGCGCCCGTCACGCCCCAGATCGGAATCAGCATAAGGTTGAGCACGACGGAGAGGATCGCAGCTGTCGCCATCGAGAGCGCACTCGCGCGCTGGTGGCCCAGCATGTTGAGGATCAACTCCGACGGGCCCATCGAGGCCTTCGTGAGAATGCCCGCGGCGAGAATGAACATCAGGGGATAGGCATCCGTGAAGCCTTCGCCGAAACTCGCAAGCACCGGATAGCCCGCGGCGAGAATGGCCAGCGTGACGGCGGCGGAGGGGATGAACGTCCAGCGCACGGCCTGGCCGACGAGCGTTTCGATCTCGGCGCGGTTTCCGAGAGCCGATGCGGCCTGCATACGCCGTGCCGACCGCATACAGCACAAAGAGCGCGAGAGCGGTGGTCTTTGCGGCCGCGTAATAAATGCCGATCTCTTCCGGCGGGCGGAACAGATTGAGCAGGAGCACGTCCGCGTTGAGGGTGACGATTTCCGAAATGCCGCCCGCGAGCAGCGGCAGCGAGATTTTGAACCAGCCCGCATAGTCGTAGGTCGGCGTGGCTTCGGGGATGGTCTCGCGAATACGCCGCTTGAGGAGCACGGTCTGCATCACATTGGCGGCGACGACGGAGAAGAACGCCAGCATCATGCCGGTGACGGCGGTGGCTGGTGAGCCTGCAAGGAATGCGATGGCGACCATCGCGAGCAAGGCGAGGGGACGGACGATAAAGGGCGGGACAATCGAGCTCATCGTCCAGCCCTGGCCGCGGCCGAGTCCGTCCTGCACGTCGGTGCGCGTGTAGAGCGGCAAGCAGAGGAAGGCGAGTGCGAGCGGCAGGGCGAGGGCGGCGCTGCCGTCCACCTCCACGATCCAGACGGCCGCGAGGCCCAGGAGAGCGACGACGGTTGCGGACGTCGTCACCACGCGGCGGCCGCCGGCCCAGAGGCCGCGGAAGGCGCCATAGTCCTTGTTGGCGTAGTACTGCGGCGCAAGGCGCATCATGGCCACGTTGAAGCCGAGATGCACGATGCCGCCGAGCACGAGCACGCACGTCCACGCGGTGACGAAGAGGCCGTATTCACCCGCGCCCATCCAGCGGGCGAGCACGATCTGGGTCAGGAACAGGAGCGCCGCGCTGCCTGCGCGGACGGCGAACACGCCGATTGCGTTCCAGCTCTCGGCGTGGCGCTGCCGGCTCGCCCATATGTTTTCAAGCGCGAGGCGCAAGGCGCTCGGGGCGTAAGCTTTCGGGGTGTGCGTTCTGGCTTCAATCATGCTGCCGCTGCTCTGTGCTTGCTACCAACGGCATGGCGTCGACGAGGCCCCAAATGAGCGCCATTTGCAGGAAGAAATGCCGCCAGTGGTCGCTGTCGATGACGAGGCCTTCGAGGGCTACTCCGGCAAAAGCCGCCGTGGCGACGATGAGCGGGCCTTGCAGGGCCGTCCGCCGGCGGGCGGCGTAGAGGCCTGCCGCGAGCGTGCCGAGAATGGAGATGAGGTAGAGCGTTCCGCCGAGCCAGCCCGCGTTCAGGAACTGGCTGAGGTAGACGTTGTGGGGCTCTTCCTCGTGGTGACTGTCGCGGAAGGTGTGCGTGCCGATGCCAAAGGGGTTTTCGAGGATGAGGTTCATCGCTTTGGCCTGCCCACCGAAGCGCCCTTCGGGTCCGCTGTCGTAGGACTGATCGAAGCTTGCGCGCTCGGACAGGAGGTTGCTGATCGATTCGTGCCGGAGGGTGCTCGCGAGCGCGAGGGCGAGTACAAGCGTGCCAACCGTGCCGACCGCCACGAGGCGGACGTGATCGCGTTTGCGCCGTGTGGTGACGGCGGAGAGCCAGACGGCGATCAGGAGCGAGAAGGCCACCGAGATCCACGCGCCGCGCGAGAACGACAGCAGGAGTGCCAGCATGAGCGGGAGCGAGACCGCGGCGGCGATCGCGGCTTGGCGCATCGGCGCGCGCAGGACGATCCACACCGTGTAGACGATGGCCGGAGCAAGCGCCGCGCCGAACACGTTCGGGTCCTTGAACGTTCCGCGCGCGCGGCCGTGGTTCGTGAACAGCTCGTAGGCGGCGGGTAGAACGTTGAAGTATCCGGCGAGGCCCGTTAATGCCGCGATCAGGCAGGCCAGGGTGTAGAATCGCATGACGAGATGGAAACGAGGTTCCGCGTCGGCCGCGATGTAGCCCGCGAGGACGAAGGCGCCAAGCGCGAGATAGAGCGTCACCACCTGATGAATGATGGCGGTGTTCATGGTGGTCGACATGGAACATGCCGCTATTCCGCAGGCGACCAGAACCAGCCACAGCATGAGGTTCAGTATCGCAGCGTGACCGAAGCGCGTGACGCCGAGAAGCGGGAGGCCGACGATGACGGCGGCCATCAGGATGTCGGCGACCGCGGGCTCGGAGAAAACGATGGCGCTCGTGCCCATCGCGCCTGCAACAGCAATGGCGGCAAGCGTGCTGGCCGGAACGGTCCATGCCGGCCGTCGGTCGAGGGCCCGGCTGTTCCGGTCAACATGGGCCGCGGTGCGCAAGGTCGTGTCGCGCCGCCCGTTCGGCCATGCGCCGGTGCGCCGGATGTGGAACGAGGTGGCTGACATCCGCTAGTACGCGTTCTTGCCCGTGAGAAGGGCAAACGGAGTTGCGGCGATGATGTAGAGATCCAGCATCAGCGACCAGTTGTCGATGTAGTGCAGGTCGGCCTCCACACGGCGCTGGATCTTTTCGTGCGTGTCGGTTTCGCCGCGCCAGCCGTTGATCTGCGCCCAGCCGGTGACGCCGGGTTTGACGCGGTGGCGCGCACAATAGCCGTCGACGACCGTCTGGTAGAGGTCTGCGCTCGCTTTGGCTTCGGTCGCGTGAGGGCGCGGGCCGACGAGGGACATCTCGCCCTTGAGGACATTGAAGAGCTGCGGCAGCTCGTCGAGGCTCGTTTTGCGGATGAAGCGGCCGACGGGCGTCACGCGGGGATCGTCGCGCGTCACGAGTTTGCTGGCCGAGGCGTCCGTCTTGTCCACGTACATGGAGCGGAACTTATAGACTTCGATCAGCTCGTTGTTGAAGCCGTAGCGGCGCTGCTTGAAGAGGATCGGGCCCTTGCTGTCGAGGCGGATCGCCAGGGCGACGAGAGCCATGACGGGGGCTGCAAGAACGAACAGCGCCGTGCCGACGACGCGGTCCTCGATGTTCTTGATCACGCGATCCCAGTCGGTGAGCGGGCGGTCCATCAGCGCGAGCATGGGCACGCGGCCGATGTGCGAATAGGTGCCCGATGCGAGGCGGAGCTTCGAGCTCAAGGCCGAGATGCGGATGTCGACCGGCAGCGTGAAAAGCTGCTTCAGGATCTGCATAAGGCGGGCTTCGGCGCTCATCGGAACGGTCACGATCATGAGATCGATGCCCGTGTTGCGGAAGAAGGCAGGAAGCTGATCGAACGTGCCGAGCTTGGGATAGCCCGCGATGCTATCGGCCGAGCGATCGTCGAAGCGGTCGTCGAACACGCCGACGATCGAGATTTCCTTGAGGTTGTCGCGCTCCAGCGCGGAAATCACCGCTTCTGCGTCCGGGCCGCCGCCGACGATGACGGTGCGGCGCACAAGGCGGCCGGCTTCCGTGAGATGGGCGAGGCCGCGCGCAAGCAGGAAGCGGAACGCAGTCATGAGAAAGATGGCCGATACGAGCCATGCGGCGCCGGTTCGAGGTGAGAACGGTGCGATCTTCAGGAGATGGGCAGCGCCGACGGTGACGCAGAACACAACGATGACGCTGCGCAAGATTTTTCGCGCCTGCCGCGCGGGTTCGCGCAGGGCGTGAACTGAATACGACCAGTTGCGGCGGAGTTCGAGGGTCGTGACCAGGGCGATAACAACGGTCCAGGCCGCGATCGCGAGCGTGGACGCCGGCGTGGGTTCGAGGGCGACGAAGGCCACCACCCCCGTTGCGATCAGGATCGCGGCGTCCGTCGTGCTGGTTGCGAAGAGGAGTTTCGGCCGCGAAACGTTGCGCCGCTCATCGGAACAGAAGATGCGGTCGAAGAGACGCGTTGCGGTGCCCGAAAGGCGGTGGGATGCCTTGCGCCAGAACGATGGGCGCGCGTCGCCGTTCGGGGTTTCATGAGTTGCGATGGCCATGGCCGCACGTCCAAGATGGGTAAATTCTTGGCTCTCACCATGACCCAGCTTTGTCTCGAAGCGGTAAAGGCGGCGCGGTGCAAAAGCCGGAATGGGCGGGTGCGTCTTCGATCCTGGTTAAGGATCGGTAGCGGTGTGCTTCGAAACGAGTCGATGCCGTACGGTGCCGCCGTGCGCTCAGCTAAAAACTTTGCGCGTGACGTGCGGCGGAGTGAGTTGGGACGAGGCCGTGTTCGAGGGCGGCGGCAAGTGCGGCTGGTCCGGCCTTGAGAGCGAGATCCTCGTCGATCACCCATGCGCGCCAGGAGCGCGACGCGTAAGTCTTGTCGCACACCAGCGCGCCGTTCGCGATCCGGCAGGAGCGGTCCGCTTCGAGACGAAGCGGTTCGCGGCGGTCGTGGCGCACGACGCGAAGGTCGATGGGCTGAACGCTCGCGAAGGGCGCGCGCAGGTCGACGTTGCGGTAGACGCAGGACAGGCGATGGTTGCAGGCCCCTGCGCGGCGGCCCATCGTGTTGGCCGGGCCAAGCGCGAGGCCGCGTGTCACGGCCTTGGCGGCGCGGTTTGCGCCCGAGCCGATCCAGCAATTGGCACCTGAGCAGAGTACGGGATCGGCGGTTTTCTTGCCGAAGCGGCGGATGCCTGTGGCGCCGGGCTTCATCACGAGCAGGATGGTGACGCGTTCCGCAGGTTTGGCGGGCTGTGTCGTGCGCGGTGCAGGCGGACGCTCTCTCGACGCACCGAGGCCCATCGGCGATTTGAGATCCGCAAACGACTTTGCGTTGCGTTCGTCTTCGAGTTTGCGGATCCGCTCGGCGCGGCGTTCGTGAGATGCCTCGCGTTCGGCGGCGAGAGCAAGGCGGCGTTGCTCGGCCAGGCGTTCCTCTTCGGCGATCCGGTGTGCTTCCGTGCGGCGCCTCTCGTCTGCGATACGCTTTTCCTCGTCAAGGCGGGTTGCCTCTAAGCGCTGGCGTTCTTCCTCCGCGCGGCGTTTTTCCAGCGCGATACGCTCGCGTTCCTCTTCGGCTCGCTTCTGCTCGGCCACACGCTTTTCTTCAGCGATGCGTTTTTCCTCGGCGATGCGGGCTGTTTCGCGGGCCCGTTCTTCCTCAGCACGCTTCTCGGCGGCAATTCGCTGCTCTTCGGCCCGGGTCTGTTCGGCGATGAAGCGTTCGCGGGCGGCGCGTTGCGCTTCGGCCAGACGGCGCGCCTTTTCGGCGCGCTCTTCTTCGGCGATGCGCTTGGCTTCTTGCGCTTCTTCCGCCGCGCGCGCCTTATCGGCTGCGGCTTTGCGCTCAAGGGCTTCGGCGCGGGCACGCGCCAGCATTTCAGTTTCTTCCGCCTTACGGCGCTTGTTCTCTTCCGCCTTGCGCCGTTTCGTTTCCGCGGCCTTACGGCGCGCGTCTTCCTCTGCAGCGCCGGCGGCGAACTTTTGGGCCAACGCATGGCCGGTTTGTTCCGCTTGCGCGGGTGTTCCTAAGAGCCCCGCGCCAACCCCCAGCAGCATCGCCAAAAGCGGCATGGGGTGTCGGGCAATCATGACAGCCTCTCGTCGAACGATATGCAATATGAACTCTGCGTTCGGCGCGGACACTCGTTCCCGTTCCGAACATCATCATGCGTATGATCCGCCCGGATTCCGGCAACAAAGAGGGGGAATGCTGTCAGTCCGTTCAGGTTCGCGATTTTGCGAGAATATCCGCGAGGCCTTCGCGATAGCTTGGATAGGCGAGCGTGACGCCGAGGTCGTCCTGCAACCGACGGTTCGCGACGCGGCGGTTCTCCGCGTAGAAGCTTCTGCCCATGGGGGAGAGCTTGGCTTCCTCGACGGAGATCTCGGGCGGTGGCTCGACGCCGAGGAGATCCGCCGCGTGCGCGATCATCTCCTGCGAGGGCGAAGGTGTGCCGTCGGTCACGTTGTAGACCGTGTGTCGTCCGGCGCCGCTCGCGGCCGCGAACAGCACGCTTGCGATGTCATCCACGTGGATGCGGTTGAACACCTGGCCGGGTTTGACGATGCGGCGTGCCGTGCCGTCGCGGAGATCGTCGAATGCGCTGCGGCCGGGGCCGTAGATGCCGCCGAGGCGGAAGATCTGGACGCTCTTGCCGTGGGCGTTGCCGAACGCGCGCCACGCGTTCTCGGCGCCGATGCGCCGTGTCGAACGTTCGGAGCCGGGGTTGGGAGCGGCCGTTTCATCGATCCACGCGCCGTCGGTGTTGCCGTAGACGCCGATGGTGGAGAGGTAGCCGATCCAGCGGAGGTGCGGCGCACGGGCGAGGTCGCCCTCGTGAAAGCGGAGGGTCGGGTCGCCGTCCTGATCCGGCCCGGCCGAGACGAGGACATGGCTCGCGTCGGCAAGTGCGTCGGAAATTCCTGATCCGGGTGCCATGCCGTCGAACAGAAACGCGTCATACCCGAGCGATGCGAGCCGGGCCTGGCCTTCGGCCGTGCGGGCCGTGCCGGCGATGCGCCAGCCCAAGGGGCGCACGCGCCGGGCCAGCGCCTCGGCGCTGTAGCCGAGGCCAAAGCAGAACAGGCTGGTCATGCGTCTCTCCCAGAGGTCCATTCGCTGCGCACGTCGCCGTCCGTTTCGCGTGCGAGGTGACGGCTGCGGGTGGCCGCGATCTCGTCGGCGGACGCTAAGCGCCGGAAGGCCCAGACGGCCATCGCACGCACGAGCGGCGACGGATCGGCAAGCAGGGGCGTGACGTGCGGCAGGAGCGAAGCGTCTTTAGAGTTTCCGGCGGCGATCAGGCCATTGCGAACGACGCGGTCGCGCCCAGTGCGCTTGACCGGCGTGCCGCGGAAGCGTTCGCGGAAGGCTGCGTCGTCGAGCGCCAGCAGCTCGGAGAGTAGCGGATTGTCGAGCTCGTCCAACTGCGCGAGTCGGACTTCGCGTGTTTCGCGGGCGTATTTGTTCCAAGGGCAGACGGCGAGGCAGTCGTCGCAGCCGTAGACGCGATTGCCGATGGCGGCGCGGAACTCCTCGGCGATGTGGCCTTTGTGCTCGATGGTGAGGTAGGCGATGCAGCGGCGGGCATCGAGCTGGAACGGCGCGGGGAACGCCTTCGTCGGGCAGACATCGAGGCAGCGCGAGCAGGTGCCGCAATGGTTTCGCTCCGGCTCGTCGGGGGCGATCTCGGCTGCGGACAGGATTGCGCCGAGAAAGAACCACGAGCCGCCATGACGGGAGACGAGGTTGGTGTGCTTGCCCTGCCAGCCGATGCCGGCGGCTTCCGCGAGCGGCTTTTCCATCAGCGGCGCGGTATCGACGAAGACTTTGACGGGCTTATCCGTCTGCTGCGCGAGGTATGAGGCGAGTTCCTTCAGCTTGCCTTTCATGACGTCGTGGTAGTCGCGCCGCTTCGCGTACGCCGAGACGACGCCGTTGAGCGGTTCGGCGAGCGCCTCCATCGGATCCGTTTCGGGCGCGTAGCTCATGGCCAGCATGACTACGGAGCGTGCGTCCGGCCAGAGCGAGTTCGGGTCCGCGCGGCGGTCGACGGTGGTCTCCATCCAGTCCATCGAGCCGTGGCGGCCCTCGGCGAGAAAGGTTTTCAACCGCTCGCCGGAAAGGGGAATGGCATCGGGACGTGTTACGCGCACGATCTCGAAACCGAGCGCGTGGGCGCGTTTTGCGAGAACGGCCTTGACGTCACGCGGTGCGCCGGCTCGCGCCGTGGCGGCCGGGCGGGTGTCTTGCGTTTCGCTGGTCGGGTTTGCACGCATCTTTCAGAAGTCGAGATCGGTATAGACGGGCGCGGGCGCAAGGCCCGGCAGGCGGTCTGCCAGAAGCGGGCGGAACGACGGACGGGATTTTACGCGCGCATACCAGGATTTGGCCGCCGTGTGATCGTCCCAGCGGATTTCGCCCAGATAATCGATGGCCGAGAGGTGGGCCGCGGCCGCGAGGTCGGAGAAGCTCATTTCGTCGCCTGCCAGCCAACGGCGCTCGTGGGCCAGATGGTTCACGTAGCCCAAGTGGTAGCGCAGGTTGGTGCGGATGGCGCGCAGCGCTTCGGTGTCGGGTGTGTGGCCGCCCTCTCCCATGAGATGCCCGTAGACGCGCTCGTGCAGCAGTTCGCGGGTGACTTCGCGGTTGAGCTTGCCGTGGAACCAATCCACGAGGCGGCGTTGCTCCGCGCGTTCTGCGAGAGATCCATGGAAGAGTGGGGCAGGGCGGCCGTCCTTCTGCATGTTCTCCAGCAATCCCGCGAAGTACTCCGTGATGGCGTAGGAACCGCAGAGGACGAGGCCACCTTCGAGCGCGAGCACCGGCAATTCACCGGCGGGGTTCAGCGCCAGAAATTCCGTGCGCCACTCCCACGGGCGCTCCTCCACCAGTTCGGGCGTGATGCCGATCTCGGCCAGCGCAATGCGGATGGCACGGGAGCGGGGGCAGAGCCGGAAATGGGTTAGCGTGTGCATGGAATCCGATCTGCCCGCCTCATGGGGTTGCCTCCGATGATGGAATGACGTCCGGTGATTTCTGGAACTCTTGCCGCTTCAACTCGATGGCGGCCCGAATTCGCTGCCTGGCCGAAGCCATGGTCCGTTGTCATCAGGCCGCCGTCCCCGGAACGTATCCTCGTTTCTGCAAACGTGCTACCGAACCCGCCGACTTGTCCGTCCCTTCGCAGGGGTCTATCGGAACGCCCTATTCATCCTCTTGTGCCAAGGTTCTCCATTTCCAACCGGAGCGCATCGTTCATGCCGATCTGGCAAGCTATTCTGCTTGGTTTTTTGGAGGGACTGACAGAGTTCCTACCCGTCTCGTCAACCGGGCATCTGCTGCTCGCTGGCCACTTTCTGGGCTTCGAGTCTCCCGCCAAGACGTTCGAGGTTCAGATTCAGCTCGGGGCGATCCTTGCCGTTGTCGTCGTTTATTTCGGCCGGCTCTGGCAGATGCTGCTCGCGCTTCCGTCCGATCCCTGGGTGCGACGCTTCGTCATTTCCTTGTTTGTGGCCTTCCTTCCTGCCGCGGTGTTCGGCGCTCTCTTGCACGGCTTCATCAAGGACGTTCTGTTCGAAAATCCGGTGCTCGTGTGCGCAATGCTGATCGCGGGCGGGTTCGTTCTCCTCGCGGTCGATCGGTGGCTCGCGCCCACGCCGCGATTTGCCGACGCGATGGATATCCCGCCGGCGCGGGCGTTGGCGATCGGCTTCTTTCAGTGTCTCGCGCTGATGCCCGGCGTCTCACGCTCGGGGGCCACCATCGTGGGAGGGCTTTTGATGGGAGCCGAAAGGCGCGCCGCTGCCGAGTTCTCGTTCCTGCTCGCGCTGCCGACGATGAGCGGCGCGTTCGCCTACGATCTCTACGTCAATTGGAACAAGATCGAGCAGACGGATGTGCTTCCGCTCGGCGTCGGCTTCGTGATGGCGTTTTTGACTGCGGTCGTGGTGGTCAAGCTCGCGCTCGCGTTCATTGCGCGGCACGGGTTCACGCCGTTCGCCTGGTGGCGCATCGTCGTCGGCTCGATTGGGCTCGCGGCGCTCACGATCTACGGATAAGAGAGCGCGGCGTGGCGTCGTCGTGCCCCGCCGCGCTTCGCCCCCCGGCTAAGCCGCGTGTGACGTGAGAGGCGATGTCAGCGCGTGCTGAAGGCTCGCAAGGTCGGGCGCCGAACGCAACCTTTCGAGTGCGGTCGGCTCACGCACCAGCCGCGAAATGCGCGCCAGCGCCTTGAGGTGATCGCCACCGGCGTGATCGGGCGCCAGCAGCACGAAAATCAGATCCACCGGCTCTCCGTCCGGGCTTTCGAAGTCGATCGGCCGGGCGAGGCGCGCGAAAAGGCTCACGATGCCGTCGATGCCGATCAGCTTGACGTGCGGAATGGCGATACCGCGGCCGAGGCCCGTCGAGCCCAGCCGCTCCCGCTGGAGCAGCGTGTCGTAGATCGTGCGCCCGTCGAGGCCCGTCAGGTCTCCGGCCTGGACCGAGAGTCCGTGAAGCGCCTCTTTCTTGGTGGCCGCTTCGAACGCAGGGAAGATACCCCGAGGTGCCAGAAGATCGCCTAAATCCATTTTTCGGGTCCCATCAGCTCAGTGACCGGCATCGCTGCCAACCCTTGTTGCTCTTAGCGCGTGATCAGTTTCGATTGGATCGGGATCACGCTCTTAATCTCTCAGGTGAGACCGATGATTCACGCTTCAGGCTGGTAGGGCCTGAAGCGATCATGGTCTAGACGCCTCAGTGCCGTGCCCCCCCGGGGCGCCGGCAACGCGCGGCCTATGCTTACACCACTCTGTTCCGCACAAAGATATGCACCAAACGTGCCGTCTGACGCGACGCTCCGGAGAGCGGCCAGCTTCCGTATGCACGCTGTTCATTTCCGCGATACCCGCGTTCGTAACCAGCAAAAGTGGCGATTCGGTAGCCTCGCACTGCGCAAAGATGCGGCACCCTGGCTTTCCGGCTTATCTCGAACCGATCACAAAGCGATCGGATGTCCGATCCGGCTTTTTCGGGCCTCGCCTCGCACGCTTGGAGGCAGTCTCTACGCACGCTCTACAGCTTCCTGGCCCGGTGCGCGTCGGATATATTTTATAATTATTTCAATTCTTTGTTCTTTGCCCTGCGCGGACCGAAGCCTAACTCAGGCAACGCTAGAGCGGGGATTCGGGGGTGTCAATCGCGAGGCGCGAGGATGCAGTGGATGGCACGTCGCGCCGCATGTTCAAACCGAGCGGCCGACGCGCTCGGCGTGGCGCTTCTCGCGGCGGCGCTGGACGGACGAGGGGATGCGCATCGCTTCGCGATATTTCGCAACGGTGCGGCGCGCGATGTCGATGCCTTCCGCCTTGAGCTTGTCGACAAGCATGTCGTCGGAGAGCACTTGGCGCACGCTCTCGCCGTCGATCATCTGGCGAATGCGGTGGCGGACGGATTCCGACGAGTGAGCTTCGCCCTCCCCAGCCGATGCGATGGCGGAGGTGAAAAAGTATTTTAGCTCGAAGATGCCGCGCGGGGTCGCCATGTACTTGTTCGACGTGACGCGGGAGACGGTCGACTCGTGCATCGAAATGGCGTCGGCCACAGTCTTGAGGTTCAAAGGACGCAGGTATTGGACGCCGTGCGTGAAGAAGCCGTCCTGCTGGCGAACGATCTCTTGGGAGACCTTGAGGATGGTGCGTGCGCGCTGATCGAGACTCTTCACCAGCCAGTTCGCGGTCTGCAGGCATTCGAGAAGATAGTCCTTTTCCTTCTCGTTGCGTGTCGTGGTGCTCACCTCGGCGTAGTAGGTGCGGTTGACGAGCACGCGGGGGAGCGTGTCGCTGTTGAGCTCGATGGTCCAGGAGCCGTCGGAGGCTGCGCGTACAAGCACATCCGGCACCACAGGCTGGATCTGGACGGATCCGAACTTGAGCCCCGGCTTCGGGTCGAGGCGCTTGATCTCCTCGATCATGTCGGTGATCTCCGACATATCGGCTCCGACGGCCTTTTTCAGGGCTGGCAGATTGTGGGCGGCCAGGAGGTGCAAGTTGTCGAGGAGCGATGCGATCTGAGGGTCGTAGCGGTTCTGCTCTTTGAGCTGGAGCGCCAGGCACTCGGCGAGCGTGCGGGCGAAGACGCCCACGGGATCGCACGCTTGCAGCGTTTCGAGAACGCGCTCCACCATTCCGAGCGGGGCGCCGAGCTTGACCGCCAACGCGTCGAGATCGCCCTGGAGGTATCCGGCCTCGTCCACCATGTCGATCAGGTGCTGGCCGATCAGTCGCTCGACCGGGCCTTGAATCACGAGGGGGAGCTGTGCGGTGAGATGTTCGCGGAGCGTCGGCTCGCTGGTGACGAATGCTTCGGGATTGATGTCTTCGCCGGAGAACGAGCTCGTGGTTTGGCGCAAGCTGGCCCAGCCCGAGTCGCTATCGAGGCCGCCGGCCGGCGCGCCGTCGTCGCCATCGACCGCATAGTGCTCGACATCGAGGCCGCCGTTCGGTTCGGCGGCCGGTTTCGCGAGGTCCAGCCATTCGTCATCGCCGGACGAGCCGTCGCTGCTCGCCTGCTCGATCTGAGGCTCCGCTTCCGCCTCGCTTCGCGTGGCGCCTTCGGGCGCTTCGTCGATTTCCAGCAGGGGATTGCGCTCAAGCTCGGAGTCCACGAACTGGCCGAGCTCCAGATTGGAAAGCTGGAGGAGGCGGATCGCCTGCTGCAGCTGGGGTGTCATCACCAGCTGCTGGCCTTGCCTCAACTCAAGCTTTGCCGATAGCGCCATGCTCAGACTTTCCGCGTCCGAGGCGGCGCCGGAACGATCCGGCGACGAGCCCCGGCGACGCTACGGTACGGGGGCGCACACGCCGCGATGCTCATGCATCGCAGGGTCGCTGCCCGGTTGGGTGGCGCCTCAAGTGGTCTCATCGCGTTGGGTTCCAGAATGCGTCGCGACCCACGGCTATACTCAACCGGCGTTAACGAACATATCCCCGAGGTAGACACGCCGAACATCTTCATTCGCTATGATTTCCGCGGGCTTACCTTGTGTCAGAACCTGGCCGTCGTAAATGATGTAGGCGCGGTCGATCAGGCTCAAGGTCTCGCGGACGTTGTGATCCGTGATGAGGACCCCGATGCCGCGGTCCGTCAAGTGGCGCACTAGGACCTGGATGTCGCCGACGGCGATCGGGTCGATGCCAGCGAACGGCTCGTCGAGCAGGATGAACGACGGGCGCGAGGCGAGGGCGCGGGCGATTTCGCAGCGACGCCGCTCGCCGCCCGAGAGCGCCATGGCCGCCGACTTGCGGAGGCGCGTGATCTGAAATTCCTCAAGCAGGCTGTCGAGCTGTTCTTTGCGGGCGCGGCGGTTCGGCTCGACCAGCTCCAGCACGGCCATGATATTCTGCTCGACCGTGAGGCCGCGGAAAATGGAGGCTTCCTGCGGCAGGTAACCGATGCCGAGGCGTGCGCGGCGATACATCGGCAAACGGGTGACGTCCCGGCCGTCGATGGAAATGCGGCCTGCGTCTGCGGGGACGAGCCCGGTGATCATGTAAAAGACGGTGGTTTTGCCGGCGCCGTTCGGGCCGAGGAGGCCGACGGATTCGCCGCGTCCGACGGCGAGGCTGACGCCGCGCACCACCATGCGCTTCTTGTAGCTCTTCTGGACGTTTTCCGCGACGAGCCAGCCCTGGTGGCTGGCAAGCTCGTGGTTGCCGGCTGCGTCGTCGTAGCCGTAGGCGTCCCCTGCGGCGCCGTGTTCGCCATAGGGGTCCGGCTGAAACGCAGTCGCGCCGTCAGCTTTCTGTTTCAGGGGCCACAATCTCATACGGACGATCTGTCGTGCTCTGGGCTCAAGGGCTCTGGGCTCACGGGGATTGCTGCCGGTCTCGGACGTTCAGGCGACCAACGGATCGCGCCTGGGACATATCGTGACCGAGGCGATCCTTATCTGGCATTCGAGCCGTTTTCGGGTGTCGGTGTCAAATCTTTGCGGCGCGGCTAAGGGTTCGGCTCCGATGTCGCGGACCAGCCGTCGATTTCGGGCGTCTGCCGCTTTGCTTTGCTGTTCTTCTTCTGGCCTTCCTTCATCTCCTGAGGGAAGAAGACCGCGCTGGCTCGGCCCGCCTTGCGTGCCGGCCCGGATTCGGCGGCGGATTCGGTGTTGGCCGACCAGCCGCCGCCGTTCGGGACAGCGACGGTGTTGCCGGGGGCCGTATCGATCTTGCTCTCGCCGGACGTGAGGTCGATCAGGAGCCGCGTGCCGCGCACCATGCTTTGTCCCTGGGAAAGCACGACGTTGCCGCCCATGGTGATCTTGTTCGTCTTCGCGTCGAAGTTGGCCCAGTCGCCGGTGGCGGTCTGTCCGTCGGCGGCGGTCACTTTGACGTCCTTGCGGGCTTCGATGCGGGTCAGCTCCGAGCCTGCGCCCTGCTGGGTGTTGGCCGCGCCCGCGCCGCCACCGGCGGCATCCATGAGACCGGCCTCGCCTTTGTAGTAGGCCGAGAGTTCTGCGGACTGGATCTTGACCGCACCTTGGGCGGCTTCCACGCTGCCCCGGAATACGGCGACCTTCTTCCCGTCGTCCACATCGAGCGATTCCGACGTGACATCGACGGGCGATTTGGGATCGGCTTTGAACGACATGGCGCCGATGCCTTGCGCAGCCGGTGTGGCGGCGGTTGTGCCGCCTGTGTCGTTGGCATCGCGGATCAGGCGTGCGCTGATGCGTCCGGGAATGACGGAGGCTTCGGGCGGCGACGTCAGGCGCGCGGTGAGCCGATTGCGGTCGACGGCGAGACGTCCGCCGCGCAGCTCGTTGGTGCCTTGCGTGACGACGACATCGCCGATGAGGACGATCATTCCCGAGGCTTCGTTGAGCTCGACGCGCCGGCTCGTCGCGTGGCGGTCGACGCCGGAGGTCATCACGACCTTGTCGCCGAGAAGCACGGCCGTCGAGGTGACGGCATCGAAGTCGGCGCTGTCGCTGGTTACGATTTCGCCGGTTGCGCGCTGCATCACGACGGGCTTCTTGGCCAGGATGCGGCGCAGCCGACCCGCACCGTTCTCTCCCTCGGCCGCTGACCCGGCGGACATCATGCCTTCGCCTTCGTAGAATACTTCGAGTTCCGGCGTCGTGAGGTCGGCGTCGCCCTGGCGTGCGCGTACGGAGCCGGAAAAGAGCGCCGTCTTGTTCGCGTCGTTGATGTCGAGGCGGTGAGAGTTGATATGGATCGGGCCGTTGGATGGCGTGAAGAGCGCTGCGGCGTCAGATGCGGGTTCGGCTGCCGCGGCGTCTCGGGCCTCCGGCTTCGGCTGGTCGTCGGGCGGCGGCGAAAGCTCGACCTGCACGTCTTCGGTGAAGGTCGCTTCGCGCGCCTTCTGGCGTAGCGTCATCTGCTTTGCGTGGACGGTGCCGCTCGGAAATGCGACCGCGACAGGCTCCGGTGAGGTCAGGAGATCTTCTTTCGCGAGGATCGTTGCGCGTGTGAGTTTCGCCTTGAGCCCGCTTTCGGATACGACGTCGATCTGCTCGTAGAGTTCGAGCACGCTGTCGTTGTTGTTGAAGACGCCGCGCACGGCGGTGACGTCGGTGCGCGTCTTGTCCGCCTGATAGATTTCACCCGAGATGCCGTTCAACGTCACGACGTTGGGATTGGTCAGGTCGGGATCGGCGGTTTTCGCCGTGAACTTATAGCTCACGCCGTCCTTGCCGAAGCCCTCGTAGCGCGGGTTCGTCATGGCCAAGTCTGCCGGCAGGATCTGGCGAAGCGCGACTTCGGGCAGGGCGTCCGGACTGACAAGCCCCGTTTTTTGCGCGATGGCGATCCCGTACACCCCGAGGAGGGCGACGATCGCGCCGGGGAAGACAATGCGAAGGAGGCGCACGATCATGGTGCGCCGGGCCGCCTTCTCGAATTCGCGTGAGCGGTCGGCGGCCATGACCAGCCCCTGGCCGGTCTGGCGGCTCGCCGACGGCTCCGATTGGGGGTTAACAGTCATGAGCATGGAGGTGTCCCGCCCTCGAAGTTCGTCGACCTTGACGTTCCAGGCCGGCGGATAGGACGAGGGCGAATGGCCCTTCGTCCCGCATGGCGTGTCCCGCGCGACGCGCACCCTGGTTAGATAGAGGCCAATCCGCGCACGGTCTATCCTGCGCGAGACCTGACTTTCTCTGCACGGGTCTCGACACGCCGAGTTTTGCACGCGCGAAGGTGTGCGGACAATCGCCCTGAAATTGGGTGATATTGGGACCTCGCGGTCCCGGATACCGCGTGTTTGGAGCCGCCCGGTTCAGTGCGCGAAGATGTCGACTTCGCCGAAGCCCGCAAGGTCGAGCCTGGCGCGGGTTCCGAGGAACGCGAAGGCGGCGTCCGCGAAAGCCGTGCGGCCTTCCCGCTCCAGCATTGCGTCGAGCTTTGCCTTCAAAGCGTGCAGATGCAAAACGTCGGAGGCGGCATAGGCGAGCTGCTGCTGGGTGAGGGTTGCGGCGCCCCAGTCCGAGCTTTGCTGCTGCTTCGAGAGGTCAACGCCCAAGAGTTCGGACGTGATATCCTTCAGTCCGTGGCGGTCGGTGTAGGTTCGCACGAGCTTGGAGGCGATCTTTGTGCAGTAAACCGGGGCAACCTTTACGCCGAGGTACTTCTCAAGAACTGCGAGATCGAAGCGAGCGAAGTGAAAGATCTTGAGAATGGCCGGATCTGCCAGCAGCCCTTTCAGGCGCGGGGCGTCGTAGGTTTTCGGATCCGGCTGCACGAGGTGGGCATGTCCGTCGCCGCTCGAAAGCTGCACGAGGCAGAGACGGTCGCGGTTCGGATCGAGGCCGAGCGTTTCGGTGTCGATTGCGACGCTGCCCGTGAAGGACACATCCGCGGGAAGATCGCCTTTGTGGAGGGTGAAGGGCTGCGCTGACATGTGAACCTCGTATGCGGGCGAAGGCTGATCCACGAGGCATGTAAGTTATTGAAATTTATCGTGGATTTTATGTGTGTTCCGAGCGCGGGTGTAGCGGTTTCGCGGCTTAAAAGCAAGAGCGCGCCTCGGGAGGTTCGTTTTTTGCGGGTTCTGATCTCAGAAAGTGCCGGTTTTTCTTGACCCTGGAAATTTTCAGGGGCGATAAGCGCTGAACCGGAAAGTGGAACGGCGGTCGATGGATATTCTCGCGCTTGTGGCCGCATCGTTCTTCCTCGCGCCGCTGGCGGCGTGGCTGGGCGGGCGGTCATCGCCGTTCGTTGCGGCCATCCCTGCCGTGCTTTTCGCAGGCTTCGCGACCTTCCTTCCCGAGATCGGGAACGGCAGGACGCTGAGGCAGGTTCATCCCTGGATTCCGACATTCGGCATCGACGCCTCCTTTCGGGTCGATGGGCTTTCGCTTCTCTTCGCGCTTCTGATCACCGGCATCGGAACGCTCGTGTTCCTCTATGCGTCCGCGTATCTCAAGGGGCGCGAGCGGCTGCCTCGCTTTTATGCCGCGCTCACCGTGTTCATGGGCGCGATGATCGGGGCGGTGCTGGCCGACGATCTCATCTTGCTCGTCGTCTTCTGGGAGCTGACGAGCCTCACGTCGTTCCTGCTTATCGGGACGACGCCGGAAAGCGCCGAAGCGCGGCGGTCGGCCCAACAAGGGCTTCTGGTGACGGTGGCCGGGGGGCTGGCGCTGCTTGCGGCCGTCATTCTGCTGGGGTCCGGTCTCGGCACGTACTCGATCAGCGAGATTCTGGCGCGGGGCGAGGCGGTGGCGGCGCTTTCGACCGCACCGGCCATCGTCGTGCTTCTGGCCATCGGCGCGTTCGCCAAGTCGGCGCAGGTGCCGCTCCATTCGTGGCTGCCGAACGCCATGGTGGCGCCGACGCCGGTATCGGCGTTCCTCCACTCGGCCACCATGGTGAAGCTCGGCGTCTATCTGCTCGCGCGGTTCAATCCGGTGTTCGAGGCGCATGAATTGTGGGTTCTGCTGCTCACGAGTGTGGGCGGGGCCACGATGATCGCGGGTGCGGTGCTGGCGCTGCGCGAAGTGGACCTCAAGCGGGTGCTCGCCTATTCGACGGTCGTGTCTCTCGGCACGTTGGTGCTGCTGATCGGTTTGCCGGGCGAGACATCGGCGCTTGCGGTTGCTGCGTTTCTTTTCGGGCACGCGCTTTACAAGGCGTGCCTGTTCCTGGTTGCGGGGAACGTCGATCACGAAACGGGCACGCGGGACAGCACGGCGCTGGGCGGGTTGCGCCACGCGATGCCGGTGACGGCGGTTGCGGCCGGACTTGGCGCGATGTCGATGGCTGGACTTCCGCTGTTTTTCGGGTTTGTCGGCAAGGAGCTGATTTACGAGGCGGGACTCCCGGCATCATCCTGGCTCGTGCTCGGCGCGGCATTGATTGCGAATGCCGCGATGGTCGTCGTTGCGGGCATCGTGGCGGTGCGGTGTTTCATGGGGCCGCGCGTGCCGACGCCGGGCGCGCCGCAGGATCCGGGATTTCGGATGTTGGCCGGGCCGGTCGTGCTTGCTTTTCTCGGCCTCCTATTCGGCGTGGCTCCGTGGATCGCAGGCGACGGTCTTTTGATGTCCGCAGCGGAGGCGATTTCGGGCCGGCGCTTGGGCGCGACGCTCGCGCTGTGGCATGGCTTCACCCCCGCGCTTGCCCTGAGTGTGCTGACGCTGCTGATCGGTGTTGGCGCGTTTCTGCGTTGGGACGCGCTACGGGATGCTTTCGCGCGCATTCGGCAGATCGATGCGTGGGACCGGACCGTGGATACGATGCGCTGCTCGCCGGGCTGCAACGGGTTGCCATTTGGCAAACGAACGCGATCCAGACCGGAAGTCTCAGGCTTTATGCCGGCCGCGTGCTGGCCATTGTCGCACTGGCGGGCGCGCCTGCTCTCGCTCTGCTTGGCGGGTTTGCGCTGCCTTCGTTCGATGCCGGATGGCTGAGGCCCGATGCAGCGCTTGCGGTTGCGTTGATCGTTTCGGCGCTTGCGGTCGCCGGTGCGAGAGGGTTCGTAGCCGGTCTCGCCGCCGCGGGCATGGTGGGTTTCGCGGTGGCGCTGCTGTTCCTTCTCAACGGCGCGCCGGATCTCGCCTTCACGCAGTTCTCGGTGGAGGCGATTGCCATCGTGATCCTGCTCGCCATCGTGGGGCGGTTGCCGTTCCGGCAATGGGATGCGCGAACGGGACGGCAACGGTTGCGCGACGGCGCGATTGCGGTGGGGCTCGGCGTGTCCGCGACGTGCGTGTTGTTTGCCGTTCTCGCGATGCCTTTCGACGTGCGGCTTTCGGATTATTTCCGCGCGGCGAGCGTGCCTGAAGCGCATGGGCGCAATCTCGTCAACGTGATCCTCGTCGATTTCCGGGCCCTCGATACGCTGGGCGAGATCTCGGTGCTTGGGCTTGCAGCGGTGGCGGCGGCCGCGGTGATTGCCGGTGTGCGGCGGCGGATGTCGGAGAAGGGTGCATGAATTCTCTGATCCTGAGGACGACCGGCCGCGCGATCCTCCCGCTCGCGCTTCTCTTCTCCATCTATGTGCTGTTTCGCGGCCATAACGAGCCGGGGGGCGGTTTCATCGGCGGACTCATCGCGGCTGCGGGCTTGGCCGTGTACGCTTTGCCGCGCGGGCGTTCGGCGCTCGTGAGGCTTATCCGCGTGTGGCCGAAGGCGCTGATCGGCGGCGGGCTCGCGCTCGGGCTTCTCTCCGGGCTTCCGGCGCTTCTTCTGAATTCGCCGTATCTTACGCACCAGTGGACATTTCCGGGCGGCCTCGCAGTTGGCACGGCGCTCGTGTTCGATGTCGGCGTCTATCTCACGGTCGTCGGCGCGGTGCTCACGTTCCTCTTGCCCTATCTGGAGGAGTGACGTGGAACCCATCTTCGCGCTTGCCTTCGGGGTGATGATTGCCGTTGCGGCCTACTTGATCCTGTCGCGCAATATGCTGCGCGTCCTGCTCGGCCTTCTCGTGCTCGGCAACGCGGCGAACCTCGCGATCTTTCTGGCCGGTCGTCTCGGCTCTCGCGTGCCGCCGCTTGTCGAGGCAGGCGAGGCGACGGTTGCCGTCAGCGCCAATCCTCTGCCGCAGGCTCTCATCCTGACCGCGATCGTGATCTCGTTTTCGCTCGTCGCGTTCACGGCTGTTCTGTTCGAAAATGCGTATAAGCGGCTCGGCACGCTCGACCCGGACGCCATGCGGGATGCGGAGACGCCGCCAGGCGAAGGGCTGCGCGACGACGAGAGGCGGGAATGATGCGCGCAAATCTGCTGCTTGCGCTTCCGGTTCTCTGTCCGCTTGCAGGCGTGGCGTTGTCGCTTCTGGCGTGGCGGTGGCCGCTCGTTCAGCGTGGCGTGAGTCTCGCTGCGAGTTTCGGGCTGCTGCTGTCTGCGATTGCACTTGTCGGGGCCGTGCATGACGGCACGGTTCTCGCGACGCAGTTCGGTGCGTGGCAGGCGCCATTCGGCATTAGCTTCGTAGGAGACATGCTCTCGGCTGCGATGGTGCTGATTGCAGGGTTGATGGCCGTTGCGGTGGGGATTTACGGATTGGCCGGCGACGCGTCCGCGCGCGAGTACGCGTTCTACCATCCGCTCTATCAGGGCCTGTTGCTCGGCGTGACGGGCGCGTTTCTCACCGGAGACATTTTCAACCTCTACGTCTGGTTCGAGGTGATGCTGATTTCGTCGTTCGGGCTTCTGGCTCTCGGCGGAACGAAAGCGCAGCTCGATGCGGGCGTGAAGTACGTGACGCTCAACCTCGTCGTTACGACGCAGTTCCTGATCGCGGTCGCTTTGCTTTATGGCGCGACCGGAACGCTCAACATGGCGGACCTCGCGCTCGTGTTGCCCACGGTCGAGAACCAGGGACTTGTGACGACGCTTGCGTTGCTGTTTCTGGTCGCCTTCGGTGCGAAGGCTGCGGTGTTTCCTCTGTTCTTCTGGCTTCCGGCCGCCTATCACACGGCGTCCGCGCCCGTCGTCGCCATTTTCGCGGCACTGCTCACGAAGGTCGGCGTCTATGCGATCCTGCGGACATTTACGCTCATGTTCGACGGCGATACCGGCGTCACCGCGCCGATTGTCGGGGCGATCGCGGCGGCGACGATGATCACAGGCGTGCTCGGGGCGGCGGCGCACTTCGACATCCGGCGCATCCTTTCGTTCCACATCATCAGTCAGATCGGCTACATGCTGCTCGGCATCGCTGTTGCGACTCCGCTCGCGGTGGGTGGCGCCATCCTCTACGTGATCCACCACATCGTCGTGAAGGCGAACCTGTTCCTTGTTGCCGGTGTCATCCATCGGGCTGGTGGATCGTACCACTTGAAGGAGATCGGCGGGCTCTATCGCGGACTGCCGCTGCTTGGCGTGCTGTTCGCTATTCCTGCGCTGTCGCTTGCGGGGCTTCCGCCGCTATCGGGGTTTTGGGCCAAATTCGGTGTGATCAAAGCGAGCCTGGATGCAGGACACATCGCGCTTGCGGTAACCGGGCTCGCCGTTGGATTGCTGACGCTCTATTCGATGCTGAAGATCTGGAACGAAGCGTTCTGGAAGGCAGCGCCGGAGAGATCCGTTGCGGCGGAGCGGCGTTGGCTCGGTGAACCCGGCACGCGGGTGCTCATGCTCGTGCCGATTTCCGCTCTCGCGACGATCACGCTTGCCATCGGCTTTTGGGCCGAGCCGTTCGTCGACTATTCGCTTCGCGCCGGTGCGCAACTGCTCGACAAATCCGCTTACATCGACGCGGTCTTTCCACCGGAGACGGCGGGCGGCGCGCGCATTCAAGAGAGCGTGCCATGAGCTTTGCGACAAAGGCTGTGGCGTGGGGGCGGCTTGGAGCCCTGTTCTTCCGCGAGTTCGCGCTTTCGGTGAAGGATGTGTCGCTTGCCGTGCTGGATCCGCGCCGGCCGCTGCGTCCGGCCATCGTTGCCGTGCCGCTCGATGTGAAAAGCGATGCGGGGATAACGCTTCTCGCCAACATGATTACGCTGACGCCGGGTACGACGAGCTTGCACGTGAGCGAGGATCGCAAGACGCTTTATGTGCACGCGATGAACGCGTCGGAAAGCACCGTGGCCGACATCAAGGCTGGCTTCGAGGCGAAGGTGAGGGAGGTGCTCGCATGAGCGGAGTGGCCGCTTTGGAGATCGCGGCGATAATCGCCGGGGTGCTGCTTGCGGCTGCGGCTGTGTGCGCGGCGCTTCGCATCGTGCGCGGGCCATCGACCCCCGACCGCGTCGTGGCGCTCGATATGCTTTCGCTGATCGGTGTGGCTGTGGCTGGCCTTGCGGTGTTGGTGTCCGGCTCCACGGCGTTCGTCGATGTCGCGCTCGGCGTGGCATTGGTGGGTTTTCTTGCCGTTGTCGCGTTGGCGAGCTTTATCGAACGCGGCGCAATCCGTGACGATGATAACGAGGACGCGCCATGACGGCCTGGATCGGCGCATTCTTTCTCGTTCTTGGAGCTACGGTGTGTCTCGTCGCGGCCATCGGCGTGCTGCGGTTTCCGGACTTCTTCATGCGGATGCACGCGGCGACCAAAGCTGGTGTGGCGGGCGCCGGTTTGGTGCTGATCGGAATCGGTTTTGCTATGCCGTCGTTCGAGATTGCTCTCAAGATCGTGCTCGCCAATCTCTTTCTATTGCTCACGGTTCCCGTTGCGGGGCATCTGCTGGGCCGAGCCGGCTACATCGCGGGCGTCCCGTTGTGGGGAGCGACGCAAAGAGACGAGCTTGCAAGCGTGCTCCCGCGCGGCGCGTTCGATCGGGCGCTTCAAAGCGTCGGCGATGACGTGAAGCCCGATTGATGGACGCGGTCGATCTGCCCAAAAAAAGAGCGCCCGTTTCCGAGGCGCCCTTTCGTTTGTATTCGTGAAGCGCGTGAGCGTTAGCGGCCCAGCTCTTCCTTCGTGACGTCGAGCGCCAGATTGATCTCGGCTTCCGTTAGTTCCGAGGAGAGGAAGAAGCGCAGGCGCGCCGCGTTCATCGGGACGCCGGGATACATGATGAAGGACGCGTTGACGCCGCGCTCCAGGACGCGTGCGACCGTCTTGGCCGCGCGGCCCGTGAGGCCGACCATGATCGGCAGCATCGCGATGCCGGCTGCACGGCCGGTATCGAGGCCGCGTGCGTGTGCGCCTTCGAGGAACATCTTGCTGTTGTTATGCAGGCGCTGAACGCGTTCCGGCTCGCGCTGGACAATGCGAAGGGCCGTGAGTGCGGACGCCGTCATCGCCGGGGGAAGGCCGACCGAGAAGACGAAGCCCGGTGCCGCGTAGCGGAGCAGGTCGATCAGTTCGGTGTTGCCGGCGATGTAGCCGCCGCACGACGCGTAGGCTTTGCTCAGCGTGCCCATCCAAATGTCGACCTTGGCGCCGTCGACGCCGCAATGCTCGGCAAGGCCGCGGCCCGTTGCGCCGAGCACGCCGCAACCGTGCGCGTCGTCCACCATCAGCCATGCACCGTAGCGCTCCTTGAGCTCGACAATGCGCGCGAGGTCGGGCAGATCGCCTTCGGTCGAGTACAGACCTTCGATGACGACCATGACGTTGCGGTACTTCGCGCGCTCGGTGCGGAGAATGTTTTCGAGCGCGTCGAGCCGGTTGTGCTTGAAGCTGCGGGTTTCGGCGCCCGAGAGGCGCATGCCGACGACCGCGCTGTTATGGACGAACTCGTCGTGAACGATCAGGTCGTCGGAGTTCATCAACGTGCCGATGGTGGAGACGTTGGCGGCATGGCCACTGACGAAAACGAGGGCGGCTTCCACGCCGATCGTGCGTGCGATTTCCGCTTCGAGCTCGCGGTGCATCGGCGTGTCGCCCGAGACCATGCGGCTTGCCGAAAGCGTGGTGCCAAAGCGGCTCGTCGCCTCGTTGGCAGCGGCGATCATTTCAGGATGCTGGCTGAGGCCGAGATAGTCGCACCATGCGAAGTTGAGCACGGGCTTGCCGTCGATGAGCGTCAGCTTGTCCGCCATGCCCTCGGTCGAGCGATAGAACGGGTTCGGAATACCGAGCGTCTTGGCGAGTGTCTGGTGGTGCTTGATCGCCTTATAGGAGGACAGCGATGAGAACGGCTTGGCCGCTACCGGACGATCCCCATTGGCGCGCAGCCAGTTCTTCGTTTGAGGAATCAAGTTAAGCACAAGGTACTCCTTAGGTTTGCGGCGCGCAGGGGCAACGCCAGTGTTAGCGGCAAGGCGTGATCTGGGATGCGTGCGCCGAGGGACGGCAGAAGGCGGCGCTTCCGCTCTGTCCCGGCGCAGGAGAATTTCGGCAGCGGGCGGTGGCCCAGCATCGTGGCGGGATCGAGGCTGCCGCGATGCGGAGAGCGCGATAGGCTGTCATCGGTTTTGGGTTACCCCTCAGTAAGTATGCCGACGGGTGTGAACCCAATGTGCAGCCGCAGCTCTCAACAAAAACGGCGTGATGCGTGACGCTTGGAAGGTGACACCGAACCCGAAAGGTATCCTTACTTCAGTTTCGCGAATCTTCTTGTAATTTTTTACTTGTTGACTCAATAGGTTAACCATTGAGGCCGATCTGATTTGTGAGCAAATATGCATCGAACGCCTTATAAATCGTAATGAACGTGTATCTACGCGGCTTTACGTCCCATGCTTACTAAAGTCGATTACCGCGAGCGCGCGCGAAAAGCACTATGGGAAATCCGGCGAGAACGTCTCGATCCGCAAGCCGACTCAAGCGCCCGACCGCTGGCGCGATGCCGTGACCGGAAAAAATCATGATCACGACGACAACCCGTCGTGTGCTGCAAAGTTCCCTATGCATCGCGAGCGGACGTGCCGTCGATGCAGGGTCTGGGGACGTGAGTGGGCCGCAACGAAAGTCGTCTTGCCGCGCGCGTCTCTTTCAGGTGTTCACGCGCGTATGCGATGGAGACCGAGGAGGCGCGAAACGCCGCGGCGCATGAGCCTGCTCGGAATCTTTCCGCGTACGGCATGCGTGATGCGCGCCAGCGGGCCCACGGGATAACGAAAGCGAGGGCGTTGTGCTTCGAGCGCTTTTACGATGACGCGTGCAACTTCGATCGGATCGCGCGCCGTGCGTTCCGTGTGCTCGTCGGCTGCCTTGAAGAGCTGCTGCGACCAAGCGTAGTACGGGCTTTCGGGCGGCATGATGTGGGGCGAGTTTTCCCAGATCGGCGTGCGATAGGGGCCGGGCTCGACGAGGATCGCTTCGATCCCGAACAGGTTGAGTTCATGTGCGGCGGCTTCCGCCCACCCTTCGATGGCCCACTTCGAGGCGCAGTAGATGGCGTTTCCAGGCTGCCCCATGAATGCAGCGTCGCTCGATACAATGAGAACGCGTCCGTGCCGTTGGTTGCGGAACGTGGGCATCAGCGCGCGCGTCAACGCGACGACGCCAAAGAAATTCGTTTCCATGACATGCCGCGATTGATCGTCCCGGATGTCTTCGAACGCGCCGCCGACGGCAACGCCGGCATTGTGTACGACCGCATCGAGTTGGCCGCCGGTTTTCGATAGTACGGCTTCGACCGCGGCGGAGATCGATGCGGCGTCTGTCACGTCGAGCTGTGCGATCTCGACACGGTCGCGAAGTCCCGCATCGACAAGCGCGCTTTCGAGCGGTCCGCTCTTTGCGGTCTTGCGCATCGTGGCGAACACGCGCCATCCCTGCTTCGCAAGCGCGACGACGGTATCCAATCCGATACCCGAGGACGTGCCGGTTACGATCACGTTTTTCATTCGCGTTCTTTCTTCGCCAGGTGCCGAGCCAGTCACGAGCGTTGCCGCGCCGAAGGCCGCTGGCGTGTTCTCTGTTCTATTGGCGGCCGGTTCAAGGATTGCGGGTCAGTATCGTTGACGCGTGGCCCGGCCGAAGCGCCGGTCATCCTTAACGGGGCACCGCGTGCGGCCTGGCGTGAGGGGCGACCTCAAATTTCGAGGCGAGGTTCTTTCCGACGGGGGTGCCGCTGGCGTGCGCTATAGAGGGGGTGGCGCGTGACCGCCCCCAAAACGCGTTTCATATTGTCTGATGAAACAAAAACTTGATGGTGCCCAGAAGAGGACTCGAACCTCCACGCCTCGCGGCGCTGCTACCTGAAAGCAGTGCGTCTACCAATTCCGCCATCTGGGCAAGCCGTGAAGCCTGCGGCGCCATGAACTAGGGGGTGGCGCGCCCGTTGTCAATTGACAGGGATGACCGAGATCAGGGATCGGTGCATATCACGTGCTTATATGGAGCGGTAACATCGCGGTTCCGGACTGGTGAGGGCGGGGTAGACGACATGGCACCACAAGGCGGCAGCAACAGTCTCGTCACAATTTTCGGAGGGCCGGGGTTCGTCGGCCGGCACGCCGTGCGTGCGCTGGCGCAAAACGGGTATCGAATCCGGGCTGCGTCCCGGCGGCCGGATCTTGCCGGCCATCTGCAACCCATGGGAGACGTTGGGCAGATCCAACCCGTGCAGGCCAACCTCCGGTTTCCGGATTCGGTGGCGCGGGCCGTCGAAGGCGTGGATGCGGTCGTCAATGCGGTCGGCATCCTGGCGCCCTCGGGAGCGCAGACGTTCGCGGCGGTTCACGTGGACGGGGCGCGGGCGGTGGCCAAGGCCGCCAAGGCCGCGGGAGCGCGGCGTTTCATACATGTGTCCGCCATCGGGGCCTCGGCGGCGTCGCGCGCTCACTATGCGCAGACCAAGGCGGCAGGCGAAGCTGCGGTGCTGGAGGAGTTTCCCGAGGCCGTCATTCTCCGTCCCTCGATCGTGTTCGGGCCGGAGGACGAGTTTTTCAATCGCTTCGCCTCGCTCGCGCGCGTGTCGCCGGTGCTGCCGCTGATCGGCGGGGGGCACACCCGCTTTCAGCCGATCTACGTGGGCGATCTCGCGGCGGCGATTGCGGCCGTCGTGAACGGGGCCGGGACGCCGGGGACGGTTTACGAACTCGGCGGGCCGGAGGTGCTGACGTTCCGCGAGCTGATGGAGCGGACGCTTCTTTATGCCGACCGGCGCAGCAAGCTCGTTTCGCTGCCGTTCTGGCTCGCGAAGCTGCAGGCGCTTGCAACCTGGCCGCTGCCGAATTCCCTGCGCCCGCTGACGGTTGATCAGGTGCGCCTGCTTCAGAGCGACAACGTGGTGAGCGACGAGGCGCTCAAGCAGGGGCGGACGCTGGCCGCGCTCGGCGTCGATGTGCCGGACGCCATCGGTTCCATCGTGCCGGGCTATCTCGAACGCTTCAGGTCCAAGGGACAGTATTGGCGCTATCGCGGTTAGCGAGACCGTTGTGCAGGGCGGGGGACCAATCAACCGCTTATCTGCGGCTCTTCCTCCGCTTACGACATGGCCGCGCGGCATTCCTCATCGGGAGGAAGCGGATCGCACTCCGTCGTGTCGACACAGGCTTCGAGCGCGCTCCGCACGTCGCGCGTGTAAAGACCGTCGATCGGTCCTTTGTAGAAGCCCGCCGCTTCGAGGCCGCATTGATAGAGCCGTACGAGGGGCTCTCCACCGAGCCGCATCGCGCGTTCGTAATCGCGGAGCGCCGGGCGGCGCTCGCCGAGCGCTTGGCGAATGTGGGCACGGGTGTCGTGCGCGTGTGGACTTGCGGGGCCGAGTACGAGCGAACGCTCGACATCCTCCAGGCCGTCCTCCAGCCGATTCAGCTTATATTTGACCCAGGCGCGGTTGTTGAACGACATCGCCGAACCGGGGTCCAGCTCGATCGCCCTGTCGTAGTCGGGGAGCGATTCGTCGAGCTTGCCTTTGAGCGAGAGGGCGAGCGCGCGCATCGCGTAAGCGAGGCTCTTGGTTCCGGCGTCGATGTTCGGGTTCTCGATCAGATCGGTGCATCCGGCGATGCGCCGCTCGTTGTTTTGGCTGAAGCATTCGGAGGTCGAGGTGGACGCCGCGCCAGCCGGCATCGCGCAGGCCAAGAGCGCTCCGGTGAGAAGGGCCGCCAGGCGGTAGTTTCGGCTATGGCGCGAAAGGACCGTCATCGGTAACCATTGCTCTCCCGTGGCTGGGCGTCCGGCGAATACTCTATGATAGCATTATGTTAAGGTGCGCCCACGCTTCAGGCTGATAGGGCCTGAAGCGATCATGGTCTCTTGAGTTAGACCGATGATTCACGCTTCAGGCTGGTAGGGCCTGAAGCGATCATGGTCTAGGATGCCCTGAAGCCGCAATTGCGGCGAGAGAGGCGGAGCATCTCGCGCGGGGCGGCAACTGCCTGCATAATGGCCGCTCTCTTTAATGCTGACCAAGCCTTTCCCGTTCGAGGCCGACAGGACAACATGAAACGCGTTCTGCTCATCATCGGCGGCGGAATTGCCGCCTACAAATCGCTCGATCTCATCCGGCGTCTCAAAGAGCGCGGGATGTCGGTGCGGTGCGTGCTGACGAAAGGCGGGCAGGAGTTCATCACGCCGCTTGCGGTGGGCGCGATCAGCAACGAGCACGTGGCGACGGATCTGTTCGATCTCAACGCTGAGCGGGAGATCGGACACATCCGGCTAGCGCGAGAAGCCGATGTCGTCGTGGTGGCGCCTGCGACGGCGGATCTGCTGGCCCGCATGGCGCAGGGGCAAGCCAACGACATGGCGACCGCTATTCTGCTTGCGACGCGCGCGCCTGTGCTTGCGGCGCCGGCTATGAACCCGGCCATGTGGGCGCACGCCGCCACGCAGCGGAACGTCAAGCAACTCGCCGCCGATGGCGTGGCGTTCATCGGACCGAACGCGGGCGAAATGGCCGAGCGGGGCGAAGCCGGTGTCGGGCGAATGGCAGAGGTCGCGGAGATCGTGCCGCGTGTGGAGCAGTTGCTCGAAGGGGAGAGCGAGGCGCGTCGCGGGTTCGGGTTCATCGACGTTGCGGACCGGCGGCCCTCCGGTGGAAAGCTTCCGCTGGCCGGGCGGCACGTGCTTGTCACGAGCGGGCCGACTCACGAGCCCATCGATCCCGTGCGCTACATTGCCAACCGCTCGTCCGGTAAGCAGGGCCACGCGGTTGCGGCGGCCGCGCAAAAGCTTGGCGCGCGGGTGACGCTGATCACGGGGCCGGTCGAGATCGCGGACCCTGAGGGCGTCACCGTGCAGCACGTGGAGACGGCGCAGGAGATGCTGACGGCCGTCGAGGCGGCGCTTCCTGCCGATGTCGCCGTGTTCGCGGCGGCTGTCGCGGACTGGCGCGTCGCGAGTGCGGCCGAGGGTAAGATCAAAAAGGCGAAGGGTGCGCCTCCGCCAGCGCTGCATCTTGCCGAAAACGCGGACATCCTTGCCACGGTGGCGCGGCTCAAACCGCGCCGCCGGCCGCAACTCGTGATCGGCTTCGCGGCGGAAACGGACGCGGTGGTGGAGAACGCGGAACGCAAGCGCAGCGCCAAGGCCGTGGACTGGATCGTCGCCAATGACGTCTCGCAGGGCTCCGGCGTTTTCGGCGGTGAGCGCAATACGGTGCATCTCGTCACCGCGCAGGGTGTCGAGAACTGGCCGCAAATGAGCAAAGCGGATGTGGCTGCTGCCCTGATCGGCCGCGCGGCTCGTTATCTCGCGCAGTCGGTCGAGCAGGTGTGAGGATTGCCTCAAAAAAAAGAGGGGGAGCAGGGCGTGGCGGTGACGGTGCGTGTCGTGGTGTTGAACCATGGCGAGGGGCTGGCGCTGCCGGCCTACCAAACGGACGACGCGGCGGGGCTCGACCTCGTGGCAGCGGTGCCTGAGGGCAAGCCCGTGCAGATTGCGCCGGGAGCGCGGGCGCTGGTCCCGACGGGGCTCCAGATCGAGCTGCCGCGCGGGTATGAGGCGCAGGTGCGGCCACGCTCGGGGCTGGCCCTGAAGCATGGCGTCACGTGTCTCAACAGCCCCGGCACCATCGACGCGGATTATCGCGGAGAGGTGGGCGTCATCCTGGCCAATCTCGGACAAGAGCCGTTTGCCGTGAGCCGTGGAGACCGGATCGCCCAACTTGTCGTGGCGCCGGTCACGCGGGCGGTGCTTCGGCCCGTTGCGGCGTTGTCGACGACCCGGCGCGGGGCGGGAGGTTTCGGCTCGACCAAGACGAAGACGGCCCTGAAGGCTGCGAAGAGCCCGGCGAGAGCTGCGGCGAAGGCCGCTCCGAACCGCCAATCGCAAAAGAAGGTGAAGGCTGGCGCGACGCCGCGTCCGAAGCCGCCACGGAAAAAAGCTGTGAAATCGTGAGGTTACGCAACATTGGGGGCGGCGGATTTTGCGGCGGCGGGCGGACAAAAAAGTGCCGGCGGCCTTTGGGCATCGCATAAAATATGCGAAAAGCACCCCATGAAGCCCCTCGATTCACGGAATCGAGGGTGAAGCGAGACGACCGTGGAGAGCAAGACTGTGGCCGACACCGAGATCAAGACCTTGAACGCGACCAAGAGCTGGGGCCGTGGGCGCGTCTACAACGACATCACGGAGACGATCGGGCACACACCGCTCGTGAAGCTGGGGCGGATTGCGAAGGCTGCGGGCGCCAAGGCCGACGTGCTGATGAAGCTCGAATTCTTCAATCCGCTGTCGTCGGTCAAGGATCGTATCGGCGTGGCGATGATCGACGTGCTCGAAGCCGAGGGCAAGATCGCGCCGGGCAAGACCGTGCTCGTGGAGCCGACATCGGGCAATACGGGCATCGGTCTCGCGTTTGTCGCCGCCGCACGCGGGTACGAACTCAAGCTCGTGATGCCGGAATCGATGTCGGTCGAGCGGCGCAAGATTTTGGCGCATCTCGGGGCCGATCTCGTGCTGACGCCGGCTGCGGGCGGGATGCCGGGCGCCATCGACAAGGCGAATCAGTTGCTGGCCGAGATCCCCGGTGCCGTGCAGCCGAGCCAGTTCGAGAACCCTGCAAACCCGCTCGTTCATGAAAAGACGACGGCCGAGGAGATCTGGACCGACACGGGCGGGAAGGTCGACGTGCTCGTGATCGGTGTCGGTACGGGCGGTACGCTTTCGGGATGCGGCCGCGTGCTCAAGGCGCGCAAACCGGACCTCAAGATCGTGGCCGTGGAGCCTGAGGGCAGCCCGATTCTTTCCGGCGGTGCGCGCGGTCCGCACAAGATCCAGGGCATCGGCGCCGGTTTCGTGCCGAAGGTGCTCGATACGAGCCTGATCGACGAGGTGGTGCGCGTTTCGAATGAAAGCGCCTTCGAAACGTCGCGATCTCTTGCGAAAACTGAAGGGATTCCGGGCGGTATCTCGACGGGCGCTAACCTTTGGGCGGCGCTGCAGGTCGCGGCCCGCGACGAGCTTGCCGGCAAGACGGTGGTGACGTTCGCCCCCTCGGCCGCCGAGCGCTACTTCACCGGCGAGCTGTTTCTCGATCCGCCGGCGAAGGCGTAAGCTTCGCGTTGGGCTTTGGTCGTTAAATTGGGAATCATGGTGCGCCCTTCTCTCATCGCGGCGGCGTGTGCGCTGTTCGTGGCCGCTTCCGGTCTCAGCTCTGCGTCGGCAGAGCCGGACGAGGTGCGGCTCGCGCAGCGGTGGACGCCGCTTACGGGCATCTTGCCGCCGGAACGCGAGGTTCGCGATCCGGGGCCGGAAACGGGATCGCTGGATCGGGCGGTCCCGGCCGAGGCGGCTGAAGCTCCCGATTCAAACGTGCAAACGGGGCGCCGCCTTCTGCAAGCGGCGCTTGTGCGCGTGGTGACGGACGGCCAGCCGCATGGCGGGCTCGACGTGCAGTCGACGCTCGTCGATGCGGATCTTGCCCAAGCGCTGGGCCTTGGCGAGCAGCGCGGCGCGATGGTGACCGATGCGTCGTCGAGTTCGGCGCGAGGCGCCAACCTGCGTATCGGCGACGTCATCCAAAGGGTGGGATCGCATAGCGTTGCGGGGCCGAATGGGCTGCATCAGGTTTTGCGCGAGAGTTCGCCGGACGATCTGGTGACGGTCGAGGTCTGGCGGGCCGGGGAAGGCGCGGCGGATCTGAAGCAGTTTCTGATGGATCGCGCCGAGGCGGGCAATGTCGGCGCGGCGGCCAGCCTCGGGCGCCTGTTATCGCTTGGGCTCGTGCTCGGTCCGCGCAATCCGGCCGAAGCGGCGCCGTATTATCTGAAGGCCGCAGAGGCCGGACATCTCGCGTCCATGACGCGTTATGCGCTGTTCGCCAAGGACGGCGTCGGCGTTCCGAAGGACGAGGCGGTCGCTGCGCGCTGGTTCCGTAAGGCTGCGGATGGCGGACAAGACGCGGCGATGACCAATCTTGGCGGGCTCTATGAAGCCGGGCTCGGCGTGAAACAGGACGATGCGGAGGCGGCGCTTTGGTATCGCCGCGCCGTGGAGAAGGGCCACGTGTTCGCCAATTACAGGCTCGGCTTGCTCTACGAAGCGGGCCGTGGGGTCGGCCGGGATCATCAGGAGGCGGCGCGGCTGTTGCGGGCTGCGTCCGACGGGGGGCTCAGCGAGGCGACCTCGTGGCTCGCGGACAAGTACGCGCAAGGGCGCGGAATTCCGAAGGACGAAGCGGAGGCCGCGAAGTTGAACGCGGTGGCGGCGGATCAGGTGCGCCGGGCGGCGAACCGCGGAAATGCGGTGGCGACGTTCAACCTCGGCATTCTCTACAGGCTCGGCAAGGGGGTGCCGCAGAGCGATACGGAGGCGGCCTACTGGGTCGTGAAGTCGCTGAGGCTCGGTGACCGCTATCTCGTGGCCGAACTGATGCGCAATCCGGATGTGCTCGCGATTGCCGACCGGAAGTGGTTGCAAGGGGTTTTGCGCGACGAGGGGACGTACAAGGGGCCGATCAACGGGACGTTCTCGCCAGATGTGCGTGCCGCGATGGACGCGCTCGCCAATCCGGCGTAAGCGCCAACGCTTGTCATCCCGCCGTCATGGCGGAGCCATGCTTCGCATGGACCGACGGCGAATGCGCGGAGCGCCGCGCCGGGACCAAGCGAAAGCTTCTACCGCAAAATATCGTGTCTTCGACCAGTCTTGCGCTGGGTCCCGGATCGGCGCTATCGCGCCGTCCGGGATGACAGTTGGGGTTTGCGTCAGGCGGCTTCCGCGCGGGGCGACTTGTTCATGCTGTCGGTGATGACCGCCATCGCGGCCTGTACGCCGCCCTTCTTGTGCGGGATGCCGGCCAGCTCAAGGCTCATCTCGACGCCCGTGAGGGCGCCCATGACCGTGAGGTCGTTGGTGTCGCCAAGATGACCGATGCGGAATGCCTTGGTCGCGAGCTTGTTGAGCCCGGTGCCGAGCGAGATGTCGAAGGTGTCGAGCGCGAGCGCGCGGAGCGCATCTGCGTTGTGGCCTTCGGGTACGAGCACCGTCGTCACCGCCTGCGAGTAATACTTCGGGTCGCGGCAGTTGATTTCGAGGCCCCAGGTGCGCACGGCTGCACGTGTTGCCGCCCCGAGGCGGGCATGGCGCGCGAAGACGTTGTCGAGGCCTTCCTCGTGCAGAAGTTTGATCGCTTCGTCGAGGCCGTAGAGCAGGCCGGTGGCCGGCGTGTAGGGGAAGAAGCCGTTCGCGTTGTTCGACAGCATGTCGTCCCACGAGAAATAGGAGCGCGCCAGCTTCGCGGTGCGCGAGGCGGCGAGTGCCTTCTCCGAGACGGCGGTGAACGAGAGGCCCGGCGGCAGCATCATGCCCTTCTGCGAGCCGGAGACCGTCACGTCGATGCCCCACTCGTCGTGGCGCAGGTCGGCGGTGCCGAGACCGGAGATGGTGTCGGTCATGAAGAGAGCCGGATGATCGGCGGCGTCGAGTGCGCGGCGGATCTCTTCGAGCGGCGTCATGCAGCCCGAAGACGTCTCGTTGTGCACCACGCAGACGGCCTTGATGAGCCGGTCCGTGTCGCGGCGCAGATGCTCTTCGATCTCAGCCGGATCGGCGCCGATGCGCCAGTCGGTCTGGATGACCTCGGCGCGGAGGCCCAGGCGGTCCGCCATCTGCTTCCAGAGCACGGCGAACTGGCCGGTCTCGACCATCAGCACGCGGTCGCCGGGCGAGAGCGTGTTGGTGAGGGCGGCTTCCCAGGCGCCGGTGCCGGACGACGGGTAGATGATCACGGGCCCCGTGGTCTTGAATATCGTCTTGATGCCCGAAAGGACGCTTTTGCCGAGCTTCTGGAAGTCGGCGCCGCGATGGTCGAGCATCTGCCGCGACATGGCGGAGAGCACGCGCTCGGGCACAGGTGTGGGTCCGGGAATCTGCAGAAAATGCCGCCCAGGGCGGCGAGGCGCGTTCGACATCTTGTCGTCCCCTATGTCCACGACTCGCTGCGTAGCGGCCGCGGATCCTCGGGAGTGGGAACTCCGAGAAGGGAGGGCCTCTCTATTTTATGGTTCGTCCGCGCGAGACGGAGGCACCTATAGGAGTGACACCGGATGCCGTCAAGGGCGATCGCTGGGCCCGGAACGCGGGGTGCCCGCTCCTTTTCGTCCTGGTGGCGGCGCCTTTGCCAAAAGTCCTATTCGCCGGGTTTGGCGGCAGCCGCGAGGTAGTTAACGTCAATGTCGTCCGTCAGGCTCCAGTCGTCCCGGAAGGGGCTGTAGGCCATGCCACGGAAACGGGGCGCGGACAGGCCCGCCGCCGCAAGGTGCCCTGCAAGTTCGTCCGGTGTGACGAAGCGGTCCCACTGGTGGGTGCCGCGCGGCAGCCAGCCCAGCACGTATTCGGCGGCGACGATGGCCAGTGCGTAGGATTTCGCCGTGCGGTTGAGGGTGGAGAGAACGATGATCCCGCCGGGGCGGACGAGCCCCGCGCAGGTCCGGACGAAGGCGCCCACATCCGGGACGTGCTCCACGACTTCGAGCGCGAGGACAGCGTCGAACGTTTCGCCCGCGGCCAGCAGGCTTTCCGCCGTAGTGGCCCGATAATCGATGTCGAGGCCCTGGGCCGCCGCGTGCTCGCGGGCGATTGCGACATTTTCCTCGCCGGGGTCGATGCCCGTGACGCGGGCGCCGAGGCGCGCCAGCGGCTCCGACATCAGACCGCCGCCGCAGCCGACGTCGAGCGCGGTGAGATCTTTCAATGGATAGCGCCCTCCGATGTCGCGCTCGAAGTGGCGGGTGAGAGCGTCCCGGACGAAGGCGAGCCGTGCGGGGGCGATCTGGTGAAGGGGCCGGAAGTCGCCGGTCGGGTCCCACCATGCTTGGGCCATGCGCTGGAAGCGCGCCACTTCGGCGGCATCTACATTTCGTGCGCCGGGTTCTCGTGTGCCGGGTTGGGGCGACTTCGACGGCGGGCGCTCGGCGTGATCTGTCATGGGGACGAAAGTGCCAGTGCCCGGACAATTGTCAATGCGACGGAGCGCAGTTGCGGCGGCCCCCCGTTCCCGGTAAGAGAACGCCGACGCGAGGACGGATTGTCCTTAGTTCGGTGGGTGTTCGCGAGGTTTCAAGCCGGTTCGTTTCGGCGCGCGCTTCGAGACGCCTCTCTCAGACACAACCAGGCATCGAGCGGTTTCAAGACCATGGCTGTTGTCGTGATGAAATTCGGTGGCACGTCGGTCGCGGACGTGGAGCGCATCAAGAACGTTGCGCGCCATGTCAAACGCGAGGCGGACGCCGGCAACAAAGTGGCCGTGGTCGTTTCCGCAATGGCGGGTGCGACCAATCAGCTCGTGGGCTGGGTCAACGAGGCGGCGCCTCTTCACGACAAACGCGAATACGACGCCGTCGTCGCTTCCGGCGAGCAGGTGACGGCGGGGCTGACCGCCATGGTGCTGCAGTCGATGGGGGTCAAGGCGCGCTCGTGGCAGGGCTGGCAGGTTCCGATCGAGACGAACACGGCGCATGGCTCTGCGCGCATCGCGGGAATTCCCGGCGACGATCTCAGGCGCTCGCTGGATGCGGGCGAGGTTGCCGTCATCACCGGCTTTCAGGGCGTCGAACCCAAGGCGCGCCGCATCGCCACGCTTGGGCGCGGCGGGTCCGATACCAGCGCGGTTGCCATTGCCGTGGCGCTCAAGGCGGATGTTTGCGACATCTACACGGATGTGGACGGCATCTACACCACAGATCCCCGTATCGTGCCCAAGGCGCGCCGGCTCGCGAAGGTGAGCTACGAGGAAATGCTGGAGATGGCGTCGTCCGGCTCCAAGGTGCTCCAGACGCGCTCGGTCGAGCTTGCGATGGTGCATCAGGTGAGGACGCGCGTGCTTTCGAGCTTCACGAAGCCCGAGGATATGGCGCCAGTGGGCGCTGCTCCCCTCGAAAGCGTGGGGACAATTGTTTGCGGCGAGGATGAGATCATGGAAACGCAGGTCGTCAGCGGCATCGCCTACGCGCGGGACGAGGCGAAGATCACGATGCTCAAGCTCGAAGACAAACCCGGTATCGCGGCGCGAATCTTCGGGCCGCTTTCGGATGCGGCGATCAACGTCGACATGATCGTGCAGAACGTCGCGGCCGACGGTCATCACACGGATATGACGTTTACGGTGCAGCAGGCGGAGCTTGCGCGCGCTGTCGATGTGCTCAACGCCGCGAAAGCCGATATCGGCGAGTTCGAGATCCAGAGTTCCGCCGACGTGGCCAAGGTGTCCGTTATCGGCATCGGCATGCGCAGCCATGCCGGTGTTGCGGCGCAAATGTTCAAGGCGCTGGCGGAGAAGGGCATCAATATTCTCGCGATCTCGACCTCGGAGATCAAAATCAGCGTGCTTATCGATGCGGCCTATGCGGAGCTGGCCGTGAGAACGCTTCATTCCCTCTACGGCCTGGACGCCGCATAAAGCGCGGCTTCGCCGTTAAGTTTATGCTATCGCGTTTTTCGTGTGCCTTTTCCGCATTGGCGCTCAATTTGACGTATAACCGCCCGTGACCCCTGCTCAGGCAGGGTGCGGATCCGTTTGATGGCTTTTGCCCTATGCATTCGAGACGCGGCGACGAGCCCCGTGTGATGCCGACCGAGCCGGCGCTGCGCGTTATCATGCGCCGGTTGCGGGAGATCATGTCCGAGTCCGCGGCCGATGGGCAGGAGCGGCTCGACAAGATCGTGCGTCAGATCGCGGGCGTGATGGTGGCGGACGTCTGCTCGCTTTATCTCAAGCGGCAGGACGGCTCGCTGGAGCTGTTCGCGAGCGAGGGCCTGAACCGGACCGCCGTGCATACGACCATGCTCAAGCGCGGCGAGGGCCTCGTCGGGCGATGCGCCGAGATGGGCGTGCTCATCAACGAGCCGGACGCCTCCAAGCATCCGGCGTTCAGCTATCGGCCCGAGACGGGCGAGGAAATCTATCACTCGCTGCTTGCCGTGCCCGTGCAGCGTAGCGGGCAGGTGCTCGGCGTGCTCGTGGTGCAGAACCGCACCGTCAAGGAGTACTCCGACGAGGACGCCGAGGTGATGCAAGCGACCGCGATGGTGGTGGCCGAGCATCTCGTCTCGGGGGCCGTGTCCGGTTTCGGCGCGGGGATCGAGATTTCGAAGGCGTTGTCGCTCGTGGTCAAGGGCGAGCCGATTTCGGAGGGCATCGCGCTCGGCCATGTGATGCTGCACGAACCGCGCATCGTCGTCACCAAGCTGATGGCGGACGATCCTGTCGCGGAGTTGCGCCGTCTCGAAGATGCACTTCTCGAACTCAAGACCTCGCTCGACGAGATGTTGAGCCACGAGCTGCTTTCGGGTGCGGGCGATCATCGCGACGTGCTCGAAGCTTATCGCATGTTCGCACACGACCGCGGCTGGGAGAGGCGGCTACGTGAGGCCGTGCAGAGCGGTCTTACGGCGGATGCGGCCGTCGAGCGCGTGCAGAACGGTACGCGCGCGCGGATGTTGCGGCAACCCGATCCCTTTTGGCGCGAGCGCCAACGCGATCTCGACGATCTTTCGGATCGTCTGCTGCGTATTCTCGCGGGCCGCGCGACCGGCTTCGTCAATCCGCCGGAGATGCCCTCCGATACGATTCTGGTGGCCCGCAACATGGGGCCTGCGGAGTTGATCGACTACGACGGCTCGCGCTTGAGGGGCCTCGTCATCGAGGACGGAAGCGGGCAGAGCCACGTCGCCATTGTTGCCAAGGCGCTGGGTATTCCGGCGGTGGGGCAGGCAACGGGATTGGTCGAACGCGTCACCGCAGGAGATGCCATCATTGTCGATGGCGTGGCCGGCGAGGTGCACGTGCGGCCCTCGTCGGATGTCGTCAATGCCTACACCGACAAAGTGCGATTCCGTGCGCGCCGGCAGAAGCAGTACGAGAAGCTGCGCGATCTTCCTGCCGTCACCAAGGACGGAGAGCGCATCGCGCTGCAGATCAACGCGGGTCTGTTGCAGGATATGCCGCATCTTGCGGAATCCGGCGGCGACGGTATCGGGCTCTTCCGGACCGAACTGATGTTTATGCTGTCTCACAGCCTTCCGCGTGTGGACCGGCAGACGGAGGCCTATAGCGCCATTCTGCAGGAGGCCAAGGGCAAGCCGGTGGTGTTTCGCTCGCTCGATATCGGCGGCGATAAAATCCTGCCGTATCTGCGCCAGATCCCGGAAGAGAACCCGGCCATCGGGTGGCGCGCCATCCGCATGTCGCTCGACCGGCCCGCGTTGTTCCGGATGCAGATCCGCGCGCTCCTGCGCGCCGCTGCGGGCCAGCAGCTTCGGGTGATGCTGCCCATGATCGCGGTCGCGACCGAAATGGACGAGGCGCGCGCGCTGATCGACAAGGAGTGGGCACTTGCGAAGGCGCGGGGCAGTCTCTTACCGAGCGAGCTTCTGATCGGCGCGATGATCGAGGTGCCGAGCGTTCTCTTCGAGTTGGACGAGCTTCTGCCGCGGGTGGATTTCGTGTCTGTCGGCAGCAACGACCTTATGCAGTTTCTGTTTGCGGCCGACCGCTCGAATCCGCGTGTGGTCAATCGGTTCGATTCCCTCTCGGCGGCTCCACTCAAGGCGCTGAAGATGCTGGCCGGGGCATGCTATCGGCACAACGTTCCGTTGACGGTTTGCGGCGAGATGGCGGGGCGGCCCATCGAAGCGATGTGTCTGATCGGGCTCGGGTTCCGCACGTTCTCGATGGCGCCGGCCTCGATCGGGCCGGTCAAGGCTATGATCCGCTCGCTCGACGGGAGCGCGGTCACCGATTTGCTGGACGACCTGCTCGTGTCGGGATCGGGCAGCCTCCGGGCCGAGATCGAAGCCTTCGCCGCGCGATCCAAGGTAGAAATCTAATTTCGCTCACGCGCCTGTTCGCGTGCCCTAACGGGCGCGCTGGCGCTCCGCGGGGGCGCGGCACCTGCCGCGGGTCGCCTTGCTCCCGAGCCCTTCGGGCTGAAGTCCGCCGTGGTGAAGGGAAAGTGCTTGCGCGGGAGCGCGCTAAGCGTCATGTCGCAGTAGAAGCCACGATCCTTCGTTCGAAAGACCCATGAGCGTCATTCCCCAAGAAAAGCTGGCCAAGCTGGTCGAGCGGTACGAGACCATCCAGGCGGAACTCAATCAGGGTGCGCCGCAGGCGACCTATGTGAAGCTCACGAAAGAGCTATCGGAGCTTACGCCGCTCATTTCCGCGGTTCGCGATCTCGAAGCCGCCCAGACGGAAAAGCGCGATCTCGAAGCGCTGCTCCGCGATCCTGGCCAGGATAAAGACATGGCCGAGATGGCGCGCGAGGAGCTCGATCAGATCGGGGAGCGTATCGAGGCGCTGGGGCAACAACTCCGTGTGCTGCTGTTGCCCAAGGACGCGGCGGACGAAAAGAGCGCCATTCTCGAAGTGCGCGCCGGGACGGGCGGCGACGAGGCGGCGCTGTTTGCTGCCGACCTCTACCGCATGTACCAGCGGTATGCGGATCTGCACGGCTGGAAGACCGAGATCCTTTCGATGTCGGAAAGCGATCTCGGCGGTTACAAGGAAATCATCGCGTCGATCACGGGCCGCGGCGTGTTCGCCAAGCTCAAGTTCGAGAGTGGCGTGCATCGCGTGCAGCGCATTCCGGCTACCGAAGCCGGCGGGCGCATCCATACGTCCGCGGCGACGGTGGCCGTGCTGCCGGAAGCCGAGGACGTCGATATCGAGATCCGCGATCAGGACATTCGTATCGATACGATGCGTGCGGGCGGAGCGGGCGGCCAGCACGTCAACAAGACGGACAGCGCGGTGCGGATCACGCATTTGCCGACCGGCATCATCGTCGTGTCGGCGGAGAAGAGCCAGCATCAGAACCGCCGTCTCGCCATGCAGGTGTTGCGCTCGCGGCTGTTCGACCTGGAACGGGAACGCGTGGATAGCCAGCGCAGCGAGGCGCGCAAAAGCCAGGTCGGGTCCGGCGACCGCTCGCAGCGCATCCGCACCTACAACTTTCCGCAAGGGCGCGTCACCGATCACCGGATCAACCTGACGCTACACAACATCGACCGCGTGATGGAAGGCGTCGGCCTCGACGAGATCATCGATCAGTTGATTGCCGAGAACCAGGCGTCGCTGCTCGCGGCGATGGAAGGTCATGGGGGCTGATCGAGGCGTGCCGCCGTTTGCCGGGATGACGGTTCGCGATGCGCAAGCCGCGCTTGGCCGGGCGCTGGGCGGCGCGGGGATCGAAGATCCGGCGCGGGAGGCGCGGTTGCTCGTGACCGCGGCGCTGGGCGAGACGGCGGAGGGCTTGCTCCGGAACCCGGCTCTGCGGTTCGATGCCGGCGCGGCCGAGACGCTTTCTTCCTTTGCCGAGCGCCGTCTGGCGCGGGAGCCGGTGTCCCGCATCCTGGGCGCGCGCGGTTTCTTCGGCCGGGAATTCAAGGTCACACCCGCCACGCTCGATCCGCGCCCGTGTACCGAAACGGTTGTCGAGGCTGCGCTCGCAGTCGTTACGGCGGAAGGGTGGCGGCAGCGGCCGGTCCGGATCCTCGATGTGGGGACGGGGTCGGGGGCACTGCTCGTGACGCTGCTTGCCGAGCTGCCACTTGCGGTGGGCGTGGGGACGGACGTGTCCGACGAAGCGCTTCGGGTCGCAGAGGAGAATGCGGTGCGGCTCGGCGTCGCGTCCCGGGCGTCGTTTCTCAACCGGCGTGACCTCAACGACATCGCGGGGCCATTCGATCTCATGGTGTCGAACCCTCCCTATATTCCGAGCGGAGACATCGCGGCTTTGGAGCCGGAGGTGCGCGTCTACGATCCTGCAGGCGCGCTGGACGGTGGGGCGGATGGGCTCGCCATTTACAGGGCTTTGGCGCGGGATCTCGTTCCGATCGTGCCGGAGGGATGGGCGCTGTTCGAGGTTGGCGCCGGGCAGGCGGCCGACGTGGAAAAGCTCCTGCGGGACGGGACGGGCTGCGCCCTCCACGAGGTCAGGACGTGGCAGGATTTGGGGCAGCACACACGGTGTGTTGCTGTCAAGACACAGTATTAGCCATGACGTCAAAAGCGCTTGGATTTCACGGGCAGCAGCGCTAAGGTGCAGTTCAGAGAGTTTAGCATCATGTGCAATTCTTCTGTGACGATGGCCCGCTCAGCATACCGGCTGTCATCATTCCGCGCATGATGGGCTGCGATACTGGCGGATGAGAGCCGCTGGCGATGCCGCTTCCAGCAGGCACCCGGTGGCGACTTGAAGCGCCGATCGCATTTGAGCTCCCTCCCTTTCGGACATGCAGCTGTCGTTAGAGCGCAAAGAGAAACACAGACCATGGCAGCGGGCGCGGGGGTCCGCATAAATCCGTCGTGTTGCGGATGTCACGGCCTGGATGGGGGTTACTTGGAGTCCGCCGGGCAACCGGCTTGACGAGATCGCGGCCCAAGGTGGCCGCGGAGAAGGACCGTGTTTTGGCTGCTGCTTGCGTGTTGCAGCCCCGATTTTCACAACTGTCGAGAATGGAGCCCATGAGGCAGGGACAACAAAACCGCAGAGGCCGCGGCCGCAACAATAACAACAACAATAACAACCAGGGCCGCAAAGGTCAGAACCCGTTGACGCGGAGCTTCGAAAGCACCGGGCCGGATATCAAGATCCGCGGGACGCCTGCCCATATCGCCGAGAAATACATGGCTCTTGCGCGCGATGCGCAGTCGAGCGGTGACCCCGTGCTGGCCGAGAACTATCTCCAGCATGCGGAACACTATAACCGCATCATCATGACCTATCGTGAGCAGCAGATGCTGCAGGGCGGCGGCGAGATGCAGAATGGCGCGGCCCGTCCGGCGCGGCCCGAGGGTTTCGGGGAGGACGACGAAGAGGGCGATTTCTCCTCCGAGCAGCCGCAGCAGCCGTCTTATGCACAGCAGCCGCGCGGCGAAGGCCGTCACGACGACCGCGGGCATCGCGGTGGACATGACGGCGGCGGGCGTTCTTTCCATGGCCGCGACCGCGACCGTGGCGAGCGTTTCCAGCGGGGAGATCGTCAGGATCGGGATCGCGATCGGGGCGAGCGTCCGGAGCGGAGTGACCGTTCCGAGAGAAACGAGCGTCCGGAGCGTGTCGAACGCGCCGAGCGGCCGGATCGTGCGCCGCAGCCGGATATCGGGATCGAAGGCGGTGGCCAGACGCCGCCGCGCCGCGAGCGCGAAAGGCAGCCGGCTTTGCCGCACGACGAGCAGCCCGCGTTCTTGCGCCGGCCTGTGCGGCGTCAGCGCCGGGAAGCGCCCGCCGAAGAGGCGGCGGCACCCACCCCGGCACCTGCCGTCGAGAGCAGCGGCGAGTAAGGGCTGCTTTCACGGGACGATCGAGACATCGAGAAGCCGCGGCGTCTGCCGCGGCTTTTTTTGTTTTTTAGGAGATCAGATCACGACCGGATCCCCGGTCGCGATCTCCTCGCCAGTCCGCACCTCTGCGTAGACGCCGAAGTCCGAATGTCCCCGTTTGCGTTGGAGCACGGCGGGGATGTCCATGTCGCGTGCGCCTGTCGCTGGGTCCACGTTGGTGGCCGCGCAGCGTTCGGTGCGGGCGGTGACCGAGAGACGTGCTGGGCCGATGCCGATCTCGCGCCCCAGCCAGGCGAATTCCGCCCATGGTTCGAAGCCGTCGACGATCAGGTTGGGCCGAAAGCGGAGCGGATCGATGGGGCGGCCGACGATGCGCTCCAGCTCACGCACGGAGGCCAAATTGATCACATGCAACCATTTGGCGGCCGTGTCGGTGAAGCTGTGGCCGGGTGCGCTCACGATCCGGGGCGGGCCGCGCAGGCTCGGCCCCATGAAGGCGGCCATGAACTGTTCGACGATCTGGCGGCCGGACCGTGTGGTGAGGTCTCCGCTCGCAACCTGCCGGCCGCCACGGAGGAGAACAAGGCGGGAGTTCTTTTCCTCGAAGCGTGCGTCGAGGCTCGCAAGCCGTTCGTCGCGCATCAGCATGAGGAAGGCCACCTTCGGCAGATGCCGCGGATTTTCGGGGTCGAAGCGGCCAGGGCCGTTTTCGATGGCCCAGGCCCGGTCGAGCGGAAGCGTCTCGCCTGCCGTCAGGGTGGCCCGGTCGAGCCGCTGGGCCGAGAGGCCTTTGACGGGATAGCGATAGATCCCCGTGAGCGTGCCTGTCATTCCGCGTCCTTCCCTCGATGACCGCGATCAACGCGATTTGTGCGGCTTTGCGGTACCACGTGCGCAGGCCCCCTTTATAGACCGCCCGCCCGCCCTATATCTCACGACAGGCGGCTTCGTCCGGGTGCCGAAATTGGGCCCGGCGGGACCGCTGTATCAACCGTTCGTTGACGGCGTTTCATTCCGTGCCTGGGCTTTTGGCCGTGTGCTTCGTATCGGAAACCGATGCTTCCCTTCGAAAGGGCGGCATTCCGGAAGCACTCCATAGGGCGGCGAAGCGCGCTGAGGAGGACAGACATGGATTTCGAAAGATTTACCGATCGCGCCAAAGGTTTCGTGCAATCGGCGCAGGGGCTCGCCCTCCGGGAGGAGCATCAGCACTTTTCTGCCGAGCATCTGCTTAAGGTGCTTCTCGACGATCCCGAGGGTTTGGCTGCGGGCCTGATCGGGCGCGCGGGCGGCAACGCGAAACAGGCGCTCGACGCCGTGGAGCAGACGCTGCGCGCGCGGCCGAAGGTCAGCGGCGGCGGAGCGGGTCAGCTTTACCTCCGGCCCGAGCTTGCGCGCGTGTTCGACAGCGCTCAGAAGATCGCGGAGAAAGCCGGCGACCGTTACGTGACGGTCGAGCGGCTGTTGCTTGCCATCGCGCTCGAAAAGGGCTCGGAGGCGGGGCGCATCCTGGCGGACGCGGGCGTGACGCCGGAGCGGCTCAACACGGCGATCAACGAGATCCGCAAGGGGCGAACGGCAGACACCGCGAGTGCGGAGCAAGGCTTCGACGCCTTGAAGCGCTACGCGCGCGATCTCACGGAGGCGGCCGCCAACGGCAAGCTGGACCCGGTGATCGGCCGCGACGAGGAAATCCGCCGCACCATCCAAGTGCTCTCGCGGCGGACCAAGAATAACCCCGTGCTGATCGGTGAGCCCGGCGTCGGTAAAACGGCGATTGCGGAAGGCCTCGCCGCGCGCATCGTTGCGGGTGACGTGCCGGAAAGCCTCAAGGACAAAAAGCTGCTTGCGCTCGACATGGGCTCGCTGATCGCGGGCGCCAAGTTTCGTGGCGAATTCGAGGAGCGGCTGAAAAGCGTGCTCAACGAGGTGGAGTCTGAGGAAGGGCGCATCATCCTCTTCATCGACGAACTGCACACCATCGTCGGCGCCGGCAAGGCCGAGGGCGCGATGGATGCGGGCAATCTCTTGAAGCCTGCGCTCGCACGCGGCGAGCTGCACTGCGTCGGCGCGACCACGCTCGACGAGTACAAGAAGCACATCGAGAAGGACGCGGCGCTCGCGCGGCGTTTCCAGCCGGTGTTCGTGGGCGAGCCGACGGTCGAGGATACGATTTCGATCCTGCGCGGCTTGAAGGAGAAGTACGAGCTGCATCACGGCGTGCGGATCACCGATTCCGCGCTCGTGTCGGCGGCGACGCTCTCCAACCGCTACATCACCGATCGTTTTCTGCCGGACAAGGCCATCGACCTTGTGGACGAGGCCGCATCGCGGCTTCGGATGCAGGTCGATTCCAAGCCCGAGGAGCTGGATGCGATCGATCGCGACCTGATGCAGGCGAAGATCGAGCGCGAGGCGTTGAAAAAGGAAACCGACGCGGCGTCGAAGGAGCGGCTCGAAAAACTCGAAAAGGAAATCTCTGAGCTTGAGGAGAAGTCGCGGGTGCTCACCGAGCGCTGGCAATCCGAGAAAGATAAGCTCGGAACGGCGCAGAAAGTGAAAGAGGAGCTGGACAAGCTTCGGACCGAGTTGACGCAATCGCAGCGCAAGGGCGACTACGCGCGTGCGGGTGAGCTTGCACATGCCGTGATCCCGGACCTTGAGCGGAAGCTTGCCGAGATCGAGAGCACGGAAGCCCAGGGTGTGATGGTCGAGGAGGCGGTGACGCCGGATCAGATCGCGGGCGTCGTGTCGCGCTGGACGGGCGTGCCTGTCGACAAGATGCTGGAAGGCGAACGCGACAAGCTGCTCAAGATGGAAGAGGCGCTCGAAAAGCGTGTCGTGGGCCAGCCGGAAGCGGTGCGCGCCGTGGCGACGGCGGTTCGGCGTGCGCGTGCGGGCCTGCAAGACCCGAACCGGCCGATCGGATCCTTCATGTTCCTCGGGCCGACGGGCGTCGGCAAGACGGAGCTGACGAAAGCGCTTGCCTCGTTCCTGTTCGACGACGAGAGCGCGATGGTGCGTATCGATATGAGCGAGTTCATGGAGAAGCACTCCGTCGCTCGTCTTATCGGCGCGCCTCCGGGCTATGTCGGCTACGAGGAGGGCGGCGCGCTGACGGAAGCGGTGCGGCGGCGTCCGTATCAGGTGATCCTGTTCGACGAGGTCGAGAAGGCGCATCCGGACGTGTTCAACGTGCTGTTGCAGGTTCTCGACGACGGGCGGCTGACCGACGGTCAGGGCCGCACGGTCGACTTCAAAAACACGCTGATCATCATGACGTCCAACCTCGGCGCCGAGTATCTTGCCGATCCGCGCCAGCCGATGGGCTTCGGCGCGCCCGGCGACAACGACAAGGTGATGAGCGAGGAGGAGGCTTACGGCCTCGTTATGGATGCCGTGCGACGGCATTTCCGTCCCGAGTTCATCAACCGGATCGACGAGATCGTCGTGTTCCACCGTTTGCGGCGCGAGGCGATGGCTTCCATCGTCGACATTCAGATGAAGCGGATCGGTGCGCTGATCGCGGACCGGAAGATCACGCTCAATCTGGACGATCAGGCGCGGACTTGGCTCGCAAACAAGGGATACGATCCGATCTACGGCGCGCGTCCCTTGAAGCGGGTGATCCAGAAGCACGTGCAGGATCCGCTTGCGGAAGCGATCCTCGCGGGGACTGTGCGCGATGGAGATACGGTCAACGTGTCCGTTCGCGACGGAGCGCTGACGCTCAACGGTGAGCCGGTGAAGGCGGCGGCGTAACGCCTGCTGTTCGACGTCAAATGATAGAAAAGTCGGGGCGGAAACGTCCCGATTTTTTATGTCATCCGCGAAATAGCGGACACTTGCGCTGGGTCCCGGATCGCGCCCTGCGCGTCCGGGATGACACGGGCGTCGCTACTTGCTCGCGGTGAGAACCGGCGTGCGGCGCATCAGCTCGTCGATGCGCATCCGCTCTTTCTGGAATTCGACGAGGTCGCGGCCGGCGAGCTGACGTTCGCGGGGGACTTCGATCGAGAGCGGGTTCACGAATTGGTTGTTGACGAGGATTTCGTAGTGAAGGTGAGGGCCGGAGGAGAGGCCGGTCGAGCCGACGTAGCCGATCACCTGGCCCTGCTTCACGCGCACGCCCGCTGTTGCACCCTGTGCAAAGCGTGACATGTGGCTGTAGGCCGTCTGGTATCCGTTGGCATGACGTATGCGGACGTAATTGCCGTTGTAGCCTTTGCGTCCCGCTTCTTCGATGATGCCGTCGCCCGCGGCGAGAATGGGCGTGCCGGGCCGCGCGGCCCAGTCGATGCCGGTGTGCATTCGGGTTTCGCCGAGCAGCGGGTGGCGGCGGAAGCCGAAGCCGGATGTGAGACGCACGTCGTCGCCGCGCACGGGACGGCGCATCAGGAAGCGTTTCGCGTTGTTGCCGTGGGCATCGTAGTAGTCGATTTCGCCATCGGGCGTGCGGAAGCGATAGTAGCGCCGCGTTTCGCTTCCCGTCGTGATGGCGGTGTAAAGCAATTCTCCCGGCGGGCCGTCCGCGCCACCTTCATCTTTCAGGTCAAAGAACATCTCGCACGTATCGCCTGCTCTGAGGCGTCTGCGGAAGTCGGTCTCGTAGGCGTGGACCTGGAGGATCTGATTGATGGTTTCGTCCGGAATGCTCTCGATCAGCGAGGCGTGATAGAGGCTCGCGTAGAGGCTCGACGTTTGCGGTGCGTTGGAATCGGTGAGCGCCAACCGCATGAGGGAGTCGTCGTCCATCGGCGTTTTGCTGGCCGTGAATTCGCCCGATGCGTTGCGGTTCACCGTAACCTTGTGGACGTGACCTTCGCCAAAGATCGAGAAACGCACGGGTTCCATGCGGTTGTCGGCCGTGAGCGACGGCTGCAGCGCGATGTGGACTTCTTGGCCCGCTTCGACGGATCTCTCCGAGAACATGGGCTTCATGGCTTCGATCATTTCGCGGATTTGCCATGACGTGGCGCCGGCTTCAGCGAGAACCTCACGCAGCTTCTGGCCTTGGCGAACCGTCTTGATGGTGGGCTTCAGGACGTCGAGCTCACTCGATCCGTCTTCGTCATGGCCCGCTTTGGCGAGTACGGTCGTGTTGGGAGCGGCAACGTCGGCGTTCGATGCTTCGGCTGCGGGAGCCGCGTTTCCAAGCGCGTCCGCGACGCCGATTTCTTCGTCATCCGAGAAGCCGGACGCGGGCGTGACCGCGGCCAGTGCTTCCGACGTTTCGAAGCGTTCGACGATCTCTGCCGCTTCGTCGTCGGCGATGCGCTGGGCATCGTCGGAGGGCAGCGCGCCGCCCAGGAGTTCGACAACGCGGATGCTGACGTTGGTTCTCTCGACGGTTTCGGCGTCGTTGTCCGTGTCCTCGCCGATCGGCTTGTTGTTGGCGTAGAGCTTGAAGGGATTGAAGGCCGGAATGGTTTCCGTTGCGCTTGGGGGGACGGGCGCGAGGCGGGCCACGATGCGGACGTAAGGCTTGGCATAGATGTATTCGCGGCCGCTGCGCCGCTGGCGCAAGGTTTCGTGAATGACGAAGCGGGTCGACTTGGCGCCGCTCGTGATCTGAAGCCTGTCGACTTTGGGCACGCTCCACTTCAAGCCGTCGTCGCGGCGCAGGAACGCTTCGAGGGGCGGAGCGACGGTGCCTTCGCGTAGGCGCTGCAAGGCGGGAACGAGGCCGTCCTCCGTCTCTTGCTTGTCGGCCGCGCCAAAAATCACCACGAGGATCGAGAC